>JBHIXE010000143.1:12037-12377 GCA_041984905.1 Verrucomicrobiales bacterium | reverse complement strand
GTTAGGCTGGATGGAATGGGAGGGTATGAGTTGGGTAAGATTGATCTGGACGTCACCGTAGACCTTGATTCCGCTCATTTTGAAGATCTCAAGACCCTGGTGAGCCAGCCGCGAGCGCGCGACCCATTAGAAGGATTGACAGTGCTCCAGAAGTTCTACCTGTATCCTCTTGATGGGTCGACCTGGGCTCTAGAAGTCAGGGATGCAGAATCGTATTCCTATCAAATTGTCCCATCCCCCCTCCACCTCCTTGAAATGACGGATGGCAAGACAGTCAACCAGGGAGAGTTCATACTTCCCAATGTCGAAGATTTTGTGCAGGTCTGTCGAAAGCTCCTGC
>JBHIXE010000143.1:0-12027 GCA_041984905.1 Verrucomicrobiales bacterium | reverse complement strand
GAGACCTCTATGACGAAGGCGACCTCTACTAGGTGTGCAGCAACTTTATCAAGATCAAAACCCTTTCGCTCCCAATCCCTCCAAATTCAGACCCCTGGATCGAATCGGGAAGTGGCTTCTGGGACTTTTGACCTACTTTACGCTTCTCTCTTTTGGCCTCCTGCTCTGCGTAATCCTCTCCAAGGCCGTTCCCGTCTTCTTCCCGGCATTCTTCGGAGAGAACAAGTACGAGTCAATCTCTAGCCCCGAGCAGAAAGAGCCATGGTTCAATAGTGACTTCTTCACCGAATCGCCCTCCACTCTCGTCACCTTTGAGGATGAAGAAGGCAGTGTTCATCGCATGGGCGTCCTTGACTACCATGCTTACCTTACTTCCTTCCCGGATGCGGTCATTCGACGGGAAGCCCGCCATTCCTACTGCGGAGGTGGCATTCTCGGCCCCATGGTGGGATCGGCAATTCTGGTGGGGCTTTGCTTTCTCATTACACTGGCCCTGGGACTGCCCTCAGCCGTCTATCTGAGTGAGTTTGCGACAGACAAATGTCTCGTGGCCCGGGCCCTTCGGGGCCTCGTGTCGACTACGAATCCTATCCCGGAGATCACCATCGCCTTGGTGGGAATGGGGCTCTTCTGCTTTTGTTTTCCAGTGATCACTTCCGAACCTCAACCCCGGAGTGTCTTTTCGGTTCCGCTGGGCCAGGGACTTCACCTCAGCTTTCAAGGCTTCGGATTCTCAATGATTGCTGGGGGGTTCACCTTGGCCATCCTGATTCTGCCTTCGATGATCTCAGCCTGGGAAAAGGCGCTTCGCTCCGTTCCATGCGGACTCCGGCAGGCGTCCCTGGCCTTGGGCACGACTCAGTGGCAGACCCTGCGCAATGTGATTCTACCCCAAGCGGTGCCAGGGCTTGTCGCCGTTTCCTGCCAGGGAGTTTTGAGAACCTTCAGCGCAACCGTCCCGATCATGTGGACGGCGGCCATCGCACACAAGAATGAATTGCCTTGGCAGGTTCAATCTCCCGCTGGAGGCCATGCCATTCCCGCCTTCTTCAGCCAATCCGTGCAAGCCATGCCCTACCACATCTACACCATCACTGCCCGAATTCCACAGACCGAGTTCGTCCGACCCATGCAGTACGGCTCTGTCGGTGTTTACGTGGCGCTCTGTTTATTGCTGGCTGCGATTGCGATGTACTTCAAGCGAGTCGCGAAGCGTAATAACGCTCTTCACTCATGAAACTCAAAGTTACTCTCATACCAAATCCCCCCTCCCGCTGCTTCGCTCCCCCAAAGTCAGCCCGCCGTCACGTCGGGCTAAGGCAAGGCCGGGGAAGTTGGGAAGCCTGCCCAACTTTGATTAGACGTCGCAGTAAGTAGCTTCGCATTGGCCACTTGAAGAATGAAGAACACAATCCTAACTCCTCCCGTCTACTTCTCCTACGGCCAATTTATGGTTTATGACCGGTCTATGGAACTACCAGGTTGTGCATGGACAGCGGAGCACTCAGCCCAAGGATTTGCGCGTCGAGAATCGACCGCCTGCTTTGCTACCCTTCTCGAGTGGGGCCACTCCAACGGATCCTTGAGTTTTGGTCCCTACCAATTCCAAGTGATCTACGAACGCGTCATCATGGTGCCATTCAGGTGCAGAACTGGGAGAGTCTTGATCGAGGGTCCAGAGGAGTGGGAGGTTGACCGAGGCTTTGACGTGCCTTGCGGGCACCACAGACTGATTGTGGCCCAAGCGGTTGTTGGTGAAGATCATGAACGGATTGACCTCCACTTCGAGCAGGTCTCAGTGCCCTTGGATCGAAGCGAGGTCCTTCTCGCGGATGCTGCTCTTAGTCCGCCAGCCCCGCTTATTGAGACATCCGAACCAGCATGAATGCCTTCGTGGAATGGTTACCAATGTACGAAATGTGTCCAGGATTCCCTAGGTGCAGGTGCCTCTCTTTGCAGATAGCACACCTATTCGGGTGGATGCCGGTGCCAGTGAGCTTCTTCATCACGGATCGCCCGAATGAGCGGGCGATTTAGGTCTAATAGACTTGC
Organism: Verrucomicrobiales bacterium; assembly: GCA_041984905.1. Classification (GTDB taxonomy): domain Bacteria; phylum Verrucomicrobiota; class Verrucomicrobiia; order Verrucomicrobiales; family DEV007; genus JBHIXE01. Next base: position 9,975 of record JBHIXE010000143.1, on the reverse strand, counting down.
TGTCGCGCGCCCAATGGCCGTCAGTGCAAGAACCTCCGTTCCGTCCCAACGGAAGTGGTTCTTCCATTCGTCGGTACGAGGATGGAAGAGTCTCACGCTTTCATCAGTTTCAGGATCAGGGGCAAACTGCCTCGCCCCTTTTTTGAGCGAGCAAGAGACACAGGCCAAGGCCAAATTCGACAGCTCGGTGGGTCCTCCCTCAACAACAGGGACAACGTGGTCAATGTGAAAGGTCGCCTCCTGACCTGCTTGCGATAGGCGACAGTATTCACACCGATTCTCTGCACGAAGAACCACTTCCCTGCGGAGCTCGTTGGGGATGGTCATCAACCTTCGGCAACCGTCCGGGAACGCAATTTCAAGAGCGAGAGTTGTTCTGCCAGAACGACCAAACCCTCAGCTTCATTTCGCTCGTCTTCTGTTAGCGCGATTCCCGAATCCTGCTTATCAAGGAGATGCTGCAATCGGTCATGCACACCCCTCGGCAACTCGAAGCGAATCAAATCATCGGGAAATTCGATCTCAATTGCCTGGGACATATTCTGATTTTACCTAGAGGGGACAGGAGCAGCAATCCCTTAAGTTAAAGTGGTCGGGGTGGCGGGATTCGAACCCACGACCTTCTCGTCCCGAACGAGACGCGCTACCAAGCTGCGCTACACCCCGACAAAAGGTCCCGCCGTTGCGGCGAGGACGGGTAATCTGGCGGATTGGGCGGGAAATGCAAGGAAACTGTTCTGTCGTCGCGAAGATCGCTGCCCCTGCCCTGCTTCACGGTATGAGCCTTCCTGTGGATGATGGCCGGTGACTCCAGCGCCACAAGGGGCCTCCATTCAAACTTCTCAAGGACAACGCCTCCCTCGCGCTTCAAGAAAACACCAATATTCGAACCTCACCCTCGAAGTGGAACGCGGCCGGGTTCGCCCTCACAAAAGCCATCATTGCCTCGACTAGATCCGTCTCCCGCCCCAATTCATAGAACCGCTCGTCCAAATCGCGAAAGGCGGGATCGTATTCTTCCAACTGCTCAAGACGGGTCTCGTGATCGAGAGACGGTTGCCCTCCCAATCGATTGGCGGATTCCAAAATAATGTCCGCCCCAGCCTGCAGACCGATCGCAACAAAAGCCCTGAGAGCGTCCTTCCACACAACTCCCGTAGAGTTGGAGTAGAATTGATGATGCCCTCCATTGTTCACTTCCGAGCGGTACCAGCGGAGAGCGAATATGAGGCGTTGCTCCGTGGAGAATGGACGCAATGAACCTTCGTAAGAAGCCTCACCGTTGTAGATGTCTCCAAGCCACCAAACTGGCTCGATAATCCGCCACAAGTTGCCCTCAGCAATGGCAGCGTCATCAATGGTGATAGAGACTGTCTCGTAGCGCGGAGCCATGGAACCCTGGTTCCCTAACCTCACTTCATGATTCGGGCAAATACCATTGGGGAAATCTTCGCCTCGGGTCACAAGGTGAAGAGATTCGGATGGAACCCCCAGGTCCGGCGAAGGGCCGACCTGTATTCTCACGCCTAAAGGAAAGCCCACGGAAGTCCTTTCGATGGCGTAATGATAATCCTTTGGGGTAGACATTAAGAATTGACTGATCACTTAAACCACAGAAGATGAATCGGATGCGCCTTATTCTCGTTTTCCTTTTCCCTTATTTCGTATTCAGTACAGTCAACGCCCAAGAAACCCTTCAATCTCGCCTTGATAAGTTGGAAGCGCAGTTCCAAGACGCTTATGCCGCCAAAGCCAATGCTGACTTTGAAAACCAAGTGGCTACCCTGAATACCAGCTATGTCGCCGCTTTGGATCGGGAAATTGACAATGCGTCGAAGGCTGGCGGTCTTGTTGAAGCGGTCCAACTCCGTGATGAAAAGAAACGCATGGAGAGCGGCGGAGAGGTACCGGCGGAAGACGAGGAAACCACACCGGATGGTCTGAAGGCTTTGCGCTCAACCTATCGAAATTCACTGAAAGAGCTCGTCGCTGCCCGTGACGCAAACGCCCAGCCAGTTTTTGAAGCATACGACCAGGCTCTAGCTCTTCTCCAGAATGAACTCACCAGGGATCGAAAGCTGGATGACGCACTCAAAGTCAAATCCAAGCGGGATGAGCTTGCGGCAATTCAGGAGTCCGCAGCTGCTGGCGACTCGAGTCCGGTCACGGCATTGACACGCACGGAGGAGGATGACTTTCAAGGTGGCGATTTGGTCGCGATCGGAACGCTCCAAGGCAAACCTCTCGAAGTCCCCAAGGAGTTGGCTCGGGGCGAGGTGGTCCAGGTTTTTGGCGTCGGCGATACTTGGGCAGCTGTGCAGAAGGGCGGAAAGTTTTTCCAGGGCGAGGCCAGCTATATTCGACTCAATCGCATCCCGAAAGACCTGGATCGCATCAAGCGGATCGTTAACGCTCGCGGGTTGTCCGGATTTTTGGTCGAGGATCGCCGCGGGAATCTGCGTGGTTGGGGATGGTCGGCCGTGGATAACGAACCTCTCATGACACAGATCAGCGAATGGTTGGAGGATGAAGCGCCCAGCATGGTTTTCGTTCGAGGAGCATGGGGGAACCCCGTCAAAATCTCGCGGTGTCTTGTCCTTCGGGAGGACGGCACGGTCGTTGCCGGAGGATTGGATTATGAGGATCCCCAGTCCGAGTGGAAACTCCCGTCCGATCTCGGGCCATGCCGATCCGTTTACGGAAGGGAAGCCAGCGGCGCAAATTTCGACCTGGCAGTAACGGCCGATGGCTCGGTGGAGGTGTGGGGAGAGGATCCGCCTGTCGTCCCGGAATCGATCACAGATGTAATCGACGTCTGCGGCCACTATGGCCAGTTTCTCGCTCTCAAAGAAGACGGATCGGTGGAGCCATGGCGAGTCGATGGCGGCGGGAATGATGTTCTCGATGTTCCAGAAAATCTGGGCCCGATTGAGGAGTTGGTCGTCTCGCGCAATCTTGCGCTTGGTCGGCGCGCGGACAACACCTGGGTCGGCTGGGGCGGCGATACAGACGGTATTCTCGGCAAGATCGCGGACCTGAACGGCTGCACCCACGTTGCGATCACTGGCACGGAAACAGAGAGGCTCGTTCTCGGCATTCGGCCGGAATAAGGTCACCACGCCCCTTCCGCCAGCTTCGTGGCATAGACGCGCACGTCCTCAGGCCAATCCTGCAGTGCGCCCTCAAACCCTTCTCGATTCCCCGCATAGAGCGCGCGAGTCGCCGCTTCGTAGCCGGCCCGATCGCCGGCGATGCTGCCCATGAACCGGTCGGCGGCTTCCTGGGCGCGACGCTTGCGGAGTCTGGGGGTCTCGGTCTTGCGCGCGGTTTCGACGAGGCGACGCAGGGTCGCGGAAGCGCCTCCGCGTTGTTCGCCCAGCCAGTCCCAATGACGCGGAAGCAAGGTGACTTCTCGGGGCACCACCCCCAGCTTAGGCCGGCCTCGACCTCGCGTCTGCACGGGTTCCCCCTCCTCTTCTTCCGATGCCGACTCATCAGGGAGACGCTTCTCAATGCGGGCAAGCACATCTTCCAGTGAGCCCTGCAGTTCGAATTCGACCGGTCGTGCGGATTCGTCATCGAAGGTAAGGAGCAAGCGTTCATCGCCGCGTTGCTGCCATTCCCAGAGTGTGGTCGCGACCTCTTGAGGAGAGCCGGTCGCGATATGGCTCGTGCCGGCAAAAGCGGTGCATTGAAGGGGCAATTGGGGTGCGCTCATACCCTGATTTTTACCCGGATTAAAACATTGTCAATATTATCCGGGTAAAAAGGAAGCGACTACAACTTCACCAAGTGACGAATGGCGTAGATCTGGGGAAACTCCTCCTCCATCACTTCATGCTTCACGCCAATGCCCAGGGGATCGTGCATGAGATAACGGTCCCCTTCTTTGCCCGTGATGAGCACCCAATGCCAGATACGGTTTTCGTAGAGCACCTTGGCGATGAGCGGATTGCCTGCCTTGAGCTGGTTATCGAGATAGGCATGCGAACACCGGTCCACGATTCGAATCCCAAAGCGGTCTTCCGAGGCCTCCTTGATGGATGCCCAGATGAGCAAGCCGGAAGCCGTGAAGCCGCCCTGCTCGGTCAGCACCCGATTAAGCTCGCTGGGATTGATCGGGTTTCCCTGTGAGGTCAGGGCCATGGCCGTGGCACAGACCGTACATCCATAGCGGCCGAGCGATCCATTACTATTGCCCATCTTTTCCGCTCTCCAGGTGGGATCCAGCTGGAGGTAAGGCATCACATCAATGCACACCGACAAGGGCTCGCCGCCTACAGAAGCAAGCGGCGCCGGCTCAAACCATCCTGGGAAATGCATGCGAAATGCCTTAGCAGAGACGACGATCGCGATGAGGCAAAGAATGATGAGCCGGACTCTGCGAGCATTCATTTTGGCATGGTAACTTTAAAGGAGGATTGGATGCTCCTGATTCGGAGCCGACGGACTATGACGAAACCGGCCTCTTCCGCACCTTCATGGTCGAGCGCTTTGGATTTGAGCTTCCCTCCACGGCGTCTCCCATTATGCAGACGGCTCGCCAAGCGGCCCCGGATTTCCAGATTTTCGTCAAGAGCCGAAGACCGTGAACCGTCCTTCTGCAGGTTCCCTAGGCAGACTTTGCCGGTAGCCGTCAGTTCACGCGAGTCTCGTGATGAATAGCGGATCAGGAAATCGCTGCGGCCGCCGCCGCGACCATAACTGGGAATACCGTCGCGACCATGACCGCCGCCTCACAAGCCTCGATCACATCTTTGGTCGCCTTGCCAGTCGCGTCCCCATGCACGATCGCCTCAATCCGCTCCTTACGGCGAGCAATTTCTTTTCGGTCAAAATTCTCCTTGAGCAGATCCGCGCCGTCCGCCAGGGAAATGAGCACTACGGTGCGGGGATCCACCTCGGAGTCATCGCTGAAGATCGCCTCTCGCAGCCGCTCAATGATGGCGCGTTCCGGTTCGGGGTTCAGCTCCGGATAGATCTTGCGAGAAAACACCAGCAGAACCTTGTCCTCTTCCGCCTGGAGAATGCCGCGTTCGCACAGTTGATGCGCGACCTTGTGCCGCAGTTTCGGAATGCAGGCCAGCCGGGTGATCCAGTTCTCCAGGGAAGCACGCCGCTTGGCGGCTTCCATCTTGTCCAGGCAGGCGTCCATGATAGGATCGCCCGTGCGCTTGGGGTCATTGAGATTCACCAGTTGTCGCTTGGAGCCATCCAGAGAGATGCGTTGATCCAGCAACAACTCCGCCACCACGGCTCCGGCAACAGCGTATTCCGAGTAGCCCGTGGAGATGGTGCCTTGCTTGTCCCGAAGGGCTAACAGCATGATTTCCTCATAGAGCCAGAGGGCGTTCGGATCGTTCATGGGGTCGGAAGCGGGCATGGGATTCAGCGGGTTAGACGTTGCCTCACCATATCATTGCGTCGATCCATCCCCAAACTGAAAGCGAGGAGAGGGTCTCCAATGGCATACCCCTTCGCCAAGTGGCGGGTGGGCGCCCTTCAACTCCCGGTAAAGGCGTTTGATCCCATGCGGGATCAGTTTCGACAGGAGGACAAGGTGCAAGCACGCTTCGCGAGGCATGGCTCGGGAGAAGATCCGCCAGTTTTTTCTTCAAGCCCGTCCTGACTCCAAACGGAGATCATGCAGAGCGCCGATCTACTTGGATTGATGGACATGCAGAATGCAGGCCACTGGAAAGCAACGAGGTGCTCCTACGACGTCTCAACGGGAGATCCGGCCAACGGCACACCGATTGCTCCATCCCTTCTCCAACCTTCAACCTGTCTCCTCACAAATGAACGACGAAAAGATCCTCCGCTATCAGACCACGATTGGGTGGTCGCTCATCACCTCAGCCATTGTGACCTTCGCCCTTGCCGCTGCCCCTGGGGAATCCATCTACTACGGGATCGGCCTCCTCCTGGTAGGGGTGATCGTCTTCCTGTTTCGCAAGACTCATTGATCCGCCAATTCGCGCCAGCGATACAGGTCGACTGCTACGGAGTCTTCTCTCTCGATTCGCTCTTTTCCTTCAGGGTAAATCCGAAGACGCAATTGAAAAAGCTTCGTGCACCACGCTCAAAGTTCTCTTCAGTTTGAGTTACACGACGCCTCACCCCAGCCTCAATTATGATCGTTCGGAGAACCACAACAACGGCACAAGCAATCGCTTGAACCACTACGAGTCCCTGTAACTGGGCCCAAAGGAAGTTTGCGATCACCAAACTCGGGGCAACGATCAAGACGAACACCGCTGTTGCCAAGTGATGCCGGTTCTTCTCGTGCCGCGGATCAGGTGCTGGCACCATAGTCAGGTCTTCATACCAGGGGTGTAAGAAAACCGCAAGAATCGGAATGCGCTCTCGCACGATTGCTCCACCTGTCAACCACGGACGTAACCTCCAGTGACATGGACGATCTTTTCCCGCCGGATCCTCACCGCAATCTCCTCCCGCATGATGGCGAGGCCTATTACCATGGCCCGATCCTTACCCTCGCCGAGGCGCAACGCTTTGAAGCGCTCCTGATGAAGGAGGTGCCTTGGGCCCATGATGAGGCGGTCTTCTTCGGCAAACGGATCGTCACCGCTCGCAAGGTTGCCTGGTATGGGGATCGCGGCTTTTCGTATACCTACTCTGGAGCCACCAAGGAAGCGATTCCCTGGAGTGACGATCTGCGAGAGTTGAAGGAGCTAACCGAACGTGTGTCCGGCTGCACCTACAATTCCTGCCTGCTCAATCTCTACCACAGCGGAGACGAAGGCATGGCCTGGCATAGCGATGATGAGAAGACGCTTCAGGAGAACGGGGCGATCGCATCCCTTAGTCTGGGTGCCGAGCGGGTCTTTCGGTTCAAGCACAAGCAGACCGACGAAATCGTCTCAGTGATGCTGGAGAATGGCAGCCTCTTGATGATGCAGGGAGCGACCCAGACTCACTGGCGGCATTGCCTTCCCAAAACCAAGAAGGTCAAGGAACCACGAATCAATCTGACCTTCCGGACGATGGCGCCCTGTTGACGGTTCCATTGCTCAGAGAAGTTTCCGAATGCAGACCCGCCGACCACTGGCGCACTGAAAAAGCAAACAGGCAAGACCTACATACTACCTTGGGCCTCAGCAAATCCACGCAGAGCATTTCATGCTCTTCTTGGGTAAATCCCTGCAGCCTTTGGTGACTATAGAGCCGATTCAAACCATTCCACCTAGGGCTCCGCGTCTTGATAGCCTTCCAGGCTCGTCGCGATGAACGAGGCAATGTCTCGTACGTCTTTGCCCCTCCAGAGACGCTTGGCCATGGCGTGCATTTCCACTGAATCCACGTTGGCGGGATCTGCCTTGCGCTTGCCCGCTTTGAACAGCTGAACCTGCTGCACAATGTACCAATCCTGGAAACCGTGCAGAGGCGGGCTCTCCTTGGATGCGTCTCCCTGCGCCATCTGGCCATGACAAGCGGCACAGAGGTTCTCATAGAGCATTTGCCCTCTCTCCCTATCTCCAATCACGCTGCCCACCCCCTTGACGGGCGTCATGGCGTTGATGACGCGGGCGAGCGCCTTCAGCGTTGCATCATCGAGTTCCTTGGCGTCCTGATGCATGGACTGGGACTTCATGCTTTCCGGATCGCCACCTCTTAACAGCGCGCGAAACTTCTCCATCTGCTGCATGACATAGTAGTCTGGCAACCCCGCAATCGCCGGGACCAGCAACTCGTCGTTTCCCTCTCCTTTATCCCCATGACAACTGGCACAGTCATGTCGGTACATGTGGCGAGCCAGGTAAATAGCCTCCTCTTCCTCCTGCCCCCAAGCGGGCAGCGCCACAAGGATTAGCAACAACTTCAGCAACATTCTCATGATCCACTTTCTTTGAAATTCAAACAGCAACGTTTCTTCGATATATGACGTAGTAGACCAATCCCACCATGCCTGCGCCGCCGACCAGGTTGCCCAGCGTCACCGGTACGAGATTGCCCACAATGAAGTTCCACCAGGTCAATTCCGGGGGGGCGGCGTTTCCCGCCAGAAAGATACCCAGGGGAATAAAATACATATTTGCCACACAGTGTTCCAGACCCGCCGCCACGAAGGCCGTCACCGGAAACAGGATTGCCAGGATCCGATCCGTGACCTGGCGACCGGCCATGGCCAGCCAAACAGCGAGGCAGACCAAGACATTGCAGAGAATCCCTCTGAAGAAGGCCTCCACAAATCCTAGCGAAGACTTTGCTGTGGCAATCGCGATGGCGGAGGACTCATACGCGCCTTCGTTCAGCTTGCCGAGGTCTGCCAAGCTGACAATCACCGCCAATCCAATTGCACCAACAAAATTGGCCAGGTAGACGATCCCCAGATTTCTGAGCAACAGCTGGCTGGAGATCCTCCGGTGCACCCACGCCATCACCATCAGGTTGTTCCCCGTAAACAACTCCGCTCCCGCCACTACGACCAGAATGAGTCCAAGCGAGAACGTGAGCCCTACCAAGACCCTCTTCAGGGCAAATCCCAACTCGGCATCGCAGGCCACCACCGTGGAGAACATCGCGCCCAAGGCGATGAAGCCACCTGCCAAAACTCCCAATGCCGCCAGAGATAGAACAGGTAAGTTGGCTTTCTTGACGCCAACGGCTTCCACTCGCTCCGCTACCTGGTCCGGAGAATAGGCATCTGCACCATAAATGGGTTCCATGATTTCAGTTTGAGCGATTTCTCGTTTCTGCCGCTCTCCGATGGTTGCGAGCCTTTCCGCGAATCTTGCGAAACCTCTTTCCACCAGGAATCAGTCTTTCTTCTTGTTCCCCATGGGCTTGCTGATCAGCAGTTTCAGTTTGGAACCCGGGCTCACCAATTCCCCTCCCAGAATATCCTCTTCCGTGAATCGGGCCAGCAGGATTTCGCCATCGCTTGAACGATTTCGGTCATAGGAGATGAAGATGGTGCCGTCGGGCGCCTGAAATCCATCCGGATAGGAGATGCCCTTGCGCTCATCCAAGACCAGTCCGCCCTGCCAGCTCTTCCCTTCATCTTCAGAGAGCCAGGCGCTGAGTTGCACGCGTCCCTCGTGCGAATCAATCGTGTCACCATGCTTGATCAGGAGGATTCGTTCGGAGGCCAGACGCCGAATGTGGAACCGCGCCACGGGATGCTTGATGGCTGATTCCGTGGGTTCCGCCCAAGTCACTCCTCCATCGCTGGAGGTGCTCTCCATGATTCCGGATCGAGTCCTGGCAAGCATCCAAAGACTCCCATCTTTACGCTCCACAACCATGTGTTCGTGCCAATCCGGGTTGGGAAACACTGCCATCCCCCGACGTTGCCAGTTCTCGCCTTGATCCGTGGAGACGAAGACGTTGGCGCCGCGGTAGGGATCCAGCTCCGTGAAGCATCCCTTGAAAGGCCCAAACCCGCCTCGCTGATCTAGAGAGATCGGCATCATCCATTCCCCCGTGGAGAGGATGACCGGCTTGTTCAGCGTGACTCCATGCCAGATGCGGCGTGGCGTGGACCAGACGGGCTCGTCGGCATCCGGATTCTCGCAGAGCGTCGCCCACACGCCAGCCCTTCCATCGAACATATCCATCGACTGATCGAAGATCAGCCAGAGCCGACCCAGCGGATCGGTCCAGAGATTGCCCACTAGAATGCTGCGCTTGTCGCCGAGCCCTTCCTCGTGGGAATCCAGCACGACCCGCGGATCGGACCAGCTCTCGCCCTCGTCGTCTGAGTGCGTCACGAACACGCGATCGTTGTTCCGGCAGAACAGGAGCCAGACCGTCCCCGTGCTCCGATCGAGGACCGGAACCGGGTTGCCGATCGTCTCCTCCGCCTCCTCCTGCACGACGCGGAGCGCCGACCACGTCCGTCCGTCGTCGTCGCTCGTGCGCAGGACGAGGTCGATGTAGGCCGATGCCGACGCCTCGGCATCGCGGGTCTGATCCCATGCCGCTCCCCAGACGAGTGAACGTGCGAGGGGG
>JBHIXE010000142.1:0-12379 GCA_041984905.1 Verrucomicrobiales bacterium | reverse complement strand
AATTCCAAAACCCACTACGCAAACCCATGGCAAACATCAAATTCGGCTCCGAAGTCTATACCTGGTTCATGCAGGAAGGCGGCAAGGCTTATGAGAACAAACTGGATCACATGATCCGCATCGCCGCGCAGGCCGGCTTCACAGGCATCGAGCCGATGCACTTCTGGATGGGTGACCTGGAAGATCCCGCCAAGTTGCGCGATACCCTGGCGGCCAACAACATGGAACTCGCCGGCATCGCCCTGGTTTGCGGTTGGAACGAAGCCACGGAAACGGCGGACGAGAAGGAAGCCGCCGAGAAGACAATCGCGCTGCTGAAGCACTTCCCTGGGGCCAAGCTCGGCACGGTTCCCCTGCCAACCAATCGCAAGGACCTGCAAGAGCGTCGGCTGAACCTGGTGAAGAACGTGAACGCCGTGAGCCGCCGCGCCGTGGATCAAGGCGTCGCTGCGACCTTTCACCCCAACAGCCCGCCAGCATCCGTGGTGCGGACTCAGGAAGACTATGACGTGGTCATCAGCAGCCTCGACCCAACCGTGACGGGCTGGACTCCGGACGTGGGTCACATCGCTCGTGGTGGCATGGACGTGATCGCGACCCTGACCAAATGGGGTCATCTCGTGGACCACATCCACTACAAGGACTTCAATCACATGGGCCCTGAGCCCTGGGCCAAGATGGGCACCGGCATGCTGGACTTCCACCAGATCACCGAATGGCTGGTGACTCGCAATTACAACGGCTGGATCATCTGCGAAGACGAGTGCCACGAAGCGATCGGCGATCCCGACGGCGTGACGCTGCAGAACGGCCAATGGTGCAAGGAGAACCTCTACGACCTGGTCTAAGCGCCTCGTCTATCTGACACCGAATTCTAAAGAGCGGACTTCGCCTTGTGCGGGGTCCGCTTTTTTATTCTGTCGGAGCGCGAGCGGCTCGCTCGCCGAGTTGTTTGGAGAATAGACACGCAAGCCGCCGGCGCAGTCTCTTGGTTGGAGTTCACGCTTCAGCGTGCGAGAAGAATCTCGCCGAAGCCTTTGCGGCGGATAGGCTCCGCGCACGCTGAAGCGTGAACTCCAACCTATGGCTTTGCCCGCTTCGATCGATGCGAGCGAGGACGCTCGCGCTCCGACATTCGCTGATCACTTGAAGCGTCTTGCTCTCCTCCAGCCGCTATATCCAGGCTTCTACCCTTCCAGCTTCAACTCTTCCAGCCAGGCAATGATCGCCTCGGCTGTTCCCAGGTTGGTGGCCAGTGGGATGTTGTGCACGTCACAGATCCGCATCAAGGCGGATACATCCGGTTCGTGAGGCTGCGCGGTGAGCGGATCCCGAAAGAACAGGACGGCCAGCACCTTGCCCTCCGCAATGCGCGCCCCGACTTGGAGATCTCCCCCATGCGGTCCGGACTGGAGCGTCTCAATCTGGAGCGTGGTCTTGGAACTCAGCACCGTGCCGGTGGTCTTGGTGGCGATGAGGGGAAAGCGTTCCAGGATCGCCTGGTGATCTTTCACGAACATGGCCATATCGAGCTTCTTCTGATCGTGCGCGATGAGGGCAACGGCTTTGGGATCCATGATTGAGTCTTGTTGGCTCCCATGCTACGAGAGGGGCTCACGATTGTCTAACCATGAAAAAATACTCCCTGGGAATTGATTTCGGAACCAACTCTTGCCGCTCGCTTCTGGTGGAATTGTCCACTGGCACCGAGCTGGGTTCCGTGGTTTTCAACTACCCCTCCGGCACGCTTGGCATCCTGACCGATGTCAAGGATCCCCATGTCGCGCGGCAGAATCCGCAGGACTACCTGGACGGACTCGAGACCAGCATCAAAGGCGCGATCGAACAAGCACGGCAGGCCGATCCGGAATTCGATCCGGCGGAAATCCTGGGCATCGGGGTCGACTCGACCGGCAGCACCCCGATTCCCGTCAATGCGGAAGGGACGCCTCTCGGCTTGCTTCCTGAGTTTAAGGACAATCTGAACGCCATGGTCTGGCTCTGGAAGGATCACACCAGCCACGAGGAAGCCGCCAAGATTACAGAGATCGCCGCGCAACACCGGCCTCAGTATTTGGCAAAGTGTGGCGGCACCTACTCTTCCGAGTGGTGGTGGAGCAAGATCTGGCACTGCAAGAACATCGCGCCCGACGTCTTCGATGCAGCTTACAGTTGGGTGGAGCATTGCGACTGGATTCCGGCCGTTCTAACGGGCAACACCAAACCGGAGAACGTGATGCGCGGCATTTGCTCCGCCGGTCACAAAGCCATGTTCTGCGAAGAGTGGAACGGATTGCCGGACAAGGAGTTCCTGGCCATGCTGGATCCCAAGCTCGCGGATTTGCGGGACCGTCTCTATGAGAAGGCGCACACCGCCGATACCAAGGCTGGTGAGCTGACTGAGGAATGGGCCGCCAAACTCGGCATACCCGCAGGGACGCCCGTCGCCGTGGGAGCCTTTGACGTGCATATGGGCGCGGTCGGCGTCGGTGTGAAGGAAGGCACCCTCGTCAAAGTGCTGGGGACCAGCACCTGTGATGTCACGGTGACGCCGAACTCCAAACAACTGGAGGACATCCCTGGTGTATGCGGCATTGTGGATGGGTCCATCCTACCCGGCTACTTTGGCATCGAGGCCGGTCAATCCGCTGTGGGCGATATCTTCCTTTGGTTCGTGCATCACCTCGTGCCGGATGATTACGGCGTTACCGCCGAGGAAAAGTTCATCAACATGGAGGCTGAGATGGCCAAGATGCAGCCGGGCGAGACCGGACTGCTGGCGCTCGACTGGAACAACGGGAACCGCACGATCCTCGTCGACGTCCGCCTCACCGGGATGATCCTGGGCCAGACACTGCATACCCAAGCGCACGAGATCTACCGGGCCCTTATCGAGGCAACGGCATTTGGAGCGCTGACCATCATCAAGCGGATGGAAGAATACGGCGTGAAGATCGAGGAAGTCGTCAACACCGGCGGGCTCGCGGTGAAGAACGCGACGCTGATGCAGATTTACGCCGATATCCTGGGTCGGCCGCTCAAGGTGGCAACCAGCGATCAGGCCTGTGCCCTCGGGGCGGCTATCTTCGGTGCGGTGAGCAGTGGGAAGATCTCAATTGAGGAAGCGCAGGCCGGTGTCTGCAGCTATCGCGATCACGTTTACCAGCCCGATCCGGCCCGTCAGGCGGCTTATGCGGAGCTTTATCAGCTCTACCGAACCCTCCACGATGCCTTCGGCACCAAAGAATGGTCTGGCAGCCTCGATCACATTATGAAACAACTCCTCGCAATTCGTGAACGTGTGAGGAAAGGTTGACATATGTTAGAGGATCTCAAGCAGCAAGTCCTGGAAGCGAACCTCCTTCTGGACTCGGCCGGACTGGTCAAGCTCACCTGGGGCAATGTCAGCGGCATCGACCGGAATCGCGGCATGTTCGTGATTAAGCCGAGTGGCATCGCCTACTCGGACCTCACCGCGGATCAGATGGTGGTGGTGGATCTGGAAGGCAAGGTTGTCGAAGGCAGTCTTCGCCCCTCTTCTGACACGCCCACCCACCGGATTCTCTACGGCGAATTTCCGGAGATTGGCGGAATCACGCATACGCACAGTACCTATGCGGTGATGTTTTGTCAGGCAGGCCGGGAGTTGACCTGCCAGGGCACCACTCATGCGGATCACTTCTACGGGCCGGTCCCTGTGGTGCGAGAACTCACGGCGGAAGAAGTTGAAGAGGATTACGAGTCCAATACGGGTCTCGCGATCGTGGAGTGCTTCCGTAAATATGGGATCAAACCGATGGAAATGCCTGCCGCGTTCCAGAAGTTCCACGCTCCCTTCACCTGGGGAAAAGACGCCATGGATTCGGTGAAGAACAGCATCGCGCTGGAAACCTGCTGCCAGATGGCCTATGGCGCCCTGGTGCTGAATCCCGCGACGGAGGATCTACCCCGGCATATCCTGGATAAGCATTACCAGCGCAAGCATGGGCCGAAGGCGTATTACGGGCAAAAGAAATAGCCACTCAGCCTGCGGTTGAAATCCTCACGGATTCCCCTACTTCCCTCACATCGCGATAAAGGGCTGGGAAAAGCCGCGGAAAAACTCCGTGATTTTCTTCATCCAGCGTCGTGGCGAGGTTTCCCAGATGGGAACGATGCGAGCGGCCCTGCCGAAACGGCCATGGATTACAGCGGCTATGTGCGTGGTCTTGGCGGACATGGTGCGTAGAGATCCAGTTACGAGATCTGACAAAACCACATATTTAGGAAATGTGAAATAAATTTTGCAGAGGAGTGGATCGCCCGTCGAAGTCTGCGCTCAGTTCAAACTTCTCGATCTTTGTATGTGTCTTTGCCGCACCCCTACGAGCTCTCCAGCTTGAATCAGCATGCCTCGGTGACGACCTACCTTCTCACTCCCTCACCCCGGCAAATAATACTGCGCCACCTTCCTGAATCGCTTCACTTGCTCTTCCTGCCAGTCCGCATCCCGGTCCAGCAATTGCGCCATTTCAGCAGCCACACTGGGAGCGAGGTCGATGGCGGCCTGGGCATTGAGAAATAAGGCACGGGTGCGCCGCGCCAGCACGTCTTCCACGTTGAGGGCCATCTCACTTCGCACGGCGGTGAGAATGTCGGATTCCTCATATTCCAGATCCGGATGCAGCCGGGTCTTGGACTCGGGGTCGCGCACCGGTTGGTCGTCCAACAACGCTGCGTTCTCCGTGGCGCAGGGCCGAATCTCGAGGCCACCGATCTCCGCGGCGCGATTGATGGCATCTTCTCCCATGCGGCGACAGGTGGTCCACTTCCCTCCCGTGATCGTGAGGAGCTTGGAATCGGAGAGGAACAGGCTGTGATCGCGGGAGATCGCCGCAGTGGATCCCGCCCCCTTCGGCGGTTTCACCAAGGGGCGAAGACCCGCAAAGGCACTGAGGATATCGCTCCGGTCGGGTTGTCTGGTGAGATAGCGGCCGATGTGTTCCAGCAGGTAATCGACTTCTTCCAGGCTGGGCACGGGCTCCAGGCTTTTCTCGCTGCCGGGAACGTCCGTGGTACCAACCAACAGGTGATCATGCCAGGGAATCGCGAAGAGCACCCGGCCGTCATCGGTTCGCGGGATGAGCATGGCGAAAGTGCTCTTGAGGAACTTCTGATCCAGGACCAGGTGCACGCCCTGGCTGGGGCGAACCGCGGCGGGAGCGTCTGGATCATCGAGCTTGCGCACTTCATCCGCGAAGACGCCCGTGGCGTTGATCGTGACCTTGGCGCGAACCCGCATCTGCAGCCCCGTTTCCTTGTCTTCCAGTTCCAGGCCCGTGATCCGGCCGTTCTCCTTCACGAACCCACGGGCGCGAACGTAGTTGAGCACCGTAGCGCCATTCTGCACCGCCGTCTTGGCCAACGCGATTGCCAGCCGGGTATCGTCAAACTGAGCGTCGAAGTAGAGCGTACCGCCGATGAGTCCCCGTTCCCGCAACCCCGGCATCTGTTTGCGGATGGTATTGGCGGTAAGAGGCCGGGAGCGACGTTGGCCGATTTCCTTGGCCAGCATGTCATACATCCAGAGGCCGATTCCGTAGAATGGCGGCTCCCACCAGTGGTAAGCAGGCAACACAAAGGGCAAGGGCTTCACCAGATTCGGGGCGTTCTGCATGAGCCGCGCCCGCTCCTCCAGGGCTTCCCGCACCAGGCTGACATTGCCCTGGGCCAGGTAACGCACGCCTCCGTGGATCAGCTTGGTGCTGCGGCTGGAGGTGCCCTTGGCGAAATCGCTTTGCTCCACGAGCAGGACCTTGTAACCGCGGAGCGCGGCGTCGTGAGCACAGGCCAGCCCCGTGGCGCCGCCACCGACGATGGCGATGTCCCACAGTTCGTCCTCTGCCTGGACGCGATCCAGCATGTCTCCGCGATTCACGTGTGCAACATGCGCAACTTCTGGTGCTTGTCAGGAAAATCACGCAACGGATTGCCTGCATGACAGACTTCTCTGTTGGAAGAAAGCGCGCTAGGTTGAAGACTGGCCCCCGAACTATGAAAGCCCTCGTCAAAGCAAAAGCCGAACCTGGACTCTGGCTCCAGGACGTCCCGGAACCGGAGATCGGCATCGATGACGTGCTCATCCAGGTGGATCGCACCGGGATCTGCGGCACGGACGTGCACATCTACAATTGGGACGAATGGGCTGCGAAAACGGTGCCCGTGCCCATGGTGATCGGCCATGAGTTCGTCGGCGAGATCCTGGAGGTTGGCAGTAATGTGAGGGACTTCAAGCCGGGGGATATCGTCAGTGCGGAGGGACACATCGTCTGCGGGCATTGCCGGAACTGCATGGCGGGTCGCCGGCATCTCTGCGCGGAGACCGAAGGTCTGGGCGTGAATCGCACGGGAGCTTTCGCGGAACGCGTCGCCGTGCCGCAGCGGAATATCTGGTATCACGACCAGTCCCTGCCCCGTGACATCCAGTCGATCTTCGACCCTTTTGGCAACGCGGTGCATGCGGCCCTCTCCTTCGATCTATTGGGTGAGGACGTCCTCATCACCGGCGCGGGTCCAATCGGGATCATGGCAGTCGCCGTGGCCAAGCACGCGGGCGCTCGCTACGTGGTAATCACGGACATGAACGAATATCGCCTCGGGCTCGCCAGGCAGATGGGCGCGACCCGAACCGTCGATGTGCGGAAGGAGAAGCTGGCGGATGTGCAGAAGGAGCTTGGGATGGTGGAAGGGTTTGACGTGGGCCTGGAGATGTCTGGCAACGAGCACGCTTTGCGGGATCTCATTCACAACATGTGTCACGGAGGCAAGATCGCGCTGTTAGGAATCCCACCCAAGGAGATCGCGATCGATTGGAACGAGGTGGTGTTCAATGGGCTCACCATCAAGGGGATCTATGGCCGGGAGATGTATGAGACCTGGTACAAGATGACTGCGATGCTCCAGAGCGGCCTGGATATCTCGCCCGTGATCACCCATCATTTTGGCTACGAGGAATTTGAGAAAGGCTTCGAGGTCATGCGCAAAGGCGAAGCCGCCAAAGTGATCCTGAAGTGGTGATCCATAGAAATGTAGCGGAATCCGTGAGGATTTCGATGCGAAGGCCCGGCGATCTGCCCCAGCCATCGGCTTCACAGCCCGGGAGCGCGCTAGCGCTACCACCATGAATAGCCGTGGCGTGAGCGAAGCGAACCCACGGAGAGCGGTTAGGAAAAAGATGAGCCACGTAGTGGCGAAACCAATCTGGGAGCCGCGATGCAACAATTACGCCGCTAGAGCGGCTCTGTACTCGGGGGTATTCGCTACCGTGGGTTCGCTGCGCTCACGCCACGGCTATTCATGGTTTAAGCGCTAGCGCGCTCGTCTGCGAAACTGATGTCTCGCATCGAAATCCCCGCGGATCCCGCCAAGGTCAGGCGCCGCCAAAAATGCGCTTCCACCAGGGCACCTTTTTGTCTCCCGCCCTGGTGATGACTGGCGGCCCAGCTGTTCCCTTGGCGGGGTGACGAATCTCGTGCTTCCAGCCATGCTTCACCAGGAGCTTATCGACCTTCTCCACGTAGGGAGCGGCCCTCTCTGGATCGACCATTCGCATGAAATTCGCATAGCCCCGCACGGCGGCAAGCAGGTGCGTTCCGGCGCCTCGCCAGTGCTTGCCCTGCAGGCCGTCCTTCTCCAGGTGATGCAACAAAGCGCGGAACCGCTTCATCTCTTTGCGCGGCACGCTGAGCTTCTCATTCACGGTGATGCCCGTGACTTCCTGACGTTGACCCTTGCGCATGATCCGTAGCTTGTCCGGATGCAGCACCAGTCCTTCGGATTCCAGGATGCTGCGAGTCCGCCAGAGGAGCTTCTTCACCCCATTCTTGGCAGGCTCGCCCGAAGCGGAGAACGTCAGGTCATCGGCATAACGCGAGTAGGTGAATCCGAGGCTCTGGGCCATGCCGGTGAGGCGCTTGTCCAGGCGATAGCAGAGCAGGTTCGTCACCGCCGGGCTGGTGGGTGCGCCCTGCGGCAAATGACGTTCGCTGGTGGCCACGTAATAGGTCTCGCCATCCAGCTCCAACTCATCCATCTCCGGCTCGGTGCAGATCAATCCCAGAACCGTAGCGAGTTGCTCCGAGTATCCCAGCTTGCGAAACACGCCCTTCACTCGCGGATAAATGATGCTGGGGAAGAAATCCCGCAGATCCATGTTGATCACAACCTCCTTACCGACGTGATGCTGAGCATTGCTGACAATGGACCGTTCCCGGACAAAGCCGTGAGCTGCGTCATGCACCGGCACCTTCACGAGGATGTTCTCCAGAATCCAATGCTGGGCCGACTTGAGTCGCGGCATTGGCGCGGAGATAAGGCGTTGGCCTCCGCTCTTCTTCTTGAGATAAAACCGCCGATAATGCGTCAGCTTGCCGACTTCCCGGTGGAAAGCCAGAAACCGTAACTGACCAATCGGCACCGCCATGGCGCTGGCCAGATCCGTGACCGTCTGGAGTTGGGGCAGGTTCCAGGCCGCCAACTTCTCCAGCTCGGAATCCTTGGAGCTGAGCCCACCCGAAACGTTCTCTCCCAAATAAACCAGGTCCGTTTCCTTGGCTTCCCGCCAACGAGCCGCTTTCTCCTGCCGCTGCTGCTCGCGCCGTTGCTTGGTCTCTTCGCGGCGCGCCTTGGCCTCTTTCATGCGCTGAGCGCGCACTTCTTTGAGCATAGCCTCTTTGTCGGCGTACTTGCGCTGGCGCTGAACCAACTCGTTCAACTCCCGAGTCAGCTCTCCCTTCTTGCGAACCCATTCCTCGGAAACCGATGTCTGCCCGTCCCCTTCCTTCCAGAAGCCGAGCCGGATCATCTCATTGAGAATCACCTCTTCCTTGGAAGATTGGCGAATCTGATCGTAGAGCTCCTGGCGACGGTTCGTGGACATGAGGTGGGTGCGAATGGGCGACTGGGACTAGTTGGGTGGCAGCGGCGAGGCTATCTGGAGAGCGACTTCGTTCTCATCTCAGGACTGGAGCGATCAACTCCAGCGGACGAATACCTAGGGGTACTTCAATCCCTCGGATTCAAACCGGAAGTACCCCTAGGTATTCCCGGTCCGCACAGTCAAGATCGCGCCAGTGAAGCGTTGCTCGTCTTTCAGCTTGAACGGCGATCCGCCGCTCTGATGCAAGGTGCTCTCACCCCGCCGCTGCCATGTATTGTTCTTGGTTGTGGAAGTCGAGACATCGGGAAAGGCAAGAAGACGGGCTGTCTTCGTTCATATCTCAGGACTGGAACGATCAACTCCAGCGAGACCCGGGGCCGACACGTTATTTCAGACCTTGGTCTCGCACGGGAAATGACGTGTCGGCCTTGGGTCCGCACAGTCAAGATCGTGCCAGTGAAGCGTTGCTAGTCTTTGAGCTTGAACGGCGATCCACCGTTCTAATGCAAGAGTCGCCCGCCTCCTTACCTGTTTCCTGATTTCTTCTTCCTGTTCTTTGGTTTGCCTTACTCGGTTGAAATTGGGTTCTCCTATCGATTCTGCTGCGAAGCCATTCGCAGCGCCAGCATGTGTTCGCAGGGGCCCTGATAGAGCTTGTTCTGCGTGTAAAAATTGCAGGTGCAGGTTCCGCGGATCATCCGCTGATCGCCATCGATGAAGATCTCCGGCTCATAACGGCGGGTGCCGTCTTGGACCCTGCCCGTCAGCTTCAGAATGTTGTCCGGCTCCCGGCTTGTCTGCACCCGGATTCCTTCCACCAATCGGGTCGCCAACTCCTCACGTTCATTGGCGAAACGCAACTGATCCATCGGCAGCGGTTCTCGACTCAGTTCGCGGATCCGGTAAACCTTACTATTGAGATCGTAGATGACACGACCGGCCTGGGTGTAGGCGGAGAGCGCGCCGAGCACCTGGTCTTCGCCCAGTGCAAGCCGGTTTGCCAGGCTGCTGGAGGATTCGACCCAGGTTTCCTGGAGCGCTTCGAAGACCCGCGCCTTCACGGTGTTGTCCACATTGGCGCGCGGCGCCATCAGGTCGAAGTTCCCGGCGCGAGACCAGTCATTCGCCGTCCAGCCAGAGAGCCCCAGCGTGAAATTCATGTCTCCCAGATCCGCCAGGAAGAAGGAAGGCATGCCGGAACCTAACAGCGTGACCTGGAAACGTTTCGCCACCGGAAGCAGTCGCTCCAAAATGAGCAGCCGCCGCCTTCCCCAGATGCGAATCTCGTCTTCGTTGGGACCGGTGTAGACCGAGCGCGGGCACTTCACCTCCAGATTCCAGGGCTCAAAGATCACGCTGACCGGTTCGCCAGGTTTGAGCCGGAAGCGCATGGAACGCGGCCCTTTCTTCTCCTTCATGCGCCGCAGCACGAAGCAGAAGTTGTGCAGGTCCAGCGGATGCAGATCAAAAGTGTAACCCGGCAAGGTCATCGCCGAACTCACCTGGAGAAACCCGCGCACCCAGCTATCCGGCAGGTCGATCTTCACCTCCTTATACTCCTCTTCGCCCTGAGTCTGGACTTCGAACCCGCTGGGATCCACCTG
This sequence comes from Verrucomicrobiales bacterium, assembly GCA_041984905.1. GTDB lineage: Bacteria > Verrucomicrobiota > Verrucomicrobiia > Verrucomicrobiales > DEV007 > JBHIXE01. The sequence continues at coordinate 1,858 of JBHIXE010000142.1, read as the reverse complement.
GAACTGCGTGTCCTTGTAGTCCCGGATCTTCTGGAACTCTTTGTAGAGCCCATCCGAGTAGTCGATGTTCGTGGTGCCGCAGGAGAAGTCGTTGAGCTGACTGAAGACCTCGTAGTTGCAGCCGAGACGTCCATAGGTGGCCTCATCCTCACTGAAACACTCAAAGAAGAGCTCGTCCGGATGGACCGTGATGACGGGGTCCAGCACATACCAGGCCGCCATATCTCGAAGGAACAGGTATTTGAAGTAGCGTTCCTGAGCCTTGTAGAACGGTGCCATTGCGGTCTGCCGCTGCTGATTGAGCTCCGCCAGTTCCCCGCGCAGAACCTGCACTCGTTGAGCAACACCCTCCGCACCGGCAAGCGCTTCCGCCAATTGGGTCTCTTCCTGTTCCTTGGCCCAACGCAGGTATTCCGTCTTGTCCTTCGGCTTGAATCGTAGATCGGAAATCACCACGTCATGCAACGCCGAGATGGCTTCGCGAAAGGGCACTCGTTTGTTGAGACTTCCCACGAAATAGGTCGGCGGGCGGAAGGTATCCGGCGCAAAGGACATCCCCACCGAGCTGGCGGTGCTCTCCACGACGGTACTTCCACTGTAGCGATACTCAAAAAGCATGGGGACTCCTATTCGACTGCCGCAGTGGGAAAGCTCTTCGGTTGCAATGGCGTTTCCAGTTCCGGCCATCGTTTGCGGATCTGGACCATCGTCTTGATGATGGAGGCCTTGTCCTGGATCGCCATGGTTACGGACTGCCGGTTCAGGATGCTCATGACGAACTCCCCAGCCTCGGCGCTATTTAGCGCTTCCCGTTCCAGGTGACGCAACACCCTCGCCTTGGCGACCCGGCCGCGGTTCACCTGAGTGAGCACTGCCAGAAAATACTCTTCCAGGGCACGCAATTTCTCGACGTCATCCGAGGCAAAACGTTCCAGGTAATTGCTGGCGAACATCTGCAATTCAAGCGTGGGATGCTGGCTCAGCTTCAGCAGGTATTCCGGACCATCCTCAGTCTTGAAGAAGCGGGTGATGAGTTCCCTGCCAAAGTCCTGTACCTCTCCCCGGACACTATCGCAGATACTGACGAGCAGTTCCGGGGTCCAATCCTCCTCCACGAAAGCCGTCCGAAAATACTCCAGGGAAAACTCGCGGGTGTCCTCCCAATCGGAATCCAGCATGCGCAGGGCTTCCTCCTTGTTCGCTCGTACGACGTCGACATGCTGTTGGAAGTAATCCCAGACGTATTCCCGTCCCTCCACCGGCTCGTTATCGGCAATCATGACGAGCCGCTTCATGGGTTGACCGTCCAGACCGACAAAGCGTTTCAGGATCAAGAGACCGAGCAATTGCCCTCCTCGATAGCGAGATTGCAGCATGCGGAAACAGGACTCCTGCGGAATCACGTGAAGATGTTCTGCCAACGGCCCTTCCAGCAAGGCGTAGACGTCGTCGTGCAGCCCCTCATAAGGCTCCTGACGCATCAGCATGGGATAAAACTGGAGCACCATGTCCTGCGCAAATCCGGGACTGATCCCCGCAAGACGCTGCATAACCGGGCGAGCTGCCGCTCGCATATCGTCCTTCTCGGAAATACAAAGGCTGGCCAGGATCTCACTACGATCCATCAGCGCGGTATCCGACAATCGGCCAAAGAGCTGCATGCCGATTCCGCGAACGCTCTCCGTATCGGCGCTGAGAAGCGCAAAGAAAATGTCGTCCGGGATCTCGTCGGAATCACCCGTGCGCTGCAGCAGGGATTGGCCGCCCAGCATCTGGAGTTCCGTAAGAGGACTGCCCACGAGATCTCTCACCACATTGAGGCCAATCTCTCCGAGCGTTCCACCTGCCAGGATCAGCA
>JBHIXE010000141.1:5744-12459 GCA_041984905.1 Verrucomicrobiales bacterium | reverse complement strand
GGAGATTGAAGAGGTTTACGGCATAGTCCGTACAATCGTAGAGATGCCATAGCTTCTTCTCATACCAGGTCGGCTCGAGAGTCTCTTCCTGGAAGAACTTCAAGAACTCAGGGGTTTCTGAGAATCCAGCTCCTGGATTGGCCGCTGCCCAGCGATCCGCATAGTGCACCGCGAAGTTCCAGGCAGCTGCACCGCCCATGGAAAAGCCGCGAACGAGGATGCGGTTGGGGTCAATGCGATAGTTGGCCTGAACGTGCTCCAAGGCTTCCAGGCAATCGATCTCTCCCGCAAACTTGTTCCCATTGGAGTACCGGGCATAGGGATGGAGAACGATGGTGTCTTTGGGTTGATACTGGCCCCGATCCTTCATCCGTTGCAGCGCAAAACTCAGCTCGGTGGTTTTCTCCCCTCGTCCATGGAACCAGAAGTCCAGGCGATGGGCTCTTTCACCATCAAAACGGTAGCTTTCCGGAATCACGAGGCCATAGGGCTGAACAGTTCCATCCAGATTCGAACGAAATCCCCGCACGACCAACCCGGTTTCCTGTGTCCAGGGCGCTTCTCCTGCCTGCAGCAGGTTGAGTCGCTGGCGCGCCAGATCGAGCAGTTGATAGGCGCCATCGATCTCGCTGGTTTTCTGAATCTCCTGGTAGGTCAACGGGTCCTCAACGGCGCGGATCAGAACCTCGATATCCGGCAACAATTCGGACTGAGGAGCCTTGGGATCGAAGGCCTCAACCTCCGCCCACAAATTGTCGATGAGCGATTCCAGGGCCTGCTTGTCCGCCGCCGGAATCTCGACACCGACAGGTGGAACCTGTCGAACGTTTTCGGGTAGGTTATCGTCGGGACCGTCCGCGAAAAGGAGTGCCGGAATGGAAAGCAGAATAAAAAGAAGGGGGCGCATGCCTCCTATTTGCCCGGAGTCGATCCCTAACGCAATGATAAACACCCACGGCTTTTTTTCTTAGGGAACGCCGGGGAAAGAATCCACCCACTGGACTTTGAAGTCGGGGAAGGAATCGACAATCTGGATCTTGAAGTCCGGGAAGCTGTCGACAATCTGCCACTCGCCGGGATCATCGGGAAAGCTGGTCACTTTCTGAACCTTCAGATCAGGGAAGGAATCCACGATCTGAATCTTGTAGTCCGGGAAGCTGGTGACGAACTGGATCTTTCCTTTGATCTCTTTGAGCTTCTCCTTGGTGATCTCCTCGCCGGCCAGAAGAGTTCCAGAGCACAACAGAAGTCCGCAGAACAAGGTCAGGATGATCCTCATGCCTTTCAGAGCTACCAGAAAAGGTTGAGATTGGAAAGATCCTTTCGAGCTCAAATGCGTCGCTGTTCCCAAGGTCCCGTGATCGCAAAGGTCAGGCCCGGTTTCTGAATATTCAGGAACATGGTGGGATGATTGGGAGCAAAGCAGACTCCCGCGAATTCCGAGTCATTCAGCGCGTTGGCCCCGAAGGTGAACAACTGCCCTTCCGGCGTGACTCCCCGCACCATATTGGTCTCTTTGTTGGCGTCCTCACAAATGTAGAGATCCCCCCAGTCCGCGATGGTGAGATTGTCGCAGTTCTGGAGCAGATCGAAGTCATTGGGTTCCAGATAGAGCTCCACCTCATTGGAATCCGGGAAGTAACGCCAGATCTGACCGCCACCGCTATGCCCTCCCGAAGTGCACGCCCAATAGATGGCGTCCTGGCCATACCACATCCCTTCTCCACGAGAAAACACGGCCGCGCCCTTCCCATGACCTTCAAAGCGAAGGGTATCCTGAGGGGATAGCGGATCCTCCAGATCCACCCACTCCACCTGGAACCGTTTTCCAATTGGGAAATCCCGCTGGGTAATTACCCCCGGCTGTTCTGAAATCTTCAGCGCCTGAAGTTGGCCCTCGGCGTAGTTCTTGGCATCGTGGGGAACAAAGCGGTAAAGCAGCCCATCTCCCATGTCTTCCGTCAGGTAGACCGTCGACGTCTTGGGATCCACGGCAATCGCTTCATGCCTGAAACGCCCCCAGTTCCGAAGAGGTCTCGGGGCCTGCAGCTCAGGTTTGATGGTGGGGAAAACCTCAAAGCAAAAACCGTGATTCTGTGCCCGGCCTTCCCCTTGAATCTTCATAAAGGAAGGCTCTTCACAGGTGATCCAGGATCCCCAGGGAGTCGGCCCACCCGCGCAGTTGCGGTTGGTCCCCACCAGACTGAGAAACTGAGACGTCACGCTACGCTCTTGCGGGTCATAGACAATCGTCGTGGTGCCACCCGCAAAAGGCTTCGTGCCATCCTCCGCGCCATAACAAAGCTTGGGATCCACCTTTTCAGGAATCCCTTTGCCTTCCGGGAAGGGGCCCCACTTCCCATCCGCGTCCTGATCCAGCTCATGATTGCGCACCAGAATGGTGCTCCGGCCGTCAGGAGCCGCGAAGGCCGCCATTCCGTCCGGTCCAGCGGGGACTTTCCAGCCATCGCTCATTTCCTCACCCGTCCCGGAGATGACCTCGTAGGTGAAGCCCTTTGGGAGATTCAGCAGGCCCTTGGGGTCAGGAATCAGGTCTCCGTAGACATTGGCAGACTTTGCCTGGGAGGAGGAAGAGGCACAAAGCCTGCCCAAACCACTAAAGCCAATGGTCACGGAAGCACTGGCTTTGAGGAAGCTACGACGGGAGTTCATTCCACAATCATGATGGAAATCTCCGCGAGAATCCAGTGCTGGTGGAGAAGATTTTTCCCGTGACACCCTTTTACCAGCCACTAAGTTGTTTCCATGAACTGGCAGGACGTCTGCGCCGACCCTCACTTGCAGGACTTGCCCTACAAGGTGGAACTCAATCGCTTCGGGCAAATCGTTATGAGCCCCGCATCGAATCAGCACGGCAGGTATCAAACGAGGATCGCGGCAGCACTATTGACCTCCATGCCGGGAGGTGAAGTCATTACCGAATGTTCTGTGGAAACCACCGACGGGACTAAGGTCGCCGACGTCGCTTGGGGCTCGGACGAGTTTTTCGCTGAGCATGGGATCGTCACCCCCCTTCCATCTGCTCCCGAGATCTGTGTCGAGATTCTCTCACCGAGCAATTCCAAAGAGGAACTGAGCATCAAAACGACGCTCTACTTTGAAGCCGGAGCCCGCGAAGTCTGGCTCTGCCAAGATACCGGGGCCTTGGAATTCCTCTCCCCTCAGGGTCCGTTGGCTCAGTCAGCCCTCGCACCGGGATTTCCCACTCAATTTTAATGTCCAGCCTCTAGCTCGACCGAGTTGGTGGATCCTCCTCTTGATTGGAGGGCTCGTTATTCGGAAGTTTGGCACCGCAATCGCGGCAATAGTTGGCAGTCACGATGTGTCCCGCGCATCCGCACTCCGTGCATTCCCGGCTGCCAACCTGGTTCCCCAAAGACATTTCCCGGTAGACCTCCGCCCCCACAATGCCCGTCGGCACCGCGAGAATGGCATAGCCAATCACCATCAGGGCCGCGGAAATCATCTGTCCCACCGCAGTAATCGGCGTGATGTCCCCATACCCGACCGTGGTGATGGTGACAATTGCCCAATAGATGGACTTGGGGATGTTGCTGAACTGCTCGTTCCGTGGCGACTCGATCAGGTAGAGCATCGTGCCCATGATGGTGACAATGGAGAACACGCCGAAGAGGAAGACGGTAATCTTGGGACGACTGGCATGAAGCGCATTGAGAAGCACACGGGCCTCTCCCATATGCCGGGCCATCTTGAGCACCCGGAACATCCGCAGAAGCCGCAGAATGCGCACCACCGCCAGGTGATCCGGATGCCAGCCAGGAGAGGTGAACAGCGTCAGGTAAGTCGGAAGGATCGAGATGAGATCCACGATCCCAAAAAAGCTGACCATGTAACGCAGCGGCCGTTTCGCCACCATCACCCTCACCCCATACTCAATCGTGAAGAGAATGGTGAATCCCCACTCCACCATGTCCAAAACGTTCAGGTAGTTGAGCCGGATCTCCTTCACGCTCTCCAGCATAATCACCGAGACACTTGCCAGGATGAGCCAGAGCAGGATCACATCAAAGGCTTTGCCTGCCGGAGTATCCGAAAGGAAAATAATGCGCCAGACGCGTTCTCGAAGAGACGGATTGATGGGTTGCATAACCGGGGCGCAGAAACTATCCGGTTTGCCGTGCGAATGCAAAACTTCCTCTCATACAATGACCGAGCCTGGGAACTCCCCACCAATTTGTTTTGCCCAGAGGGCATCTGAACTGCTATATCGGAGTTTCCTCCACGGATCACGAGAGGCATCGCCAGGGACCTCCTTATGGATGATTTTACCGAGAAGAAGTTTGATCAGTTCGCCCATGAACTGGGAAAGAACCTGGAGGGCCTGGACACCAATGAGCGCAATTCCGTGTTCGAACAGTTTGCCGCGTTTTACGTGCTGCGACGCTGGCATGTCCGTGATCTGAAAGCGGGAACACTCCCTGCCATTACCATTGGAGGGGTCTATGACCAGCAATTGGATGGCGTAGCCATTCTGGTCAATGGACGAGTCATTACCCGGGAGGACCAGATCGAGCCCGCTTTCGCGGCCGAGGACGACCCGACTCTACGCTTCATCTTTCTCCAGAGCACCACCTCCAACAAGTTCGACCGCGCCAAGATGAACACCTTTTCCATCGGCGTAGCGAATTTCTGGCACAACAACGACTACGATCCCGCCAACGAGGATTTGATCCAGGCTCGGGACCTCAAGGACAAGGTCTACGAGGCCTTCCGGGAAGAAAGCGGTGGGCGGCTCCACTTTCATCTCTATTACATTTGTCTCGGCAATTGGCGCACCGAGTCCGACTTTGACGACTCCGCCCTGGTCGACGATCCAGAGACCAGCGACAACGTCGTGCTCAGCTCCACTCCGGGCGCACGCAAGAAACGGGGCTGGCGCGGTTGGACGGAGGACTACATTGGGAGCCATCTCCCCAATTGGCCCGTCTGCGCTGAGATCGTCGATGCAAAACGACTTCGAGAATGGATCGACTGGGTCGTCGCGAAAGATGAGCTCACGACGATAGTGCGGCCCGTCGACTACGTGCGCACCATCAAGGCTCCGCAGGTCGTATCCTTCCCCACTCCAGGCCTGGATGCGAAAGGCTTCATCGGATTCATTACGGCCCGGGAATTGATCATCCTGCTGGAGCGCGAGGATGGTCAGGGATTGATGGAGCCGGTCTTTCACGAGAACGTCCGGGGTTTCAAGGAGTCCAGCCAGGTCAATCAGGAGATGGCGGAGACGTTGAACAGTCCGGAGAGAGCCCAATTCATGCTCCGCAACAATGGCATCACGATCGTTTGCGAGCACGCCTCCAAGAGCGCCGATGGCATAGAGCTGAGTCTCACCAACTACCAGATCGTCAACGGCCTGCAGACCAGTCACGTGATCTACCAGAATCGCGCCCACCTGCTTCTGGAAGAGGATGTCCTGGTGCCGCTGAAGATCGTGGTCACCGATGATCTGGAGCTCAAGGACGCCATCATTGAGAGCACCAATCGCCAAACCACCATCAAGCCCGTCGAGTATCTGGGCCGTCGCCCCATCGTGCGCCGGCTGGAAGAGTATTTCGCGATGATGCGCCAAAGAAACGATGTGCCTCCGCTCTGGCTCGAGCGCCGGCAGGGGCAGTATTTGCAGAATGAGGATATCGCCTCCCCGGATCTCGTCATTGGCCTGCAGGATCTTCTGCTCTCTTATGCCTCGGTCTTTTTGGAAGAACCTCATGACGCGGAGCGCGGTATCAACAAGATCATCTCCAAGGTCCCCCGCCGGATTCTGCGAGAGGAGGACGATTTGGAGGTCTACTTCTATGCCGCCTGGATTCACTACGTGGTGAAAGACTGGCTGCGGCGGAAGAAGATCACCGACCTGAGCACCATTCAGTTTCATCTCCACTTTGCCCTCCGCATTTTGGCGGAAGATTTCAGCTACCAGACGGCGGACACTGACCGCAAGCGAGACACCTACTTCGAAGCCCTTGCCAAGACGCTCTCCTCCCAGCGCAAGATCGATCCCCTTCTCGCCAGATGCGCGCGATTCCTGCGCAACATCATGGAAGGCGCTCCCAAGCGAACCAACGTCGCCGTGCTGGCGCGAACCCGGAACGAAGTCCGCAAGCGAGCCCTCTCCTCCAAACGGAGCCAACGCGGCTGATGCATCACTACCGGTGACGCAGTACGAAGCAGCCTGGAGCAGTTCACGAAAAAACCCCCAGCCTATACAGGCCGGGGGCATTTGACTTTCATTCGTCAAAAACTCAGCCGGTCAGAATGGGAGGTTCCTCCTCCCGAAACCGGTACCACGTGGGCATCTAACTGCTTCTGTTTCAAGAAGCGCCGAGTTCTCAAAGCCATTTGAACTATTGGTATTTAAGAACAAGTAATTTCCTTTCTAAGGTCCGGGTTTCCCCAATCTCCCGCTTATCTCGAGGAAAATCCTCTCGAACTCACCGCCGAACAAACGCACCTGAAACTGGGAGGACCGCGCTTATACTCTCGCAAATCTGGGCTAATCCAAGAAGAATCCCTGGAAATCTAACTTAGAACTCGAAGCACCCCTAACAATATGCCTAGGGCACATTGGAGGTTCGGGCCAAGACGCAACGGAATCCGACTCCAGGGTCCCGAACGGTGGGCGCAAGCGATCGCCGGGCAGACGTGAGCAGCTCTCGTCGCTCCGAGGTCTGCC
>JBHIXE010000141.1:335-5734 GCA_041984905.1 Verrucomicrobiales bacterium | reverse complement strand
GCTTAAACCCCAAAAATCCTGCCCCGGGAAGATCCGGTGAACTTTGGGGTGTTTTGAAAATTCGTGAGACCGTTCGGGTTAAACAGGCCTGGAGGGCTCCTCCTCCTCCCAGGTAGCTGTCACTGACCCACTCCCAGACATTGCCGCTGATGTTGTAGAGACCATAGCGGTTGGGGTTGTATTCGTTGGCCCAGGCCAGTTTCGCAAATCCATCGGTATACTCTGGAATGATCGCGGGTCCGGGTGCATTCAAGGTCACCCCGCCCATCATGGTCTCGAAGTGCTCTCGCAGGCTCTCGTCCGCAAAGTTTCCCGCTCCATTGGATGGAGGAAATTCATAACCCCAGGGATAAATTCCTTCCGCGCCTCCGTTTCGAATCGCCGGGGTCGCTCCGGTTTCACCTGGCAATCCCGCAGCGCTGCTCCATTCCACATCGGTGGGCAGGCGGTATTCGTAGCGCTCACTGAGAATGCCTTGCTCTCGTTCGTAGGAAGTCAGCCAGCTGCAGAACGCCTCCGCATCCACGCGAGACACTGCATCAATGGGGTGCATCTCGGACGTCGCCTCGCTATCCTTGGGGAACTCCGTGCCAGTCGCCCGACAGAATTCCCGGTAATCCTGGACCCGGGTTTCCATGGCCGAGACGAGGAGATCCTCTTCCACCGGCATGAAATCCATTCCCAGTGAGTTCAACCAGGGCTTGCCAAACTCGATGGCGTCCCCGCTTTCCAATGAGGCTCTCAACTCGTGAAGTCCATCCGGTTCCACAAACCCGTCCAGGTAATAGGGTTTGTAACCATCGAGACGAACTTCAAAGGACACCGCGCCAGTCCGCACCCGGGAAATCTCCAAGGGCGTGGTCCCGACATGCTCGCCGTCCCGCCCGAACACTTCCGCTCCAGGCGGGTCTGAGCTGATAATGAGCCGGCCGTAGCGCTGTTTCTCCACCAGCACGACGAAGGGATAAATGGGAACAGAGGTGCGTCCCTGCTGAATCCGTTTGTTGGGCCAACGGATGGATTCATCCGTGAAACTGACGGACCGGTAGTTGTAGTTGGGACCGATGTAACCCTCCGCCTGGTCTTTGGCCTGCATCCAGATTGCGAATTCCCGAGCTTCTCTGGAGGGGACGATGGGAATGGGGATCTCTTTCCCGTTGTGTTCCTGCATCACCACCTCGCCCTCAAACCTCCGGTCTCCTTCCCTTGCGAACTCCATGAAGATGTCCGCGTGCACCGGATAATCCAGGCGGTGTGACTGGTTGCCAGGCTTGAACTCAAGTCCCAGGCTATTGACCCAGAGAGAACCGGGTTGCGGGAACTTGGAAGGTTCCAGTTCCAGGTGCAGACCGTCCCGGGGATCATTGGCGCCCTGAAATTCCGCCACCGTATGGCGATACCCCTGGAGCCTGATTTCGAAGGTTATGCCCTCCACGGGTCGCTGGTCAAAGGTCAGGGGCGTGACCCCCAACTCTTCCGCGCCGGCAAACACCACGGCGCCAGGAGGATCAGTGGTGATTTTGAAGGTCTTGGGCTCCGTATTGGCAAACAGCGCCATGAACGCCGCCCCGCAAAGAAGGACCGAGGCAGCCACGCCCACTTGCAACGGCCACTTCGGCCGGGTCACCACGTCTTCTCCCCGCAACGCCCGGGCCATTTCGCCGGCGGTCGGAAAGCGGCTCTCCACCTTGCGAGCGCAAGCCCGGCACACCACCTGGTTCACGCGACGCCAGAGTTCCGGATTGCTGTGATCGCGAAACTCGGTCGGGACATCGGGGAAATCGAGCCGGTCTTTGCCGGTACTCAGCTCGTAGAGAACCATCCCCAGGCTGAAAATATCCGCGCTGGCGGTTCCCGCTCCTTCCGGCGGTACATAGCCCTCCGTCCCAACGAAGCTGCGGTCTCCCAGAGCGGCCACGAGACCGATATCCGCGAGCTTGGCTTTCCCATCGACCACAATCACGTTGGAAAGCTTCACATCCCGGTGAATCAGATCCTGGTCGTGCAGATAGTCGAGCGCATCGGCAAGCTGAGCCCCCAACTCCACACAGGTCGTGAGTTCCAGGCGCTCTTTCTCGAGCATCTCCGAGCGGAAAGTGTGGGGCGTGTAGGTATCCGGATTGATGTCCGCGCCTTCGTCCAGGGCATCGGCCACTTCCATGATGTAGTAGTAGTAACCTCGCTTCTCGTCGCGTCCTACCTGGAGAACGTCCACCAACCCCGGATGTTGCCGGGAAATCGGTTCGTAGCGCTTGATGGCTTCGAATTCCCGCTCGAAATCCCGTTGCCGTTCAAAGTCGTCCCGCCAGATCACTTTGACCGCGCGATACACGCCAGTCACGGCCTGCGCCAACCACACTTCCCCGAAGGAACCTTTGCCAATTCGGCGCAGGACATCGTGATCCGGAATGAGGGGTGCCTCACGTGGATTGCCCTCGCCGGGAGAGTTGGTATGCAGCGTGCCCCTGACCATGCTCATGTCTTAGGAGCGTTTTGGGGGCCGAATGCTCAATATTTGGTCGTGAACCACGCCCAAATAAACCAAACTTTTCCGCTTTTGTCGATGATTCGAAGGCGCAAGCGCCTCAGCATCTGCACATCCCATCAATGGAGGAAGTGCCGGTGGCCGGTAAACACCATCGCCATAGCGTGCTTGTTCGCCGCCTCAATCACCTGCTCATCCCGCATGGCTCCTCCAGGCTGGATCGCAGCCGTGGCTCCAGCCTCTGCCGCCGACTCCAGTCCATCCGGGAATGGGAACATGGCATCACTGGCCACCACACTCCCTTTCAGACTCAAGCCAGCCTCCTTCGCTTTCCAAACTGCGATCCGGCACGAATCTACCCGGGACATCTGCCCCGCTCCAATTCCCAAGGTGCGGTCATGGGTTCCGAAGACAATCGCGTTGGACTTCACGTGTTTGGCGACGCGCCAGGTAAAGCGCATGGCTTCAATCTCGTCCTTGGTTGGCGGTCGCTCCGTCACGACTTTTTCCTCAATATCCTCCAGGCCTAAAGCCCGTGGGTCGGCGTCCATCGTCAAGATTCCTCCCGGCACGGATCGCACGATTGGGTCTTTGAGCGCTTCCCGATAGTTGTCCGCCATGCGAATGAGCCGCAGATTCTTCTTCTTCTGCAGCAACGCACGGGCTTCCGGCTCAAAGTCTGGAGCGATGATGACGTCGGTGAAAATCTCTGATATGACCCGGGCGAGACTTTCCGGCAGGGCCCGGTTGCAGACGATCACGCCACCAAATGGGGCCTGGCGATCCGTCTCATAAGCCTTTTCCCAAGCGGCCCGAAGGTCGTCCGCGTCCGCGCCCACCCCGCAGGGATTGGTGTGCTTGAGAATCGCCACGGTGGGACGCCGGAATTCGGAGATCAGCTGACCTGCGGAGCCAATGTCGATGACGTTGGTGTAGCTGAGGGCCTTCCCATGAATCTGCTCAAAGTAGTCGCCAAAATTCCCGTAGAGAGCGGCTTCCTGGTGCGGGTTTTCCCCGTAACGCAGCTTCTGCTCCAGGGGAATGCTGACGCTGAAGGTGCTTTCCGTGGGTTGTGAGCGGTTGAAGAAGCGCGCAATTGCCGCGTCGTAATTCGACGTCTTCTGGAAGACCTTGATCGCCAACTCTTCCCGAGTCTTCAGCTTGGTGGCTCCCTCGTTCTCCTGCATTTCCTCCAGCACCCGGCCATAATCAGCGGGATCACTCACCACGGTCACAAACTTGTGATTCTTGGCCGCGCTACGCAGCATGGAGGGGCCGCCGATATCGATCTGCTCAATGGCCTCTTCGAAGGTGGCGTCTTCCTTGGCGACGGTTTCTTCAAAGGGATAGAGGTTCACCACCACCATATCGATCGGCGCGATATCGTTCTCCTGCGCTTCCTTGGTGTGGACTTTGACATCCCGCTTGTGAAGCAAGCCTCCGTGCACCTTGGGATGAAGGGTCTTGACCCGGCCGTCAAAGAGCTCCGGAAATCCGGTAAACTCAGAGATATCGATGACAGGGATATCCAGCTCACGGATGAACTTGGCTGTTCCGCCGGTGGAGAGGATTTCGACGCCCTGCTCGTGCAGGCCCTGGGCCAGTTCTTCCAGACCAGTCTTATCGGAAACCGAAATGAGGGCTCGTTGGATGCTCATGGAACATGATTCGATTAGGGTTAGAGGGCGCACTTACTGGACCGGTTTGCGGACCGGTTCAAGCGCTAAATGGGATCGTCTTGAGGCGGTTCGGTGGAAAGCCGCAGATAGCGGATCGGGTTCACCTTGACGAAATACTCGTTGGGATCGCGCGGATTCGGATCCTTTGCTTTCGGGCGTTCCCGGTAGAGAAAGAGCGTTCCGTCGTCAGTTCGTTCCAGGCGAACCATGTCTTCACCCTGGATTTTGATGAGTCTCTCTTCCGTCAGGAACAAGGGTTGCTGCTGATAGCGCACCACTTCGTCACCCACCTTATAGCTGGTCGCATCTGGGATGTAGGCGTAGTCGCCCAGTGAGGAGGGCTCCACCACGACTTCCAGAGCAGGCTTTCGCTGGGCATCCACCACCGTAAACAGCGCCACTATCGCCATCCCTAGCGTAAATCCCGCGAGGATGATGCCGGGCCGCGCCTCTTCATCCCGCAGCAAGGACCTGAGTTGTTCTCCATTCATGGAAACAAGCAAGGCCTAGCATTCACCGGAACCCCATCACTTGCAAACTCCATCTCGCCCCGTTTAAATTGGGGTTTTGGAACCTGGACCGTCCCTGTTGAGTTGAACTCCACCATTATCCGTCACGCCACGGAAGCTGATATCCCTTCCCTCCTCGCTCTGATCGATTACTCCGATTCAGAAGACCACCTCAATCGCGCGGCCCACATCTCAGCAGAGCTATTCCGGCGCAATCTCTTTGCTCCCGATACCCGCTGCGGAGCGCTGGTCGCGGAAGTCGAGGGCCGTGTCATGGGCGCAGCGCACTTCCACGAGTTCCAGAGCGCCATTGCTCCACGACCGTCCATCTGGCTGGATGATCTCTACGTGGTTCCTCATCGCCGCGGCCAGGGACTGGGAACCAGCCTGATTGAGGGCCTCTGCTGCTATGCCCTGGAAAACGATTTTCAGGCGGTCGATTTCACCGCTCAGCGCATGAACCGGCGCGGCCTGCGTCTCTACCGCCGCCTCGGTGCGGTGGTGTTTTCTGACACCCGCTACTGCCGCTTCACCACTCAAGCCATGGAAACACTGATCCAGGACGAAGCCGGAGAGAGCCCGGAGTCCTAGAACTCAGTCTTTCAGCATGCCGCTACCGCGCAGCACGGCTTCCTCCACGGCGATGTCGTGGGCGGAATCCCAGGCCAGCTTCTTCTCGCCGCGAATGATCTTCGCCAGATCGAGGAACTCACCGTCATAACGACC
>JBHIXE010000141.1:0-296 GCA_041984905.1 Verrucomicrobiales bacterium | reverse complement strand
TCCTGTGGGCTTGGCGAACTCGACATCCTGGAAGCCTTTCCTGTAGTCCCCGCGATCCTGACTCAGCCCCAAGCGTCCATGAGCAGGTTCCAACGGCCGAATTTCAAAGGTCCCTTCCGTGCCGGTCACATTGAACTGACGGCGTGGACCTCCCATGGGGTCGTTGTGATTGCAGCGAATCGTCCCAATCGCCTTGGGATAGTCGAAGACCGCCAACTGATTGTCCGCAAACTCATCCTGCTCCGGGTAGGACTCATGGGAAAAGGCCGTGACGGAACTCGGTGGACCCAGCACAT
>JBHIXE010000140.1:0-12518 GCA_041984905.1 Verrucomicrobiales bacterium | reverse complement strand
GATGATCACCACTTCGAGCCCTCCAAGGTCTGGCAATACGGTTTGCTCCCTGGAGTGGGAAAGAGTGGTGTGAGGAGGTGTCCTGAATGGTCGGTAGGAAGGATTCATGAGAGTGGCGGGAAAAGCCTTCACGAGCCCGAAACGGCATCTCAGACGTGCGAAAACCAACTTGGCTAGTGTCGCAAAAATGCGTTCAGAGGTAAATGGGGATGATGTATGAAATTCAGTAAGGCAGCGACGAAGTCTTATTACTGAATTCACCTAGATAGTAGGCACGTTTTTCAATGTGCGGATCCGGGAAGGTGCTGTCATTGTTCTTTGTTAGTTATGGCTGAATGCACTGGAGTGTATGTTGCTGTAGCCTGCTTATGCCGGATGATCCCAATACCCAACCATCAGAGGTAAGGTCAGAGTCGGCCAGCGATCCGGTGCCGAGACCCAGGGCCATTGTGGGGGTGGGAGCTTCTGCCGGGGGACTCGCCGCGCTTCGGCGCTTTTTGGGGGCCATGCCCGAGAACACCGGGTTGGCCATCGTGGTTATCCAACATCTGGATCCCAATCATGAGAGCATGATGGCAGAACTCCTCTCCCGGAGCACCAGAATGACCGTGCGCCAGGTGGAGGAAGACATGCTGATTGAGCCCGACCATGTCTACATCATTCCTCCAAACTCTTACCTGACACTGGATCAATGGAGGATGCGACTGACCGCGCCACTCCAGCGACGCGGCCGGCGCATGCCGATCGACTACTTCTTCCACTCGTTGGCCGAAACTCGGGGTAGGCGAGCGATCTGCATCATCTTGTCCGGGACCGGTAGCGACGGGACTCTGGGGCTCAAGGACGTCAAATCCGCTGGAGGCATGGCAATGGCCGAAGACCCCGACACTGCCGAATATGATGGAATGCCTCGAAGCGCGGTGGCGACAGGCCAGGTCGATCTGGTTCTTCCTGTGGAACAGATGCCCGCGACCCTGATGCGATACGTTCAGCATCCCTATGTCGTCCAGACGGAGCGCAGGATCGTGGATGACGAATCATCCAGTGATCAGGTCAGGGCAATCCTTGCGATCTTGCGCTCTCGCACGGATTACGATTTTGGGCCCTACAAACGCGGAACCATGACTCGGCGGATCGAGAGACGAATGGGCCTCAATCAGATCGACACCTTTGAGGGGTACATCGAACTGGTTCGCGAGGATCCGGAGGAGGTCATGCAACTGTTCCGGGATCTCCTGATAGGCGTGACTTCATTCTTCCGGGATGGAGAGGTCTGGGAGATACTCAAGGAGCAGGTGATTCGGAAGATCGTGGCGGCGAAAGGCCTGGATGACAGCATCCGGGTGTGGGTGCCGGGATGCAGCACCGGGGAGGAGGCCTATTCCGTGGCGATGTTGATCTATGAGTCGGCAATAGATGCCCAGCAAGGCTTCAACGCCAAGATTTTTGCCACCGACATCGATCCGGACGCCATCCAGTTTGCTCGCGCGGCCCGCTATCCGCCGGGAATCAGCGCGGATATCAGCGATGCCCGCCTGGAGCGTTTCTTTGATGTCGACGGCGATGACTACCTGGTCAGGAAAAAGATTCGAGAGTCCGTTGTGCTGGCTCCGCAGAATCTTATCAGCGATCCGCCCTTTTCCAATCTGGACCTGATTTGCTGTCGAAACCTTCTTATCTATCTCAACGCGGACGTGCAGTCAGTCATCCTGGAGCGATTTCACTTTGCCTTGAATGAGGGGGGGTACCTGTTTCAGGGAAGTTCGGAGTCTCTGGCAGGCCACGATGACCTCTTTGACGCGGTCTCTCCCGCTCATCGGATCTACCGGAAGACTGGACAAAACCTCAGCACTACCCAGATTGTTCCCTTGGTGGCCTCGGAAAACTCCAATCCCTCTCGAAAGAGCGGCACCCATTTGCATGCTACACATGCGGGTGCTGCTGAAGTGGCGCGACAAGTGCTGATGGATCGCTATGTACCCGCTTCGGTGCTGATCAATGCCGCGTTTGAGGTCAGCTATTTCCACGGTTCCACTCGAGATTACCTGGACTATCCGACGGGAGTGCCAACGCGGGATCTCATGCAGTTATGTCTCAATGGCTTGAAGGCAAAACTGCGAGCCGCGGTGCAGCGTGCGATCTCCGATCAGCGGCTGGTTACTGAAGTGGCTCCCAGGGTGAATCGGGGAGGGCGTCGTGTCGCTGTGAGAATTACCGTAGAACCGGTGAAGGGCGGATCTGGAGCGGAGAAGCTCTATCTGGTGAGTTTCCAGGACAGCGGTGAATCGGAGGAACAACTGGTCGAGGTTCCCCCAATCGCCGAAGAGGCTCCAGAGGTGCTGAGTGAACTGGAGTGTGAACTGCAGTCCACCCGTGAGGATCTGCAGAGCACTATCGAAGAGCTCGAGACTTCCTATGAGGAATTGCAGGCTTCCAACGAGGAAGTCATGTCGATGAATGAAGAGCTTCAGAGCACTAATGAAGAGCTCGAGACCTCAAGGGAAGAATTGCAGAGTCTCAATGAGGAACTGACGACGTTAAACAGTCAGTTGGAGGAGAAGATCAAGGAGCTGGAGATCACCAACGATGACCTCTCTAACCTGCTTTCCAGTTCGGAGATTGCGACCGTCTTCCTGGATAACGAAATGCGCATCCGGCGCTACACCCCGGCAGCGGGACAGTTGGTCAACCTGATCCCCTCTGACGTAGGCAGATCCTTCCGGGATATCACCCTCAACTTCACAGACGAAGCGCTGCTGACGGATGCCCGACAGGTCTTGGAGCGACTGGTGCCAGCGCAGAAAGAGATTCGTGACCATCAGGGCAAATACTACAATCGACGGATTCTTCCCTACAGAACCACCGACAATCGGATTGGTGGTGTGGTGATCACCTTTTCCGACATCACCGAACTCAAGGATGCCTCGGAGCGCATCCGGGCTCGAGAGCGTCAGCAGGCAGCCGTGGCGCAGTTGGGGCAACTCGCGCTGGAGACCACGGATCTGGATGCGCTCTTCACCACGGCTTGCCAACAGTTGGCCGAGGTCCTTTCTGTGGATCTGAGCAAACTCCTGGAACTTCTCCCGGAAGAACGAAAGTTGCTTCTCAGGGCCGGAGTTGGATGGACAGAGGGCGCCGTGGGACAGGTGACCATCAATACCGGTATCAATTCTCAGGCGGGTTATACGCTGGAGTCGAGCACTCCTGTGATCGTCCGGAATCTGGCGAATGAGACGAGGTTCAACGGCCCTCCTTTGCTGTGGGAGAATGGAGTCGTCAGCGGGGTGAGCGTGATTATCGGAAAGGTGGACGCTCCCTGGGGAATTCTCGGAGCCCACCAGAAAGCTGAACGGGAGTTTACCCTGGATGACATCAACTTTATGCAGTCCGTCGCGAATGTGGTCTACGGCGCCATCGCACAGTCTGAGACACAGCATCGACTTCGGGAAAGCGAACAGCGATACCGCCTGGTGACAGATGCCATGCCCGTATTGATCGCTTACTGTGACAAGGATCTGGTATACCGGTTCTGCAATGCGAGCTACGAGGCCTGGTTTGATGTAAAACGAGAAGACGTTATCGGGAAGACCATTGTCGAATTTCTCGGTCAACATGCCTATGATTCTGTCCGGGAACACGTGGATCGCGTCCTCGCCGGGGAGACGCACAGTTTCCAGGCATACTTGCCTTACCGCCGCGGCTTGCCCAAGCACGTGTTCGTCGAGTATATAGCCCACAAAGTAGAAGGCGAAGTGGTCGGCTACTTTGCAATGGTTCAGGACGTTTCCTGGCGGGTGGAGGCGGAAGAGGCTCTCAAGAAAGCGCACGATGAGCTTCGCCGTCTCAACGAGAGTCTGGAGCGAAGGGTAGAGGAGCAAACTCGGGAGATTCTCACCATTCTCCGCAACTTGCCGGCACTCTACGCATTGCTGGATCGAGACCTCAATATCCGGTTCGTGAATCGGCAGTTTGAGAATGCCTTTGTCATGACGGAGGAAGAGCTCCTGAATCTTCCGTTTCGAGAGATCCTCACGCCAATGGACTACGCCCGGATTGAAGCCCGGCTCCATGCGGCCTCTGAGGGACGCACCCAGATTTTTGAAATGACCTTCGATATTCCCCGGGACGGGACCAAGGTCTTTCACATTCGCTGTGTGCCGGCGGAGGAGGGCGGAGCCTCGAGCGAAAGTCGCGGGGTGCTTTTTCTGGCGGCGGATATGTCAGTGGAACGTCGGTTGCAAAAGGAAGTGCTGGAGGCGCAGGAGTTCGAGAAAGCGCGCATCGGGCTGGATATCCACGACAGCCTTTGTCAGGAACTGGGCGGTATCGGCCTGATCGTCAATGCCATGGAACGCCAGTACCGGGCTGCTCAGGATGTGCGGGCGGACGAATTGGCTGAAGTGGTGAAGATGCTCAACGAGACTACGGAGCGAGCCCGGAAACTCGCGCGAGGTCTGTCTCCAGTGATTCTGGATGATCGCACGCTCGTGGAGGCCCTGGACGAACTGCTGGAGACCATGGGTGAATTTCACGAGAACCTGGAATGCCGGTTTGAGAATGACCTGGGTGATGTGCAGTTGGAAGAGAGCTGTTCCATTCAGCTGTTTCTCATCGCTCGGGAAGCCCTCTATAACGCGACTCGCCACGGGGCGCCGACGCAGGTTCGGGTTCGCCTCCGGCGAGAGGGGGATCAGGTTGGATTGTCCATTGAAGACAACGGAGGGGGAAAGATCGAAGAGTTCGGGGATGGATTGGGCAACCGATCCATGAAGTATCGGGCGCGCATTCTGGGCGGGGATCTTGAGATCAAAAACGCACCGGGTCCACAAGGAGGTGAAGGAATAGGCGTCTACTGCAGGGTTCCACTCGTTTCCCCAGAGGCGCCCTCCTCAGATTGGCCCTAGGAAGCTCCGTTAACCACGACAAATGCACTCATGACAGACCGCAAGCCACATCAGGTTTTTATCATTGATGATCACCCCATCATGAGAGTGGGCCTGCAACGGGTTATCGAGACGGATGCCAGTTTCCAAGTTTGCGGAGAATATGGGAAGGGAAGAGGAGCCGTGGATGCCATTCTCCAGTCCAACGCGGATATAATCCTCTTGGACCTCTCGCTTCCAGATGGCAGCGGACTGGAGTTGATCAAAGATCTGCGGGCCGTCAATCAGACCACGCCCGTCCTGGTGGTGTCCATGCATGATGAATGCCTCTATGCGGAACGGGTTCTCAAAGCGGGAGCCAATGGCTATATCATGAAGCAGGAGGCCTCCGACAACGTCATCCAGGGGCTCACCGAGATTTTGAATGGAGACATCTTTGTGAGTCAGCGCCTCTACCGTCGCATGCTCAAACGGATGACTCGCCGCTCGCGCTCTTCCTCGGATCAGCCTTCTCTGGAACTGTTGAGTGATCGTGAGTTTGAAGTCT
This sequence comes from Verrucomicrobiales bacterium, assembly GCA_041984905.1. GTDB lineage: Bacteria > Verrucomicrobiota > Verrucomicrobiia > Verrucomicrobiales > DEV007 > JBHIXE01. The sequence continues at coordinate 7,088 of JBHIXE010000140.1, read as the reverse complement.
TTGAACTGATCGGCCGGGGAGTCCCCACTCGAGAGATTGCCGAGACCCTGAACATCAGCACCAAGACCGTGGACGCCCACCGGGCCAATATCAAAGACAAGCTCGGTCTGACGAACGGGCAGGAAGTGGTTCGCTACGCCGTCCGTTGGTTGGAAGCGGGAAAAGTGTGAGGGACAGCGGTGCCGGAATCGTCTCCAATTTATGGCGGCATGGGAGAAAGGTTCCGGTAGGGTGTCCTGACAAAAGCCAGAGACAGAAATAGAGGCCATGGAAAGACCCTGGCATCCTTCCAGACATGGCCGAAAACTTGCTGCAACGCTTTCTCAGGTCTGAATTCCTTGGTGAGAAAAATTCTCAATCACCACAATTATTTATAAATGGTAACTATGAAGATTTGAAAAATGCTCGGTTGCCAGTAAATTCATCGCCAATATCCGTATCATGCAGACGACTCAAGCAGACGCACCGGTTGGCAACGGCTTCAATTTCGACGTGAGTCACTCCGTCGAAGGAATGAAACGTTCCATTCTCAATCACATGCGCTATACCTTTGCGCATCATCCCGCCACCGCTCCGGTCAGTGACTGGACCAACGCCACGAGTTTGGCCATCCGGGATCGGATCCTGGACCAGGCCGCCCGGAGCCGGGACATGCACCGCGAGCAGAACGTGCGCCGCGTGTATTATTTGTCCCTGGAATACCTGATGGGCCGGCTGCTGGAGAACAATCTCCGCAATACCGATACCTGGGAGATCGCCAAGCAAGCGCTCAAGGAACTGGGCCAGGACATCGATGAGATCGTCAATGCGGAGCCGGACATGGGATTGGGTAACGGGGGGCTCGGCCGTCTCGCCGCCTGCTTCCTGGATTCCATGGCCACGCTGAATCTTCCGGCGGTGGGTTACGGGATCTTCTACGAATTCGGTCTGTTCCGTCAGCAGTTCAAGGACTACAACCAGGTGGAAAATCCAGATGCCTGGAATCGCTTTGGCAATCCCTGGGAAATCGTTCGCCCGCAGTACTCCGTGGAAGTGCACGTCTACGGGAACGTGGAAACGGAGATGGATGAGAAGGGCAAGCCGCGCGCCAAGTGGGTCAACACCCGCAAGATTCTCGGTGTTCCTCGCGACATTCCGATCGCTGGCTATGAGTGCTCCACGGTGAACTACCTGCGCCTCTGGGAATCCCGCTCTTCCGAAGAGTTCAACCTGCAGATCTTTAACCAGGGCGACTATGTGGACGCCGTGCGGGACAAGGTGGAAGGGGAGAACATCTCAAAGGTCCTTTACCCGAACGACGCCACCGCTCGCGGCCGTGAGCTGCGCCTCGTGCAGGAATACTTCTTCGTCACCTGCAGTATCCGCGACATCATCCGCCGCCATAAGCGGGACGGAAACGATTGGGACAACTTCTCTGACAAGGTCGCCATGCAGCTCAACGATACGCACCCGGCGGTGGCGATTGCCGAGCTGATGCGCATCTTCATTGATGAAGAAGGCATGGAGTTTGAGAAGGCAATGCAGATTTGCCAACGCACCTTTGCCTACACCAACCACACCTTGCTTCCCGAAGCTCTTGAGAAGTGGAGCGTGCCGTTGTTCGAGTACGTGCTGCCTCGTCACCTGCAGATCATCTACATGATCAACGACTGGTTCCTGGAGAACGTGGTCGAGAAGAAGTGGCCTGGTGACACCGCCATGAAGGCGACCCTTTCCATCGTGGAAGAGTCCAATCCCAAGCAGATCCGCATGGCCTACCTGAGCGTCATTGCGAGCCACACGACCAATGGCGTGGCCGCGTTGCACACTCAGCTTCTCAAGGAACGTCTCTTCCCCGAGTTCTTCGAACTCTTCCCTGAGCGGTTCCAGAACAAGACCAACGGCATCACGCCTCGTCGCTGGCTTAAGGTCTGCAACCCGGAACTCTCCGCGCTCTTCGACGAAACGATCGGCTCAGACTGGGTCACGGATCTGGATCGTCTGCAGAAGGTGGCTGATTACGCCGATGACTCTTCCTTCCAGGAGAAGTTCATGGCCATCAAGCACCGCAACAAGGAGCTGCTTTGTGACGTGATCGCAGATCGCTGTGGCGTCACTGTGGATCCTTCCGCGATGTTCGACGTGCAGATCAAGCGTCTCCACGAATACAAGCGCCAGCACCTGAACCTGCTGCACATCCTCACGCTGTATCGCCGGTTGCTCGACAATCCTGGCCTGGACATCGCACCTCGCGCCTTCATCTTCGGCGCCAAGGCAGCTCCCGGTTACTACCTGGCCAAGCAGATCATCCACTGCATCAACGCTGTGGCGGATAAGATCAACAATGACGAATCCATCGGTGGTAAGCTGAAGGTGGCGTTCCTGCCGAACTACGGTGTGACTCTGGCCGAGCGCATCATCCCGGCTTCAGACCTGTCCGAGCAAATCTCAACCGCTGGTAAGGAAGCTTCCGGCACGGGGAACATGAAGCTCGCTCTGAATGGATCTCTCACCATCGGCACCCTGGACGGCGCCAACGTGGAGATTAAGGAAGAGGTGGGTGATGAGAACATCTTCATCTTTGGCCTGACCGCTGAGGAAGCTCTCGATCTGGTGTCCAAGGGCTACAACCCGCACCACTACTACAGCAAGAACGACGAGCTTCGTACGGTGATCGACTGGCTGGACTCCGGCTTCTTCACCACGGATCGCAACGCCTCCGGCGCGGTGAAACGCAGCCTGCTTGAGGGCGGCGATCCGTTCCTGGTGCTGGCTGACTACGCTGCATACGTGGATTGCCAGGCTGAAGTGGATGCCAACTTCCGCAACAAGTCTGACTGGGCCAAGAAGGCCATCATCAACTCGGCCCGCGTTGGCAAGTTCTCCAGCGACCGCACCATCCGTGAATACGCGGACGAAATCTGGAAGCTGCCTTCCATCAAGGTTCCTTGTGAGTAAGCGATCCCGCTGAGTCACTACGATACTTCAAAGCCCGGTGGAGCCTCGTGTTCCACCGGGCTTTTTCGTTGAGACAGTGAGACAGTGAGACAGTGAGACAGTGAGACAGTGAGACAGTGAGACAGTGAGACAGTGAGACAGTGAGACAGTGAGACAGTGAGACAGTGAGACAGTGAGACAGTGAGACAGTGCGCGACGGACCGGTCTCCCAGTCTGATTGTCTCATCGTCTGATAGTCTTCAATCTGAGCCAGCCATCAGCGGGCTCAGAGCTGACCCCATCCACGAACAGGACCGTCTCGGAGTCGGGGCAACAGATTCGCAGTACGTTGGAGTCTTGATCGATGAAGCTTGGACGCAGGACCGTGTCCATGGTGAGGCCCGGCAATTCCAAGGTCACTAAGGTCTCATATCCCTGCTCAATCGAATCGCGGAGTTCCCTCAGTTCGAGGGGATCGATCTGGATGTGAGGCGTTTCGGGACGCCATTCGTCCAGCCAGGCGCCGACTCCCAAAGAGCGCAAGGCATCCGTGTTCACTGGCTCAGGCCCAAAGTGCCGCAGGAGGCGCTCCATCACGGCCAGGCTGTTTGGCTGACGACCACATTGAATCGAGGCGGCAAACCCGCCTTGGGCGAACTTGAACTCCAGAGCCGGAGGATGATCCGGCAAGAGCGGCACCGCATAGATCGCCTCCAGATACCGCGGATCGATGGTGAGGCCGCTCACCGGATCCTGTAGACGGAACTCGCCCTCTTCCTCCTGATGGAAGAAGACCCCGAATTCGGTGGGCTTGAGCAGCGTGACTCCGTGGCTGCGGATCGTGAGTTGGGTTGCGTCCAGATGAAACAGTTGGTTGAGCAGATCCAGAGGAGAATGATGGAGCTGGATAGAGGCTGTCATGGGAGCATTCATCCCACCTCTGTGGGGCGCTGCTTGCCCCGCGTTGCCAAGAATTAGCGCTGAGTTGCGCCTCTTGGGCGAATGGTCTCGAAACAACAAAATAGCGCCAAGATACGACAACCGACCGCAAGCGGTGCACAAAAGGGTGATGGAGCATGGGAGCATGAACTACTCCAATCTAGATTGCCGGCTTCCCCGAAAAGTCGTGTTCACCCCGAAGCAAATGCGGGATCTGCGCCACCGCATTCTGCGCAAACTGGAGGCAGAACGTGTCGCAGAAAGGCTCAAGAATCGGGTCAATCCTTCGTCCACCTCGACTTCCCCACGCTGATGAAACCTGCATCCGTCATTACCCCCACGGAGAGCCAGGCGGTCTTTCTCGACCACACCTTCGATGGTTTCTTCGAGCAACTCGGAGCCTTCGGTGAGGTCAACCTTCGAGCCATTCATCACGGCGGCATTCTGCAAAAATGGACCTGTGGCAAATCGGCGGTGGAGTTGGAGCCTGGTTCCTTTCTGTATCCGGAAATGGGATTGAACGTTGCGATCAAAGAGGGGCTGGTAATGCATGGAGCCATGCGGTATGAGCCCGAGCTGATGCTCCGCCTGGAGTTCGACCTGCTCCATCAGATGAACGGGCTCAGCATGGGGGCGGACCCGCGCTCGCGGAGCGGCAAAGCCATGGAATCGTTCGCCCAGGCGTATTCCCTGGAAACCCTGGACGTCGATGAGCTGGAGAACTGGCGCCTGGATTGGCAGCCGGCATTCAATATGTGCCCCTGTTGCGCCCGCGCTGCCCAGCGCCGCATCCAGCGAGCGCATGAGCATCCGTTGTTCCGCATCTTCGAGCATGCTCAGGCGAACGAGCTATCCCTGGAAGTTCGGCATTTGTCTCACCAGGTCAGTCTCCGCGCAGAGGTGCTACCAGAACGGCTCAGCCTCCAGGGAGGGTGGATTCAAATTGAGGACCAGAATGAAGACGCCATCCTGAATTTGAACCTCTTCTTCATTCATGCTCTCGCGATCAAGCAGGAGCGAGTCGAGGGCCTGGATCAGACGAGCATGCATCTTTTCGATTCCCATGGTACGAAGCTCATCGAAATCTCTTCGCCTTCCTCTCTCGCCCAGGAATGGCAGTTGCTGTGCGAGGAGGCAGGATAGAAGCTAGACTTTCTCCGCAACAACCACGCGAAAACGTCCCCATTCTGGTGGCGCTAGTACGTCTACCTTGAATCCCTTGGATTCCAGCTTGGTATGGATCCTCGGGAGAAGGAAGGTCAGGAAATACATGATGAATTCGGGTTTGAGCACCCAGTTCCGCACCTGCATCGCCGCATTGAAGCTCATGGCGAACCAGCGTGCGGGAGACCAGAGAGGCGGGGACTCGGCGGTGACGAAGATAAATCGGCCGCCGGGACGCAGGGCTGCGTGAATGCGGTCCAGGAACCGATCCTCGTCCTGGTCCACAAAATGACCCAGGGCGCCAAAACACACCGCCAGATCGAATTCCTCATCGAAGGTCATCTCCAACACATTGCCCTGGATAAACTCCACGGATTCCGGATTCCCTGGAGCTTCCGGGACCAATCGCCTGGCCTGTTCCAACATGCCCGTGCTGAAGTCGATGCCCACCAAGCGACGCCGGGTTTGCGCCTTGAGCAAGCGCATTGCCGCGCCCGTCCCGCAGCACACATCCAGCGCATCAGCGACTTCTCCCGCCGCCTCCAGCGAAGCCTCGATGAACTCGTTCGGTGTGCGAAAGGGCGTGACATCAAACTTGGGGCCCAGCATGTCGTAACCCTTGCGCGTGGAAGACAGTGCCTGGTGGGCCAGTTCCCAAAAGGTGGGTCCGTCAGGATGAAACATGGAAAGAGAGGAGTCGGGTGATTACTGAGCTTTGACTTGATTCCGACAACAATAAAGCTGGAAGCACTCACCTGAACCATCTCGCGTTCCCCATCGATAGTAGCGGGAAACGTGAGTTTTTCGATCACAGAGTTGGAAATGCCCTTGGTTGCACATCGAAAAACTCACGTTTTCCGCTACTTGCTTTGACACGTAGGAATATCATCTGGAACAGAGCGGCTCTTCGAGCCCTTTTTCTGCGCCTTTTCCCTTTGACCGCCCGTAGCCGCATCAAAACGGGCCCCCGCTGACCTTGCCTCCTCGAAAAATCGGGCTACTAATCCCCGATGCCGAATCCGAACTTTGAATCCCTGGGCGGCGTGCTGGTCACTGGTGGGGCCGGTTTCATCGGGTCCCATGTCGTCCAAACCCTTGTCGCAGAAGGAGTCGGCCATCCCGTTGTCGTGCTCGATGACCTCAGTGAAGGATTCGAGCAAGCCGTCTCGCCCAAGGCCGTTTTTGTGAAGGGCGAGCTGAACGATCGCGAGTTGCTCCTGCGTCTTTTCGAGGAGCACAAGATCGAGGCGGTCTTCCACATGGCCGCTTTCATCCAGGTCGGCGAATCCGTGGCGGACCCGCTCAAGTACTACCGGAACAACGTCGCCAACTCCATCACGCTGCTCGAAGCCATGCGGGATAGCGGAGTGGACAAGCTCATTCTCGCCTCGACCGCGGCGGTCTATGGCGATCCCCTGCATCTGCCGCTCGATGAGAACCATCCCCGGATTCCCATCAATCCTTACGGCTTCTCCAAGTTCGCCCTGGAACAGGTGCTCGCGGACTGCGAGACGGCCCATGGCATCCGTTCCGTGGCGCTACGCTTCTTCAATGCGGGTGGCTCGTCCCTCGATGGTTCCATTGGCGAAGCCCACCAGCCGGAAACCCACCTGATCCCGCGCATCCTCCAGGCCATCTCCGGCGTGGAAGACGGGTTTAAGGTCTTCGGGACGGATTACGACACACCGGACGGCACCTGTGTGCGGGACTTCATTCACGTGCTGGATCTCGCTCGCGCCCAGATCCTTGCGCTGGACTACCTCATGAAGGGGGGCGAAACCCTGCGCTGCAATCTCGGCACCGGCAAAGGCTTCTCCGTGAAGGAAATGATCGATGCCGCCGAAGAGGTCACCGGCCAGAAGCTTCCCGTGGAATACTGCGATCGCCGGCCGGGCGATGCTCCCATCCTGGTAGCCGACCCCAGCCTGGCGAAGGAGAAGCTCGGTTGGGAAGCGCAATACACCAACGTGAAGCAGATCATCCAGAGCGCCTGGCTCTGGTTCGGCGCGGAGCACAAGGGTAAGTATTTGTAGGAGCGATAGCGATTATGCTAGAGCACTAGATTGGAA
>JBHIXE010000139.1:0-12535 GCA_041984905.1 Verrucomicrobiales bacterium | reverse complement strand
TATCTTGCCTTCGATGCCGCGCTGGCCGAATCCCCCGGGCACGAGAATGGCGTCGGCGTCGCGCAGACAGCCGGTGCCGTCGCGTTCGATCTCTTCGGCGAGTGCCTCGTTAATCGCCTGGCGGTAAGTAATTTGTCGGCCCATAAATCCTGGTGGTAAGCGGCTGAGATCTAGTCGTTGAAGAAATGCTTCCCGGTTTGTCCGGATTCCGTGTTGTTGTCGACCTCCCAATAGACGTCACCAGTGATGTCTTCAACCTCGAGGTAGCCGCTTTGCTTGGCGAAATCGGCGGAGTCATTGGCTTCCTTCCGCGCATCGTCGCTCATCTGCTTGAAGTCGTCCTCTGAGATGATGTTGTCCTGGATCAAGACGTTCTTCCAGATGGTAACCGGGTCGTGATCCTCCATGTAGCGTTGGATCTCTTCCTTGGTCCGGTACTTTTCCGCATTGGCATCCGCCACGGAGTGACCCCGCCAGCGATAGGTGGCGATCTCCAGGATGGTAGGTTTGGACTCGTTGTGCGCCCGATCCATGGCTTCCTTCATTCCTGCACGAACTTCGTAGATGTTCTCTCCCTTGATCGTTTGCCAGGCCATGTTGTAGCCCTCGGCCCGCTTGGCGAGGAATTCGGGATAGGATGAGGACCGGGCCTGGCTTGTGCCCATGGAGTAACCGTTGTTCTCAATCACGTAGATCACCGGGATGTCCCACAGCGCTGCGATATTAAGAGATTCGTGGAATGCGCCCTGGTTGACCGCCCCATCTCCCAGAAAACACATGCAGCTCCCCGTGAGCCCCTTGTACTTGAGGGCAAAAGCAAGTCCGAGACCGAGAGGCGTCTGTCCACCGACGATACCATGGCCGCCCCAGTAGTTTTTATCTGGAGCAAAGTAGTGCATCGAGCCGCCACGACCTTTCGAGCAGCCAGTGGCGCGCCCAAAGAGTTCCGCCATGCACTCGTTCATGGTCATCCCAACGGCGAGAGCGTGACCGTGGTCGCGGTAAGCCGTGATGAGGTGATCGTTGTCGCCCATGAGCGAAGCTGCGGTGACGGCGATGGACTCCTGACCAATGTAAAGGTGAAGGAAGCCCCCCATGTTCCCTTGAGCCAGGTAGTGCTTGAGGGAAACCTCTTCAAACCGGCGGATGCGGAGCATATCCCGCAGGAAACCGATCTTGTCTTCCGCCGTGAGCTGGCGATTGATATCAGCGTCGGCAAAGGAACTGTTTTGAGATTGGGCCACCGTGTCCATGATTCGTCTCTGGTTTGGGAGGTCGTGCAAAGCGGATTGATTAGCATCGACTGCCCGCTCTGCAACCCTAAACGGACTTCTGCACGGGAGCAAAGAGAAGGATGTGGCATTTCCAGAGAGAAGGAGTTGAGGAGTTTGCCCGCCGTCGATGATGGTCCCGGGTCGTGCGAGGCCGAAGGAACTGACGCGAGTCCCCTACTCTGTTTTTTCCAGATCCTGACAAACCTCTTCAACGGATTCCCGCGCAGAATCATCAGTCGAGTTGTGGCCCGGGCGCCATCATGTAGATTGCCGGTTCCTGATGTATACCCATCCCACAGCTTATGACGTGATTGTGGTTGGCGCCGGCCATGCCGGTGTCGAGGCCGCCATGGCCGCGTCCCGCCTTGGATGTCGCACGGCCATGCTCACGCAGAACCTGGACACCATTGCACAGATGAGTTGCAATCCTGCGATTGGTGGATTGGCGAAAGGGCACATGGTTCGGGAGATCGACGCTCTGGGTGGTGTCATGGGATTGAACACCGACGCGACCGCGATCCAGTTCCGCATGTTGAATCGGAAAAAAGGCCCGAGCGTTCAGGCGCCTCGGGCGCAGTGCGATAAGAAGGCTTACCAGTTCCGCATGAAGTGGCTCGTGGAACGTCAGCCGAACCTGGAGCTGCACCAAGGGAATGTGGTGGAGATCTTGCGGGAGAACGATCAGGTCACAGGCGTGCGCACGGGTCTGGGCATGATCCTGCGTTCCAAGACAGTGATCATCACCACGGGTACCTTCATGCGCGGACTGATGCATGTGGGGCTCCAGAATCAGAAAGGTGGACGCATGGGTGACGCGACGTCCACGCTGAGCGATAGCCTCAAGGAACTGGGATTTGAGATCGAGCGGTTCAAGACAGGAACCCCCTGCCGTCTCAATGGCCGTTCCCTGAATTTTGAAGTTTGTGAACGTCAGGACGGTGAAGACCCGCCCCCGCGATTCAGTTTCCTTCGCATCGATGAAGAAGCTGAGGACAATGAGATCTTCACGCTGAACAAGTGGAAGGACGGAATGTTCCACGTGGAACAGGAACCCTGTTGGATCACTTACACCAACACGAGGACTCACGATGTGATCCGGGACAACCTGGAAAAGTCACCCATGTATTCCGGGCGGATTGAAGGCATTGGCCCGCGTTACTGTCCGTCCATTGAAGACAAGGTGGTAAAGTTTGCGGATAAGGACCGCCACCAGGTGTTCCTGGAACCGGAAGGTCGCCAGACCAACGAGTACTATGTGAACGGTGTTTCCACGAGTCTGCCTTATGAAGTGCAGTATGACTTCCTGCGCTCCATCACAGGTCTGGAGAACTGTGAGATCATTCGTCCCGGATATGCCGTGGAGTACGACTACTGCATTCCCACGCAGCTGGCGCCAACTCTGGAGACCAAGACCATCGAAGGTCTCTACTTTGCCGGACAGATCAATGGGACCTCCGGATATGAGGAAGCTGGTGGACAAGGATTGGTGGCTGGGATCAACGCAGCCTTCAAAGTGCGCCAGGAACCGCCGTTCATCCTGAAACGATCCGAGGCCTACATTGGCGTGATGATCGATGACCTGGTGACGAAAGGCACCACGGAGCCGTATCGGATGTTCACCAGCCGCGCCGAATACCGGTTGCTGTTGCGCCAGGACAATGCGGATCTGCGGCTGACTCCAGGAGCCTATGCTCGAGGCATGGTGGATCCCGCCCGCGGCGAACAAGCTCTGGACAAAGCCAGACGGCTTGAGGAAGCCCGCACCTTTGTGGCGAAGACTCGCATGGGAGAACTGGCGATCGAGAAATGGATGCGGCGTCCGGAGAATGAGTGGCGGAGTCTGCCGGAAGAGATCCGTGATACCTACGACGAGGAGCTCTGGGATCTGGTGGAGACGGATGTGAAGTATGAGGGCTACATCCGCCGCCAGCTGGATGAAGTGGCTCGCACGGAACGAATGGACGAACGAGCGATTCCAGGGACAATCGACTACTTCACGATTCGTGGTTTGAAGAAGGAAGCCCAGCACAAGCTGGACAGCATTCGCCCACACACCTTAGGACAGGCCGGCCGGATTAGTGGGATCACCCCCGCGGACATCTCACTTCTGGCCGTGCACCTGGAACGCGCGAGACGCCAGGATGAAGCTGGGGCTGCTGAGTCCGAGTAGCTGAGGCTCACATGTTCCACGTGGAACATGACTACGTTCCTTCTGAGAGCTCATGGAAGAACTGGTTCCAGATCTAACGGAAGAAGAAGCCGCCCAACTCCGGGAGATGGGATTGCCAGAAGCCGTCCTTGGGGAGCTTCAGCAATCACGGGGCTATTCTTCGGTCGATCAATGGTTCATCGTCTTGGCGCTGCTAATCTTATTAGTGTCCAGTGTTGCAGCGACTGCTGCCTTCTACTGGCGCGCAGCTCAACCCACGCTGGAGCATCTGGGGATGATTCCACATAACGCCATGCTGGTGAAGTTCCCCTGGATGGGAATGCTGTGCGCCATAGGTAGCTGTTCTGCCGCTGCGCTGGGTTTCCTGCTTTGGAGCGCGAAGTGGTTTCCTGAGGTGCGAGCCAAGACCGGAGTCATGACGGTGAAACGCTGGCTACAGCGGGATGACGCCAGGTATGCGCGGAGCGCCATCCACCGATTTCAGCAGGCGCCAGTCTCGCAGCCAGGCCGGTTCTACTTGATGGTGATCCATGAAATGATTCGCCGGTTGGCAACCGTGTTTGCCTGGTCCGTGATTGCGAGTGCACTCCTTCTTTGGTGGGATCTGTCCCGGCTTGTCTGGGTGACGGAATCGGAGATCTCTTTTCGTCCCATTCTTTCCTGGCAGCGCCACACTTACACCTGGGATCAATTGGAGGGAGTGCGCTACGGCGCGGTCGACCAGGACTCCCCAAATGAATTCGGTTTCGAGCTCGTCTTCGCAGATGAGGCCAAGGTGAATGTGTATTGGGAAGGAGCCTGGACCCGGGATGGAAAGAGTGTCTTTGATACAGTGGTGGAGATCGACAAGCTGGCTCGTGCCCAAGGCGTGCCCCGGGAGAGAATTGAGAAGTAACAGTGTTCCACGTGGAACATGCGAGCCTATAGATTGAACTCCTCCAACATATCCTCGATCCCGCCGAGATACTCGGAATAGGAGCTGATGATCTGCCAGCCCACGAAGACCACCACGATCATGTAAATGAACCGTGGTACCAAGGTGCCGACTTTCTCCATCTGGTTCTCCACGGCATCTTCGTAGTAGCTGGACCAGCGTCGCAGATCTTCATCCAGGGTTCCAGTCGTCTCGGCATTCTGGAGGGAGCGCGAGAGTTCATTGGGAAAGGCGCGCTGCTTCATGAGGGCTGCACCCACGGGATTTCCGCTGCGGGCCACTTCGGCGAGGCGTTGGGAAGCGCGATTCACCATGGCGCTCTGAGTGGCGTTTCCTGCAGCGCTCAACCCATCCGAGATTTTCTGGCCACTGCGGACGTACATTCCGAACACGCTGCAGAAGCGCTGCCAGGAGATCAGTTTCCGCGCCCGGCCTACGAGTGGAAGCGTTGCCAGGAATCGATCCGCCATCAGATCCGTCCGGGCCTGGTGACGCAAGAGAGACATGAGCAGCCACAGGAGCGCAGCGCCCATGTAAAGGAAGGCAAAGTTCGTTCCCAGTTGCCTGGCGATGGACGGAAGATCCGTCCCAAGAACGAGCTTGGGGAGAACGGGCAACAACACCGCCAGATGCAGCAGCACAAAGGGATAGATCAGCCGGGTCTGGATCTGGCGCTCCGTTTCGTGAACCGACCGGAAGTAGTCGTGCAGATAGGCGAAGCCTTCATCGAGGCTGCCGCTTTGTTCCGCGGCGCGGACGACGTTGATTTCCAGGTCCGTGATGCCAAAAGGAACTTGCGCTAAGGCATCTGTTAGAGTTTCTCCCTTCTTAAGTCCTTTTTGGAGTGCCTGGGCGAATCTGCGTTGGGCCGGAGAACCGGCCTGTTCCTTCAGAACTTCGGTGCTCCGATCAAATCCAAATCCAGCCTTCACCATTTTGGCCAATTCGGAGTATATTAACCACTTATCACGATTCGTGAGCTTCATGAGCCGGAGGAGCAGAATTGCCTCAGAGGAATGAACAATTGCCTAACGCTACAGGATCCCAAGCGCGTGTCCAAGATCATCTCATCCTCATCGGCTACCGCGAATGATCGCGAATGGATGCGATTGGCGCTCGATGAGGCCTACAAGGGCCTGGGCTCGACCAGCCCGAATCCTCCGGTCGGCGCGGTGATCGTGAAGAACGGCCAGTTTGTCTCCAAGGGTTTCCACCGGAAAGCCGGCGAAGCCCACGCGGAGATTCGCGCCATGGAATCCGTTCCCGAGGATCAGCTTCGCGGGGCCACGCTCTATGTCACCCTGGAGCCATGCTCGACCCAGGGCCGCACGCCTCCTTGTGTGCAGGCCATTCGCAAGGCCGGGTTCCGTCGCGTGGTGGTGGGAAGTGTGGATCCCAATCCGCGCCATGCGGGTGATGGATTGATCCAACTCCAGGACGCCGGAATCCAGATTGTGGCCGGAGTCATGGAAGCGGAATGCAACGAACTGATCCGCTTCTTTTCCAAGCACATTCTCTCGGGCCGGCCCTATGTGATCGCAAAAACCGGGATGACCCTGGACGGACGCATCACGCCGCCTCCCGGGCGGTCCCAATGGATTACCAGTGAGCGTGCCCGTGCCGATGTCCAGAGGCTTCGCTCCATGGTGGACGCGATTCTGATTGGGGGTGAAACCCTGCGGAAGGACAATCCCCAGCTTACGCTTCGCGATGAGTTTGCTCCTCAGGACCGGCCGCAACCCTGGCGCGTAATTGTCTCCAGGAGTGGCGAAGTTCCCCACAATGCCAAGGTCTTCACGGACCAGTATCGGGATCGCACCAAGTTGTTCCACGTGGAACATCTGGATCCTGTCTTCACCAAGCTGGGCAAGATCGGCGTCTCCAGCGTGCTCCTGGAATGTGGCGGACGGCTCATGGCGCACGCCTTCGAGAACCAGATGGTGGACGAAGTCGTTTTCTATGTGGCGCCCATGATTGGTGGCGGCGAACGGCGCGCTGTCGAGGGACAGGATTTCCGCTGTCACCTGGTGGATCCGGTGACGGAGATGGTGGGCCCGGATCTGCGGGTCTCCGCCAAGGTGCGTTATGAGGACTCCGGCGAAAGCACCGCATCATGAGTCGTCCCGCCTGGTTCTTCGATCGCGATGGCGTGATCAATGTGTCTCCTGGTCCCGGCTATGTGCTGTCCTGGGATGCCTGGGAATGGATGCCCGGAATCGTGGAGCTACTGAAGGAGATCAAACTCCAGGGCTACTTCACCGCGGTGGTCACGAGTCAGCGCGGCGTGGGCAAAGGTCTCATGACCCGAGCGGATCTCGATGACATTCACGGCCGCATGCAGTCCTTTCTCGGCGAGCACGGAGTCGCCTTCGACGCGATCTATGCCTACACGGCGACGCCGGATTGTCCCTACCAGCCCAAGCCGGATCCGCTCATGATCCGGAAAGCCACGGAGGAACATGATCTGGATCTGACCCGTTCCTGGCTCATTGGAGATATGGACCGGGATATTGAAATGGGTCGAAGCGCTGGAGTGGCCAAGACCATTCGCGTGCACGGCGACAAGTCGATTGGGATCGAGGCGGACTACACAGTCCAATCCCTGGAGGAAGCTCTGGCCTTGGTGCGGAGTTCTGTGGCTTGAGTTGCCCTAGGAAATGGAGGGCAACGCTCTGTCGTTGCCGTCGCAGGTCCGAGAATATCTGGGGTGCGTTTCTGAACGGTGATACCGCAAAGTAACCCCGTATCGATGTTCCACGTGGAACATCGCGAAACTAACTCGCTGCGTTCAGACACCTTAGAACTTCTCGACGCAGTTTCCTCGCGAATCGTGGCGTCGGCCAGTGCTCGGACAGATCGAGGTTCTGCGGCGGTGGTTCCAAATACAGTTCTCTAGCCAGGTCGAATGCATCCTTCCCGGCAGAGTTTCGCAGGTGCGGGTCCGCTCCCGCTTTCAGGAGAAACTCCAAGAGCCGGGAGTCATAGTGGAAACCGTACACAGGGTTGTACGAGCCGATATTGATGTGATAATGGAGCGCAGTGCCTCCATGGACTGGATGTGGCTCATTTACATCGAGGCCAGCATCGATCAAGACGGCAGCCGCCTCCTCATCGAGGTCGTAGTCCTCAAACAACGAGCGCCCATGACGATCACGGACCAGCGGGTTCGCTCCGTGGGAAAGAAGGAACGCGAGCATGTTAGTGTTCTGGTCGAAGATCGGAGTCTCTTCCTCTGTGTTCCTGGCCTCCAAATCCGCACCTGCAGCCAAGAGCATAGCAGCGCCTTCTGGGTCGACTGCACTGTGTAGAGGTGTATCACCGTGGTCGTTACGCAACCGGGGATCAGCACCATGCTCCAGCAGTGCTTCCACACACTCCGCATTGGGGCTGAGATGAAGCGGAGCACTACCAAGCGCATCTGGCTGGTTAGGATCGGAGCCAGCTTCCAGGAGAATCCGTACCGCATCTGGCTGCGCATGCATCACGGCGTGGTGTAAAGCCCGGCGGCCTCCCGGAAACAGATTCGACAAGTCAGCCTCTGCTCCCGGATCCCAGACGGTTTCCACATCCACTCCCTTAGACAGCAAGCTCTGGATCAATGTGAGATCACCGTGTTCGGCAGCTTTGTGAAGCGGAAGTTTGGGAGTCACAGGTCTGGTGGATGGTGAACGTGTGGACTGGGCGGATTTCAGGTGGTCGTTCCCGTGAGGTGCCAGGATGTTCCACGTGGAACATAACTATTTTTGTCAGGAACGAAATCCCAGTCAGGTCCCTCGAATCCGTGACGACTATCCTCTCAACCAGTGTTCTTCACCTATGAGTTACGAAATTCAAAACAAGACAGTCCTCGTCACGGGAGCAAACCGTGGCATTGGAAAAGCGATCGTGGAAACCGTCCTCGATCATGGCGCGGCCAAAGTCTATGCCGCGGTCCGTACGCTCGAAAGCGCTCAACCGCTCGTCGAGAAATTTGGCGATAAGGTGGTCCCCGTTGAATTGGATCTCTCCAATCCCAAGACGATTCTCACCGCGGCAGACTTCGCCCGCGACGCTCAGGTTGTCATCAACAACGCGGGAGTCCTCAAGACTGCAGGACCTCTGGACGGCCAGGCCTTCGAGGCACTGGATTTTGAGATGAACGTCAATGTCTATGGGCTGCTGCATATGGCCCAGGCATTTGCTCCGGTTCTCAAAGCCAATGGCGGCGGCGTGTTTGTGCAGCTCAACTCCGTGGTGTCTATGAAGGCCTTCCCGAACTTCGCCACCTACTGCGCATCCAAGGCAGCGGCTTACTCCATTACCCAGTCCTTGCGGGACACGCTGAAGGAACAAGGCACCCAGGTGATCAGCGTGCATCCGGGGCCGATCGCCACGGACATGGGCTCAGAGGCAGGCCTGGAAGAGATCGCGGAACCACCGGCTCTCGTTGGCGAGGCGATTGTGGAAGCCATGAAGTCGGGATCCTTCCACTCATTCCCGGACAGCTTCGCCAAGCAGATTGGCGGCGCCTATGAGAGCTTCGCGGAAAACATCGTGGAAGCAGCGCTATTGGAAGGTTAGTCCTTGCCCCCAACCTTTGGAGGAAGCCTCTTGTTCCACGTGGAACAGGGGGCTTCTTTGTTTAGTAACAGGGAATCAGTAAACCGTGAACCGTTTCTGTAGTGAGAGTTCATCATATCAATGCCGGCACACTCCGAGTTGAAGGTTATCCCACGGTGGTGTGTCACTGTCTGCTGCTGGAGACCGAGCAGGGTCTTGTGTTGGTGGACTCGGGCATAGGCTTGGCGGACGTAGGCAATCCAGAGCAGCGACTGGGACAGCCATTGATTGAGGCGGCGGGCTTTCAATTCAATGAGCAGGATACTGCTGTCCGAAGGATTGAAGCTCTGGGGTTCTCCACGGACGATGTGCGTCACATTGTGCTGACCCATTGTGATCCGGATCACACCGGAGGCTTGGCTGATTTTCCGGATGCCCAGGTTCATGTGGCGGAGGAAGAGCTCGCCCAGGTGCAGTCGGGACACTGGCGATATGTGCCAAGCCACTTTGAACATGGCCCAAATTGGCAAACCTATGGACCCGCCGAACAAGAATGGTTTGGACTCGAGGCTCGGCCTGTCCATCTGGGCCTGAGCGAAGACGTCTTCCTGATCCCGTTGTTCGGCCATACGCCAGGGCACTGTGGCGTTGCGATCCAGCAGGGGAATGGGTGGTTCCTTCATGTAGGCGATGCCTACTACCTGCGGGCAGAACTCACCGAACCCGATCATCCCGTTTCCGCGCTGGCCGCGCAACGCGCCGACGATGACAACGCGCGTCGTGCCAGTCTTCAAGCTCTGCGCACGCTCCACACCTCACACAGCCAGGTGATCGCGATGACCGGCTATCACGACATCAACGAACTCCCAGAGGACATCGTAGCTGCATTAGAGTCCCTGTGATTGGCGACGTCCTCGATTCGATCCGGCTGGCGCATCGCCACGACTGTTCACTGTCTAACTGTCACACTGTTCACCGAACCAAAGGCGACAATGTGAGAAAAAGCAAAAAGTTACTGGACGTTTGAACAGTAGTTAAGTATGGTCCCGAGACGTTTCTGAAAGTACTTGAAAATTTGATAGGGACAGGAATCGTCGTAACACTAGCAAACACCCTCATTTCTTATGGCCACATCGAAGAAGACCGAAGCTGAAAAGCCCAATTCCAATCACTCAGCCCCGTCTAACGAGAACGCCGCTCCTGTCAGTCGCGGGACTAACGATGCTCGCGCCAAGAATCTGGATCTCGCCATTTCCCAGATTCAGAAGGATTACGGTGAGGGAGCCATCATGCGGATGGGGGAGCAGGTCCAATCGGACATTGAAGTCATCCCGACCGGCAACCTCCTGATTGACCGTGCCCTGGGGGTAGGAGGGTTTCCCCGTGGCCGCATCATTGAAATTTACGGCCCGGAATCCTCCGGGAAAACCACGCTGACGCTGACCGCGATCGCCCAGGCTCAGAAGATGGGTGGCCTGGCAGGATTCGTGGATGTGGAACACGCTCTGGATCCGACCTACGCCCGGAAACTCGGGGTGAACATGGACGAGTTGCTGGTTTCCCAGCCGAGTTCCGGGGAAGAAGCGCTACGGATTGTCGAAACCCTGGTGCGCTCCAATGCCCTGGACGTGATTGTGCTGGACTCCGTGGCCGCGCTGGTGACCAAGGCGGAACTCGACGGTGAGATCGGCGATACCACCGTGGGTGCCCAAGCTCGCCTCATGAGTGCCGCGATGCGGAAACTCACCTCGATGATCGCCAAGGCACGCACCTGCGCCATGTTCACCAACCAGATCCGGGAGAAGGTGGGGGTGATGTTCGGCAATCCGGAAACCACACCTGGTGGCCGCGCATTGAAGTTCTACAGCTCCATCCGGATCGATATTCGCCGGATTGGCAGTATCAAGAACACGGATGGCTCCGTGGCAGGGAATCGCACGCGGGTCAAAGTGGTGAAGAACAAAGTGGCGCCTCCTTATCGCGAGGCAGAGTTCGACATCATGTTTGCGGAAGGGATTTCTTCGGTTGGATCGTTGATCGACCTTGCTCTGGAATACGACATCATCCAGAAGCGGGGCAGCTGGTTCAGCTACAAGGGCACTCAAGTTGCCCAGGGGCGAGATGCCGCGAAGGAAGCGGTCTTCAATGACAAGGAGCTCTACGCCGAGATCGAGGAAGCCGTGAAAGCCAAGATGGCAGAATCCTGACCGGCACAGCGATCCTCAGCGACCCCGAAAACACGGGGAGGGCGGCACTGGACGAAGTGCGGAATCGGCTGCATCTTGGCAGGGCAACAGCAGGGCGAGTGTTTGGCTTGATCTGTTCCGTTTGCAGCCCACATTCCTCATCCTTGCATCATGACCGCCAACGAGCTTCGTCAGTCGTTCCTCGATTTCTTTGCCGAAAAGCAGCACACCATCGTGCCGTCGGCATCCCTTATGCCCACGTCGCCGAATCTCCAGTTCACGAATGCGGGCATGAACCAGTTTGTGCCCTATTTCCTGGGGGTTGAGAAGGCTCCTTACCATCCTCCACGGGCTGCCGATACGCAGAAGTGCATTCGCGCTGGTGGAAAACACAACGATTTGGGAGATGTGGGTTACGATACCTATCACCACACCTTCTTCGAGATGCTCGGCAACTGGAGCTTTGGTGACTACTTCAAGAAAGATGCCATCGCCTGGGCCTGGGAACTGATCGTGGACCGGTGGGGATTCCCACCTTCAAGGCTCTACGCCACGGTGTATGCTCCGAGCGAAGGGGACCCTTCCGAGTTTGACCAGGAAGCCTACGATCACTGGGCGGACTTCTTCACCAAGGCAGGGCTCGATCCCAAGGTTCACATTGTGAACGGCAATGTGAAGGACAATTTCTGGGCCATGGGAGACACCGGGCCTTGCGGTCCCTGTTCCGAGCTCCATGTGGACCTCACCGAAGCTGGTGATACCCAAGGCAAGCTGGTCAATGCCGATGATGGGCGATGCATCGAGATCTGGAACCTGGTGTTCATCCAGTTCAACCGGGACCAAGACGGCACCTATCGGCCCTTGCCAGCCAAGCATGTCGATACCGGGATGGGATTCGAGCGCGCCTGCAGCATCATGCAGTGCACCAAGAACTTCACGGATTTCTCCCAACTGCCCTCGAACTACAACACCGACGTCTTCTCGCCGATTTTCGACAAGTTGAGCCAGATGTGCGGCAAGCAATACACCGGCTCACTGAAGGAAAACCGCAATCACCTCAGCGAACAGGAACAGATCGATGTGGCCTTCCGTGTGATCGCCGATCACATCAGGGCCGTCAGTTTCTCGATCGCCGATGGGATTCAGCCCGGCAACAAGGAGCGGAACTCCACCGTGCGGACGATTCTGCGTCGGGCAGTCCGGTTTGGTCGCGAGCTGGGTATGGAAGGGGACAAGCCCTTCCTGCCAGAGTTGGCCACCGCAGTGATTGACCATTTTGGCGATGCCTTTCCGGAATTGCGGGAGCGCCAGGACATCATTCAGGAAGTCCTTCACAAGGAAGAGGAACAGTTCAACCGGACTCTCGACCGGGGCCTGAAACTCTTCACCAAGTGGACCGATGGCAGCGACTCCAACGAGCTGGAAGCTGAGT
>JBHIXE010000138.1:235-12538 GCA_041984905.1 Verrucomicrobiales bacterium | reverse complement strand
AGCCCCAAAATCTCCTCGCTGCATCGGCTACATCTCCACTGAAACCGCTCTAGACAACCCTAACGCAACACTCCCAATGGGAAATCCGCACCTCGATAGTAGCTCTGCGGATACTGCGGCGGCACCCCATATTCTTCGGTGAGGGCGGGGAGCGTGTCGTTGAGGTAGGTATTCAACTCGTGAATGGTCACCCGGCCGTCATCGTTGCTATCCGCCTTCCCTTCCCGGAGTCCCTGGAGGAAGACATAGCTGAAGAAGCCATGCTCCAAGGACGGGTGACCGCGCGAGAACTGCTCCGCACCAGAGGAGGCCAGCACCGCTGTCCCCGTCGAACGGGAGAGCTGCGCAATTGCCTTTTCCTCAGCTGCACCTCGTACGCTGGCCATAATACGGGTAAAGTCCCCGGAGTGACAGGCATCCAGAAGCATGACCTGTTTCTGAGCCGGAATCTGGGACAGCAACTGAGCCAGCAAGCTGGCCGGCAACGCTTTCTCCAGTTCCGACTGATCGCCATAAAGCCGGGTGACATCGTAAGGAACCAAGTGGAATTCCGCTTCTCGCTCCGCAGTGGCTTCACTCATGGTGCCGTGACCCGCATAGATGAAGACGAAGGTATCCGTCGGTTGCACCTTGCCAGCCAATTCCGCGAACTTGGCTTCGAGTGCCTCGCGAGTGACCTGTTCGTTGGGAAGGAACTCAAAGTACTCCTCGGCAAAGATCTCTGAACCGCGCTGTTTCAGGGCTTCGGCGCTTTGCTCCACATCACTCACGCAGTAGGAAAGCTTGTAGTTGGGATTCAGATAATTCTCCAGCCCCACGCCGAACACCCAGAGATTGCTCGTGGCTTTTACGCCATCAAAGCGGAGACGTGTCGTCGCTGGGTAAGACGCCGTACGGCGATCACTGTAAGCGACCGCCCGAAGCTCATTGCGTCCGTCCACCAACTGCAGCGCAAATTTCTGGGTGGGCACGCCTCCATGGGAAAGGATGGGGCCGCTTGGAGGCACGGCCTTGCCGTTGTTGGTCAACTCGATCCGGGCCACGGCAACGTCAGTAGCTGTTGGTGACGCTTCAATCGCCACTTCGATCCACTGGGTATTGGCGGTCGTGAGGTCATCCACATTGGCGAACCGCACTTCCGGCACTCCATACAATGCGTCTTCCAGCGAAGGCGGAGGACTCATCTCACCAGCCGCCACCAACTGAGCGACAATCTCGCTGGCGGGACGAGCTTCTTCCAGCACCCTTCGCAGGATGTTGTGCTCGTCATAGAACAGCTCAAACAATTGTTCCGCACTGTAGAAGTCCGGATTGCCCTGGGGCCGGTTCACCATCCAACCGATCAACTGCTCGCCGTCTGGCGAGGCCCGGAAGTAGCCTTCCGGACTCCAGCATACCCAGTCTTTGCCGTTGTCATGAGGGAACAGGGAGAGAAGCGCCTCACCATCACTCATGCGGAACCAGCGAACCGTTCCGTCTCCAAACCCGGCGATCGCAAGCTTGCCGTCTCCGCTGACGTTGATGACCCAGGCGACGTCTGGACCGGATTGCTCCCACACTTGCGCTCCCGTCGCGTCATAGCACCGCACGGACCAACCCGTGCCCAGCAGGAACCGTTGTTGATCCGGTGAGATGGCAAGACACTGCGCCCGCTCATAGGGTTCCAGCGCCAGGGGGGTCCCATTGATGGCCGGGTCGTAGAGCCCGCGCCAACGCTCCACATTGACAGAGGTGTTATCAGGAGGATTGAGACCCTCGGAGGAATCCAGAATGCGAGATTCATTCACCGAAAAGACAAAGGGACGCCCGTCGTAGCTGTCCAAGGGCACGGAGATCTCCATCCCATTCTGAGAAGTCAGGAGGCCCTCGCCGTGACTGCGAAAATCGCCAATCTGGGAGAGTCGTTGCAGCGGATGATCCTGCGCGGACCGGACGCGTTCTCCATCCGGTCCGAGTAACGCCCAGGACGGCGAAGAAGAGCCAATCAGCGTCCGTCCTCCAGAGAGCGTCAGCACCTGCATAATGGTATCGGGCGTGCCCCGAAACATCTCCCGTTCTGCCTTTCCCTGGTCTTTCCAACGAAAAACGGGCGTATCGTTGCCCAGAGCATAGAGCCCGGCCGCAATGATGGCAGATCCATCCGTGGTCCAGTCCACACTGCCCAGATCTCCGTTGTCGATGCCCTCGGTGTTTGGATAGTAGACCAGGGAGAAGTCCTGCGTGTTGAGCACGTCGATCAGGGTGCTGTCACTATAGCCAACCACCAGGAGCGAGCCATCGGGATTGAAGGCACAGGAGAAAGGCCGGGTGCCACCCTCCGTCTTCACCTTCTGCTTCAGGGTCACCACAGGATTGGCCGGATCCCCTTCCACCCAATAGTCCCGCAGCAGTCCCTCATAGCTGGTAGTGACAAAACGAGGGGGCTGACCGTCGATTGACGGGGCCCATTCACCCCAGTAGCTGGGTTCATCGGAATACTCGCGGTCGTCCAGGATCGCTTCCCAGGTATCCGTGCGATACAGGCGAATCCCCACGGCTACGCAGGCCAGTAGATACTTGCCATCCGGAGAAAAGGCGAGGTGGTGAATGACGTCCGGAAGTTGGCCGAGCCGACCCAGCATTTTTCCCGTCGCGGTATCGTAGAGGTAGATGATCTCGTCTCCGGCAAAACCTTGAACGCCGGTAAATCCGCCCACAGCGACCAATTGCCCGTCTGGAGATATCGCTACACTGTAGGCTTTCCCCACTTTTTCCAGATCACTGGGCAAGCGAATGCTGTGAAGCAACTCTCCACTATCGAGCGCCCAAAGCTTCATGGTCTTGTCATTGGATGCCGTCGCCAGGATGGTTTCCTTGGCGTCCACGGACATCCGGTTGATGGCGCCAGTATGCATCTCCGTATTGATGCAGAGAATCGGCTCCTTGGGCAGTGCTCCAACGGACGCCCCAGCCGAGGGATCGTCTGGCGTGGCCCCCATGACTTCTGGGGTGGGCGCCGGCGCCGGATCGGCAATGGTCACCACACCCGTGGGTTCTGGCTGCGGTGCGGGAGGAGCGACAGGCACTGGTTCCGGTTGCGGCGTTGAGGGAGACTCACTCGGGGGGATCGGATCAAGCTCCACCGTCTCAGGAATGGGGCTTTCCCCCAGAGCAGTGAGGATTCGTTCCCGTAGCGTCAGGACTTCGCCATTTGGGCCCGTTTTCGGCAGCATCAGGTAAATGGCGAGACCAAGGGCCAACGCTCCCAGCATCGAACCGATGCCAAGGATGAAACAGGAACCAAGACAGGACTTGGGTTTGCCGGAGGAAGTACTCATGACAGGAATGTTTGGAGTTACCGGAGGGGATTCCCTTCTTCCATGTCTTAGTCCCCTCCGCCTCGCCTGACAAGCAAACATCGGACGCGAATGCCTCCCGCCGCACCGGATTGGCGTTGCCTCCGGCGCGCGCCCTTTCTTAGTCTGGCCAAACATGGAAACCGCGCCACCATCGTCCCGCCTCACTTCTCTCGACGCCTATCGGGGGTTCGTCATGTTCATGCTCGCCGCCAGTGCCTTTGGATTGGCGAAAGTCGCTCAAGCGACCGAAAGTCCCGTGCTGGACTGGCTGGGCTTCCAGGCATCCCATCCGGAATGGCTGAGCCAGTTTCATCTTGTCGGGTTCTCCCTCTGGGACATGATCCAGCCCGCCTTCATGTTCATCGTGGGAGTGGCGGTTCCGTTCTCCTATGCCAAACGCCAGGCGCTGGGGCAGAGCGACGGGCAGATCTTCCGGCATGCCCTGGCCCGCGCCCTCATCCTGGTCTTGCTGGGCGTGTTTCTGCAGTCTCAACGAGCGCCCCAGACCAACTGGATCTTCACCAACGTCCTCAGCCAGATCGGTTTGGGTTATGCTTTCCTCTATTTCGTCGTCGGCCGACCGTTCCGGATCCAGCTCCTGGTCGGCGTCGGCGTTCTGATCCTGACCTGGCTGATCTATGTTCTCTACCCGATCGCGGAAGGCAATGCGGCAGCCGCCGCCGCAGGCGAGACCGGCATGTTGCCGGGGTTCTACGGTCACTGGTCCTTCAATGCGAATGCCGGTGCCGCTTTCGATCAATGGTTCCTCAATCTCTTTCCCCGAGCGAAACCCTGGGATGGCCATCCTGGCGGCTACTCCACGCTGAACTTCATCCCTTCCTTTGTCACCATGCTGATGGGCTTGATGTGTGGCGAAACCCTGCGAAAGCCCCGGCTTTCCTCCGTCTTCAAGCTGCGCCGGCTCCTCATTGGCGGCGCGCTCTGCCTGATCGTCGCCCTGATTCTCAGCCAGACCATCTGCCCCGTGGTGAAGCGCATCTGGACTCCTTCCTGGACCCTCTTCAGCGGGGCCTATGTCATCTGGCTGCTGGCCCTGTTCTACTGGATCATTGACCTCAAAGGATGGGCGCACTGGTCGTTCCCTTTCGTGGTCGTGGGCCTCAACCCCATCGCCATGTATTTCATGGACATGACCATGAAAGGCTGGGTGACGAAGCAACTGGATATCCACTTTGGGATTGGGCGCATGCCAGAGCCCTATTCCTACGTCGTCACCGCGACTCTGGTGGTCCTGGTGTTCTGGCTCATCTGCTACTGGATGTTCCGCAACCGCATCTTCATCCGAATCTAACGTCCGACTGCCATGACTTTTCGAACCCCTACCCTCATTGCTGTTTTTTGCGGCTTGCTCGGCACCCTTTGCCTCCAGGCCCAGGACCGCCCCAAGCACATTCTCTTGCTGATTTCCGATAACCAGACCTGGAGAGATGTCGGCTGCTACGGGAACGCCCAAGTCCAAACTCCGAACATCGACCAGCTCGCCGCCGATGGTGTCCGCTTCCGTCAGGCTTTCGCCACCACGGCCTCCTGCGGTCCGAGCCGGGCCGTGATCTACACCGGGCTCCTGACCCACGCGAACGGCCAATACGCCCACCCCCATCGCGAGCACAACCAACAGCTTCGAGAAGACGTCACCACGGTGTTCCAGCGGCTCAAGGATGCCGGTTACCGCACTGCGCTCCTGGGTAAGGATCACATCAAGCCCCTCGAGAAGTATCCCATCGACTTCAAGCCGAAGGTTCAGTCTCGCGACGTCATCGCCCTTGCTGAAGAAGCCGCTACCTTCATGAACGAAGAGTCGGCAGCTCCCTTCTTCCTCACGATTGCCTATCACGATCCTCACCCCACCTCCCTGGATGGTGCGGGTTGGGGCATCGTGAAAGACTACAGCGGCTACGAACCGGTCGAGTATGATCCCGCGGCGGTGCAGGTGCCTGGGTTCCTGCCGGACACCCCTAAGGTCCGAGAGCAAATCGCTGGCTACTACCAGGAGATCTCCCGCTTGGATCATGGGGTTGGCCTTGTCCTCGACGCCTTGAAAGCGAGTGGCAAAGCGGACGATACCCTGGTCATCTTCACCTCGGATCACGGCACCTCCGAACCGGGTGCGATGGGCACGCATTACGAACCTGGAGTGCGAGTTCCTTTCCTGGTAAGGCAACCCGGAGGTCCGTCTGGCCTGGTCCATGAAGCCCTGGTGGCATTTACGGACATTACTCCCACGCTTCTGGATTGGGCCGGTGTGGACGCTCCGGCCAGTGAGTTCCACGGACGCAGCTTCCTTCCCATCCTGGCCACTCCCGATGCTCCCGGCTGGGACGATGTTCTCCTCAGTCATGTGGCTCACGATATCTTTGCGTACTACCCCATGCGTACGTTGCGGGAACGACGCTACAAGCTCATCTGGAATGTCACCTGGCAGGCAGAGTATCCCCTACCGATCGATACCTGGACTCGCAGGCTCTGGAAGGGAATCCGGGAAGAGGGCAAAACCGAGATCGGTCCCCGCAGTGTTGACCAGTATCTTCATCGCCCTCAGCTGGAGATCTACGATTTGCAGGAAGACCCATTGGAAACCCGGAATCTGGCCGAGGATCCGGCTCTTGCTGATCTGCGGAACCGAATGGTGGATCGACTTCTGGAACGGTTGGAACCGACGGGAGATCCCTGGTTGCGCAAATACCATCCGACCCGCTAAAGTTAGCCATACCCCATCATGAAAAGCCTTCCCCTTTCCTTGCTCCCATTTGTGCTTCTGCTGCAACTCCAAGCGGCGGAACCGCCTTCCACAACCATGACCGTTCCGGGTCCGTTGCTCACGGCAGAGAACTTTGAAGTCGATCCGCTGGGCAAATCCTGGCTCCATCACTACAGCGCTTCCACCGTGAAAGACGGTGTTCTCATTGCGGCTCAGGAAGAAGGCGCGAGTCACGGCGCCGTGTTGGAGACCCTTGTGAACTTCAAGGACGCCATCATCCAGTTCTCCTTCAAGCTGGAAGGCACAACCCGCTTCAACGTCCCGATCGACGACAAGCAATACAAGGAGTCTCACGCTGGCCACATCTGCCGTCTCTCCATCACGCCTCAGAGCATCTTTCTGGGTGACGATAAGGAGGGCGTCATGCGTAACGACATCTTCGCCATGCGCCGGGGCACGGACGAGGAAAAGGCGGCCGCCAACAAGCTGCTCAAGGGGCGCTCCACAACCGTTCCCACACCGATTCAGCCAGGCACCTGGTACACCGTCACCATGGAGATCCTGGGCGATGAAATGCTGGTGTCTCTCGATGGAAAGCCTCTGGGGTATCTCCAGTCACCCGGCATCGCTCACGATACCAAGACCGATTTTGGCTTCACCGTAAACGGTCAGTTCACCCATTTCGACAACGTTTCGGTGTGGGCCGCTTCCGCCGCTCCGGATTGGGCGGATAAGCGGGATGAAGTGGTGCGGTCGCTCGGGATGAATTAAAGCGTTTCGGAGCCAAGTTTCACCGCGGTTCCTGTCGGTTCAGATCCGCGCTTCCTCCACCGACTCATTTAATAGCCCTAAGCAACCACACTTCCGCTCAAAAATGCCTGGGGGCGTCAGCCTAGCGACCGACGATCACCATCGTCGCGATCAGTACCAGCAGGAAAATCACAACAAAGAGGGTGTGATGCCCCTTCCAACTCGCAATCGCCTCTTCAGGAGTGTGCTCCTCGGGCTCTTCTGGGTTGCCGTTCCCTTTGCTCATGGTGGCCTCCTTTCAACACGAGTATAACTGGCTTGCCCTCATTCGGGCAAGCTCTGACGGGCCGAAGTGCGTTCTCCAGGGCGTATCCATGGCATCTCGCCGGATGATGGCCATCCAATTGGCGGAACCAAACGTTCCGTTTCCAGCTCGCTCTTTACCAACCTTTCGCGCAAACTCGAATCATGAACTGCCTCCTCCGAACTGTTCTGGGAGCGCTTTCGCTCTGCCTCGTTATTCCCCACCCGGCCCAAGGTCGCACCTGGACCTCCTCTGAAGGCGAGCCGCTGGAGGCGGAATTCGTGAGCGCATCCGAAACCTCCGTCCGGCTCAAGCGAGATTCCGACGGCAGGATCTTCGAGCTTCCTTTGGAGAGGCTCTCCGTGCCGGACCAGGAGTTTATCAAGGCCAAAGCCGAGGAGATGAACAAGCCCCAACCTGTCGCCACGGGAAGCTACGCCGATCTCATCACCGGCGATTGGGCGGCGGGAACCTTCCGGGATCAACTTCCCTATCGGCTCTATGCCTCCACCGAATTGGACGGGAAACAGCAATACCCGCTGCTCATCTGGCTCCATGGATCTGGCGGCCGCGGCTCCAGCAATGACAAGCATTTCGGCGCTCTGCGGGTTTTTGCCGAGGAAGAGAATTACAGCAAACACCCCGCTTTCCTTCTGGCGCCTCAATGCCCCACGGAGAAGACCTGGTGGGACGATACCGCAGACGTCACCCTGTCCCTGATTGACGATCTAATGGCGAACCTGCCCATCGATCCCAACCGCGTTTACATCACTGGCCATTCTCTCGGTGGAGCCGGAGAAGCTGAAGGATCCGGGACTTCACAAAACCAGCTTCTGGGTGTTTGTCGGGGAAAACGACAAGCCGGAGTGGGTCGAAGGCGTGGAGTTGCTGGCCAAGGCTCTGGATGAGAACAAGATTCCGGTGAAGCTCACGATTTATCCCGGGATGGGGCACAGCATTGTCAAAGAGACCTACGAACAGGAAGAACTGCGCAATTGGATCTTTGACCAATCCCGAAACGGCGGTTAAGGCTCTGGATTGTTAACAAATCTGGTTAGCCTGTGTCTCTACTTGCTCCAGCTCGTATCTTCATCCTTCTGACTCTGATGGCCCCGTGGATCTCCCGGGCCCAGGTCGCCGAGGTCGAGCCGCTCCCCCAGCCAAATATCATTCTCATTCTCATCGACGATCTCGGTTTCGGTGACCTGGGCTGCTACGGCGCGCGGCTTCAACAGACCCCCAACCTCGACCGGCTTGCAGCCGAAGGAGCCAAGTTCACGGACTTCTACATGAGCGCCCCGGTGTGCTCCCCTTCCCGCGCCGCGCTGGTCACTGGCTCCTATCACAAACGCGTCTCTGTGAATCACGTGCTCTGGCCCGTTTCACCGAATGGGCTCAGTCCCACAGAAGTGACCATTGCGGAAGTATTGCGGGATCATGGTTACGCGACCCGATATTACGGCAAGTGGCACCTGGGCGATCAGAAAGAGTTCTTGCCGACCCGCCAGGGATTCGAGCACTTCCACGGCATTCCCTATTCCCACGATATGGGGAGCCTGGTGAAGCTGAAGAAGCTCAAGGGTCAGCTCAACCCCTTGCACACCCGCGTCGTTCCCGTAATGCGGGATGAGAAAGTGGAAGAGCTGGTCCACGATGTCGGACCTCTCCTTCACGATTACGAAGCGGAGTTGGTCGACTTCATGGGAGTGTGCGTGGCCCAGAAGAAACCTTTTTTCGCGATGCTGGCTCAGCACGCCGTGCACTTGCCCAACGAACCCAGCAAGAGCTTCCTGGGCTCCTCCCAGAATGGGCCCTACGGCGATTGGATCCAGGAGATCGACGACAGCATCGGCCGCATCATGAACGAGATTACCTCCCTGGGAATCGAGAAGGACACAATGGTGTTGTTCACCTCCGACAATGGCCCCTCTCGCCGTAACAATGGATCCGCCGGTCCGCTCCGTGGATCCAAGCACACGACTTGGGAAGGTGGCGTGCGAGTGCCCTTCCTGGCGCACTGGCCGGGCACCATTCCCCCAGGGCAAGTGAGACGGGAACTCGTGACCTGCATGGATATCATGCCCACCGTCTCCGCTCTCGCGGGAGTCCCCTACTCCCCGGAAACGCGCCCCATCGATGGCGTGAATATCTCCCAGTTGCTGATCGGCGGCACCCCGCTGACGCCGCCCCGCAGAACCTTTGCCTACTACAGCGGCCCCAATCTGATGGCGGTTCGCCAGGATACCTGGAAACTCCACCTCCGGGCTCCTGACGGCAAGTCCAACGTCCTCTACGATCTGGCCACGGACCGAGCGGAGTCCACCAACGTCGCGGCAGACCATCCCGAGATTGTGGCGCAGCTGCAACAGCTGGCCGACCAGTTCCGGGCCGATCTGGGCGATGGTCCCAAGCACGGAAAGGGTATCCGGAAAGTCGGTCGCGTTGCGACCTTGAGGCCGCTCTTCGACGCCGTCTCCCATCCCCATGCCGAGAGCGACGATTACGCTCCTGACTTCCCCTGAAGTCTACAGCCGCATGATGCGCCTGGCGTTGCCGCCCAGGATCTTGCCAAGCGCCTCCGGCTGATCGCCAATGCGTTCCCGCACAATCGAGAGAGTCGTGGTGCCGATGCACTTGGGGCCCTCTCCTTCATGATCCGGGCAATCGCTCCCAAACATGAGCTTATCCTGATGGCGCAGGAGGAATTCCCGGGCGTGATCCAGGTCCCGTTGCAGGGAATTGCGACCCGATCCCGCCGACAGATCGCCGAACATATTGGGGTAATCCGAGAGATAACGATCCGTGATCCCTCCAGGAGTCACGGGTCCTTTCGGGTATAGCTCCTCCTGGACGTGGTTCTTGTCGATATTGCCCCACCAGGTCTGGGCGTGCCCGATGAAGTTCACCTTGGGATACTTCTCCAGGATCTTGTGAAAGCGCTCGAAGCCCATGTTGTACTTCTCATGCTGAAAGTGCAGCAAGACCGGCACCTCGTATTCCTGGGCAATCTCCGCGATCTTCTGGATGTGCACTGAATCGCAATCCACGCCGAACTTCTGCTCGCCAATCCCAATCGCTCCCGCTTTCAGGTACTTCTCCAGCTCTTGCTTGGCCGTATCGAGATCCGGCACCTCGTTGGCAAAGTAGACGAAGTGTTCCGGGTGTGCGTCGGCAATGCGTTTGCAGGCCGGATTGCCATGCGCCCTCGCCGCCAGTCCATTCGACTTGCCCTCGTGCGTGGAAGGCCGGGATACGGCAGTTGCGGATGGCAGGAGAACGGTCTTGGAAATCCCCATCTTCTTCTGATGCGCGATGAGGATGTCATCAAAGCGGCCCAGGTAGTTCACATGCTGGTGGATATCCACCACGCCCAGTTCGGGTTTGTCCTCCTGGGCGCCCAGAGCACAGGCGCTGCCGGCTAAGAGGCTGGTGGTGAGAAAGTCGCGACGGGGTGTTTTCATGGTAGCAAAAATGGTTTGGGAAGCATGCTCACACGTGACCTTGGCATTCGGCAATGCTATTCTCTTGCCCGGTCGAAACATGAAACCTGACAGCATCGCCAAGGAGATCACTGGCAAACTCCGCGAACTCGGTCCGGGCTCCCGCCAGGAAGGACGCCCCAGCGCGGAAAAGGATTTTGGGGTCTATGTGCCGGATCTCCGGAAGGTCGTAAAGGAGTATCAGTCCTTGCTCAAAGGAGAGAGTGGCGAGCATGTCTATGAGGTGGCCCTGGCGTTGCTGGCTCAGCGCATTTACGAGTGCCGTCAGGTGGCGTATGAACTCACGGGCGGCCACAAGGAAGCCCGCGAAACCCTCACCACGAAACGGATTGAGACGCTCGGTCAGGGGATCGACAACTGGGCCAGCGTGGACACCTTCTGCTGCACCCTGGCCGGGCGTGCCTGGCGAGAAGGACGCATCACTGACGCCGCGATTCTACGTTGGAGCCGATCCCAGGATCTCTGGTGGCGACGCGCCGCCGTGGTGGCCACGGTGCCTCTCAATCTCAAGGCGCATGGCGGCAAGGGCGATACAGCTCGCACTATCCAGCTCTGCGAGTCGCTCGTGGACGATCCGGAAGAGATGGTTCAAAAGGCGATCAGCTGGGCCCTGCGCTCGCTCGTTCCCTGGGACCCCGATGCGGTGGAGACCTTTCTGGACACTCACGAAGACACCGTCTCGGCACGGGTCCGGCGCGAGGTCACGCGCAAGTTGACCACCGGCAAGAAGAACTAGACTGGACGCCCGCGCCATAATTTCGTGGGATGGAGTGACCATGTTGACCCGCTTTGTCCTCACTCCCTGCCTTGCCCTGCTGGTTTCCAATCTCCTCTTCGCCGCTGATCCCGAGCCGGATCCCAGCGAACTGCCGCGCATACCTCCCAAGTCCACCGCGGAGGCCCTCGCAGCCTTCCAACTCAAGCCTGGCTATCGCATCGAGTTGGTCGCCTCCGAACCTCTCCTGGAAGATCCGATCGCGATCGGATTCGATGCCACTGGCGCGATGTTTGCCTGTGAAATGAGGGGGTATTCCGAACGCCGCGACGAAGAACTGGGTCGGGTCAGCCGCTTGGTCGATGAGGATGGCGACGGCGTCTACGATTCTTCTACGGTCTACGTCGAGGGTTTGAAATGGCCGACTGGGATGATCCCCTGGGACGGAGGAGTTTTCGTCCTCGCCATGCCGGACATTTGGTATTGTAAGGATACCGATGGTGATGGGGTCGCTGACGAGAAGCGGGTCGTCTTCACCGGGTTCGGCGAAGGGTCAACCCGGGTCAATGTACAGGCCCTGGCCAACAGCCTGACCTGGGGTCCCGATCACCGCATCTACGGCGCGACCGCTGGCAATGGCGGACTGGTTCGGCAGCCGAATCAGCCAGAGGATGACGCCCTCAACCTGCGTGGCTCTGACTTTTCCTTTGACCCCCGCAAGCTGGACCTGCGCAAGGAGTCCGGCACCGCGCAGTATGGGCTCTGCTTCGACGACTACGGCCAGCGCTACGTCTGCAGCAACAGCAGGCACATCCTGGCAGTCTACTATTCCTGGCCCTGGAACGAGACTGGCAAGCTGCCCAGTCCGCTGGTGAGCATCCCCGATGACGGCGGCTCCGCAGAAGTGTATCGTACGAGCGATGTCGAACCCTGGCGCGTCGTCCGGACCCGGTGGCGTGTCCAGGGCTTGGTCGGAG
>JBHIXE010000138.1:0-225 GCA_041984905.1 Verrucomicrobiales bacterium | reverse complement strand
TTCACGTCCGCGAGTGGGCTTTCCGTCTATCGTGGTACGGCCTTGGGCGCAGGCTTTCGCGGCAATATCTTTGTGGGGGATGTGGGGAGCAACCTCGTCCATCGCAAGCTGATCCTTCGCTCCGCTGACGAAGTTTCCCTCACGGCAACTCGACCCGCTGATGAACAGACCGTCGAGTTTCTCACTTCCACGGACAATTGGTTCAGGCCGGTCCAGTGCAACAAT
>JBHIXE010000137.1:0-12597 GCA_041984905.1 Verrucomicrobiales bacterium | reverse complement strand
TTCCGAAGCGCTCAAGACCGTGGGCAAACGCTTCGAGTTTGAGGAACTCTACGAAAACCGGGTCGAGTTCCGGGATGAGATTCTCAAGGTGATCGGCACGGACTTGAATGGTTTCGTGCTGGACGACGTGTCTATCGACTTCCTGGAGCAAACGCCTCTGGAAGAGATGAATCCCGACAACATCCTGGATGCGGAAGGGATCAAGAAAATCCGCGACCGGACCGCGATGTGGAACAAGGAGCGCAACCTGATCGAGCGGGACGAAGAGCGCACCATCAAAAAGCAGGATGTGGAAGCCCAGGAAGCGATCCTGGAGTTGGAACGTCAGCTGGCGGAGAGCGCTGCCAAGCAGAAGCGGGAAGTGGAAACCGTCCAGGCTCGCGAGCATGCCGAGTCCGAACGCGTCCGTCATGAGCAGTGGCAATTGGCGGAACGTGCCCGGTTGTCCGCGGAAGAAGAGATTCACGTGGCGGAACAGAACAAGGAACGCAGCGTGATCGTGGCGCAGCGCAACAAGGAGCGCACCGATGGCGTGGAATTGGAACGCGTGGAACGCGACCGTCACCTGGAAGAGATCGAACGCGAACGGCTCACCTCGTTGAAGGCGATCGAGCGGGATAAGGCGATCGAGATCGAGCAACGCAACATCCAGGAAGTGATCCGGGAACGGGTTGAGGTCGAGAAGACCGTGGTGGAAGAGAAGGAACGGATCAAGGATACCGAGGCCTTCGCCACCGCCGAACGGAGCAAGAAGGTGGCGATCACCGCTGCCGAACAGAATGCTCAGGAAGAGTTGATCCGGATGATCAAGGAAGCCGAAGCTGAACAGGAAGCGGCCAAGCTCAAGGCGGACGAACAGATGTATACCCGTCTCAAGGACGCCGAGGCCAGCAAGGCCGTCGCCGAGAAGAAGGCCGAAGAAATCGTCATCGCGGCGGAAGCCGAGCAGGAAGCGGCCGAGAAGCGTTCCGCGGCCATGAAGGTGCTGGCCGAGGGAACCACGGCGGAAGCTGCTGCGGCTGGATTGGGCGAGGCCCAGGTGGTTCGCGCCACTGGGGAAGCTCAGGCCGATGTGGTCCGGATCCAGGGCGATTCCGAAGCCGCCGCAATCAATGCCAAGGCCGAAGCCATGAAGCTGTTCGACGAAGTCGGACGCGATCACGAGGAGTTCAAGCTGCGCCTGGAGAAGGAGAAGCAAATCGAGCTCGCCGAGATCGATGTGCAACGGGACATCGCCGAGCAACAGGCGCTGGTCCTGGGCGAGGCTTTGAAGGCCGCCAAGATCGATATCGTGGGTGGCGACACGGAGTTCTTCAACCGCATCACGCGCTCCATCACCAATGGCAAGGCGGTCGACCGGTTGATGAACAACAGCGAGACTCTGACCCAGGTGAAGGATACCTTCTTTAATGGCGATCCGGACTATTTCCGGGAGCAATTGCAGGGATGGCTGGACCAGTTTGGGGTCGGTAGTGAGGACCTCAAGAATCTCTCCATCTCGGCCCTGCTCACCAAGATGATCCACGACTCGAGCGACGGCGGAACGCGCAACAAGCTGGAGAGCCTGCTGGGAGCGGCACAACGCTTCGGCATGGCGGATAACAAAGCGGAAACCGTCTTGAAGCGGTTGATGGCCTGAGGACAGGCCCCAGTTGGGGATCTGGCTGCGGCTGCAGTCCGGGCCAGATCCGTAGAGCTTGAGGGAATGATCGGAAGAGGACGCAAAGGGAACACCCATGCCTGACTCACCAGAACAGAATCAGGCGGCGCCGCAGTTGGAGGGCGGCGCCTACGAGATCATCCAGAACCGCCTGCGAACCCATGGAGGGGAACTGCGGGACCGGCTGGCCAAGCTGAATGCGGAACGCCAGGCGGTGTTTGGCGCGGTGGACCCGGCGCTCGTGGCCACGGAACGGGTCACGACTCAGAACGCTTGTGTGCCGCGCGACATCATCCGCTTTGCCGGCAACCAGTTCCTCTTTGGCTACAACGTTCATCTGGGGCTGAAGTCCAAGACGGAGATCAGCGATGTCTTCGCCATCTATGAGTACAACGCAGAGGATCACACGCTGCATTCGCGTGACTTGAGCGCTCTTAAGAGTGGCACTTTTGAAGAGGACCTGGAGTATCTCTATCGCTACTACAAGAAGTCCGTCTTCGTGAAGTTCATGGTGATCGGGCCGCACCTCTTCATGGCCTTCCGGATTGGAGAAGCCATCACGGACACCAAGACCTTCAAGTGGCTGATTCGGCCGGATGGGATCGAGTACATCGGCAACCGGTTCGATCACGAATACCAGTTCCCACCTCAGCAGGAATTCGAGTGGAAACGCGCGCACCGGGATATGCAGCGGCATGGGTTGCATCCGCACGTCTCGATCGAAGACCGGCTCTTCGTGGAAACCGTCGGCGGAGATCTCACCATCAAGATCGAGGACAACACCGACTCGGGACTGGGCATCTATCGTGAGGACGTCACCAACCAGGATCAGACACTGGATGATGCAGAGATCTTCTATGCCTGTGTCGGCAGCCTGATCCTTTTAAAGATCCTGCCTTTCCAAGAGCGGGACTATCGTTTCCTGGTCTACAACGAGAAGATCAAGAAGGTCTATCGTGTTCCGGCCATCAAGGATTCCTGCGTGCTCTTGCCGGATGATCACGGCCTGATCTTTGCCAATGGCTACCTGCTCCAGACCGGCACGGAAAAGATCTTTGATACGGCTCTCACGGACATGCGATTCGAGCGGCGGGTGACCTCGCCCAATGGAGAAGACACGCTCTTTGTGTTCTACAATCGGCTCTCTGGAAACTATATCCTGCTCTCTTACAATATCATTTCCCAGTCCGTGCAGACGCCGATTATCTGCAATGGCTACACCTTGTTCCCGGATGGCCAGCTGATCTATTTCAAGACGGAAGACGAGCCCCAGAAACATCATGTGCTCCAGGTCTGGACCACGCCGTACTATGGGGAGGAAGCGGCTGCATCCCAGGATACTCAGCGTGACTCCTACCTCTACCGGATTGGCAACGCGGACATCGTGGGATGCATGGCAGAGTGTCAGGAGATTCTGACCCTGCTGGGCAAGGAGGACACCTATGGCGGGCTTTACCTGGATTTGGTCAAGAAAACGCGGGATATCTGCGATACCTATTTCTGGCTGGATCGGGACGAGAGCTTTCACCTGCGCGATCCGCTTCTGGAGATCAATCAGGCGGCCCAATCCGCCATCGCGGAATTCGATAAAGTCGTCCGGTTACGACGTCGAGCTGGTGAAGAGACTGCTCGGGTCCGCCAGGCGGTGGAGGATCTCTTGAGTCGAGCCAAGCGGGCTCGGCCAGACGACATCATGGGCTTCGTGCATATCCTCAGCGAACTGCGGGGTGTGCGTGGAGAACTGATCTCGCTCAAGGAAGTGCGCTATGTAGATCTCGAACAGGTAGCTGGGATGGAGACCAGCGTGGAAGAGGTCACCGAAGCGGTTTCCAATCATTGCGTGGATTTCCTCCAGACGGATGTGGCGCTGGATCCCTATCGGCAACAGGTCGAGGCCCGCAAGGAGGCGATCCCTGCTGTTGAGAAGGTGATCGAAGCCGAAGAGATGGAAGCAGCGCTCACCAGCGCGGGCGAAGAACTCGACATGCTGATTGAGATCGTCAGCAATCTCAAGATCGAGGACGCCACCAAGACGACCCAGATCATTGATGATATCTCAAATATCTACGCCCAGCTCAATCAGGTGCGGGTTGCGCTCAAGAATCGCAAGAAAGAGCTCGGCCGGGAAGAAGGGGAAGCCCAGTTCAACGCTCAGCTTCGACTCCTGAACCAGGCAGTGGTCAATTATCTGGAGCTCTGTTCCAACCCGGAAAAGTGTGAGGAATACCTCACCAAGACCATGATCCAGTTGGAGGAGCTGGAAGGGCAGTTCAGTGAGTTTGACGAATACATCGAGCAGCTTGCGGAAAAGCGGGAGGAAGTCTATGACGCTTTCGAGACGCGCAAGCTCAGCCTGACCGAAGCGCGCAACAAGCGGGCCGGCACGTTGAAACGCAGCGCCGAGCGGGTGCTGAGCGGCATCCGCCATCGCGTGGCGCAGTTCGAGACCATCAACGAAATTAACGGCTTCCTGGCCTCGGATCTCCTGATCGGCAAGGTGCGGGATATCGTCAAGGAACTGACGGACATGGGAGACTCCGTGAAGGCGGACGATCTCACGACTCAGCTCAAGACGATTCACGATGAGGCCGTGCGACAGCTTAAGGATCGCCAGGAGCTTTTTGTCGATGGACAGAACATCCTCCAGTTCGGCACCCACAAGTTTTCCGTCAACACTCAGGACCTGGAGCTCACGGTCGTGCCGCGAGATGAGGCCATGGCCTATCACCTGACTGGCACGGACTATTTTGAAGTGATCCGGGACGAGAGCTTCCAGGCGACTCGCGAAGTCTGGGAGCAGTCCGTGGTGTCAGAAGATCGCGAGGTCTACCGGGCCGAGTATCTGGCTTATCGCTTTTTCCTGGATCATGCCGCGCAGGCGGAAGCTCCAGATCTGGAAGCCTTGCAAAAGTTCATGGGGCCTCGATATGCCGAGGGATACACCAAGGGACTTCACGATCACGATGCCCATCTCATTCTACAGACCTTGTGGCCCATTCACCGCGAGATCGGCTTGCTGCGCTACAGTGCCAAAGCCCGTGCCCTGGGCATGCTCTTCTGGGAATGCTGGATGGATGCCGAGGCCAAAGGCTTGCTCGAGGCCAAGCTTCTCGCCTTTGGCGGGATGCGAAAGACCTTTGGAGGGGATGCCGCTCAGCAATATTACCAGGAAGAACTGGCGGAAGGGATTGCCGCCATCAGTAAGGCCAGTCCACTCCTGATCTCCCAGGCCGCCGAATACCTGGTCTTCGAGTTGAGCGAGCCAAGCAACCTGACGGTTTCAAGGTCCGCGGCGGACCTGGTGAAGCAGTTCGAGACGGACCTCACGGGTCGCAGGGCCAAGAAGCGCTTTGAAGATTCGCAAGCGCCCTTGCAGCAGGATCCCAAGGGGCGTTATCAGGTCATCCTGGAGTGGCTACGCGGATATCTCGCCACGGTGGAGGATGCGCGATCTGGTCAGGATTACGTCGAGGAAGCGGCGGTGCATCTGCTGCGCGGAGGGTTCAGTGCTCCCGACATTGTCGATGTCCAGGTCAGCGCGGAATTAACGGGACTCATGGGCACGCATCCTCGGATTGGCGAGGGTGGAACCTATCGCTTTCACTACAACACCTTCATGGATCGTCTCCGGCACTTCGAGCTGGAGAAAGTGCCGCGATTCAAGGCCTACACGCAGACGAAGACCAAGCTGGTCGAGAGCCGTCGCGAAGAACTGCGTCTGTCCGAGTTCAAACCGCGGGTCATGAGTTCCTTTGTCCGCAACCAGCTGCTGGACAAGGTTTATCTGCCGCTGGTGGGAGCGAATCTCGCCAAGCAGATCGGCACGGTGGGTGGAGATACCCGGACCGACCGGATGGGACTGCTCCTGCTCATCTCGCCTCCGGGTTACGGCAAGACAACCCTGATGGAATACATCGCGAATCGTCTGGGGATCACCTTCATGAAGGTCAATGGTCCCGCCATTGGACATCACGTCACTTCGCTGGATCCGGAAGAAGCGCCCAATGCCAGTGCACGCCAGGAAATCGACAAGCTGAACCTGGCGCTTGAGATGGGTGACAACGTCATGATTTACCTGGACGACATCCAGCACTGCAATCCGGAGTTCCTCCAGAAGTTCATCAGTCTCTGCGACGCCCAGCGGAAGATGGAAGGCGTCTGGCAGGGCAAGGCCCGCACTTACGATCTGCGCGGCAAGAAAGTCGCCGTGGTCATGGCGGGGAACCCTTACACGGAGAGCGGCGGCAAGTTCCAAATCCCCGACATGCTGGCCAACCGGGCGGATACCTACAATCTCGGCGATATCATCGGCGGTCATGGCGATGCCTTTGCGGATTCGTTTATCGAGAACTCGCTGACCTCCAATCCCGTGCTCTCCAAGCTGGCGGCTCGGAGTCAGAAAGACGTCTACGCCGTCATGAAGATCGCGCGGACCGGAACCCAGGAAGGCGTGGAGTTTGAGGGCAACTACTCCATGGAAGAGATCGACGAGCTGACCAACGTGATGAAGAAGCTGTTCCGAATCAGGGACACCATCCTGCGGGTGAACTCGCAGTACATCGCCTCAGCAAGTCAACAGGACGCCTATCGCACTGAGCCTGCTTTCCGGCTTCAGGGCTCCTACCGGAACATGAACCGGATTGCGGAGCAGGTGCTGCCGATCATGACGGACGCGGAGGTGGAGCAGCTCATCCTGGACCACTACGAGTACGAGTCCCAGAACCTGACCACGGGAGCCGAGGCCAACCTGCTCAAGTTCCTCAAGATGGAGGACCGGCTGACGGAAGCTCAGGCGGGCCGATGGGAGGAGATCAAGAAGACCTTCCGCCGGAACCAGTTGATGGGAGCCGCCGGAGCGGATGATCCGGTAAGCCGGGTCGTGGGACAGCTGGCCAGTTTTGGCAAGGGTCTGGAAGACATCCAGGCGGTCCTGGCGCAGTCCGGCACACTTCAGTTCTCGGAAACAGCCATGAGCCAACTCCGGGAAATCTTTCGGGAATTGCGAAGTGGACCGGCGATTCCGTCGCCTGACCCAGAGGACCAGGAAGCTCCGGAGAGTGACGACTGAGTTCAGCAGACCTTGACATCAAGTGTGACCATGCTTCTATCCGGGGCGTAACAGAAGACGGTACCATGGCAGACACTTCCAAACAGGGCAAAGCTCCCAATCAAATTCTCGGGCTGGTTTTATGCATCGCCACACCTGCGGTGTTGGTGGTGATGTTGGGAGCCTTTGGCTTCAAACTGATTCAAGAAAGCCTGAGTCACTACGAAGCGCCGGAATCTGCTCCAGAAGAAGCCAGTGCCGTTACCGCGGCTGCGCCGACACCAGCGCCGAAGGCTCCTGCTGCCGAAACCGCGGCGGCTGCTCCGAAGGACAACGCCCCTGCCGAGGCCCCAGCTCCTGCGGGAGGATCTGGCGCGGTGGATCCCGGCTTGATGGAGACGGGCAAGACGGTGTTCTCTTCGTATTGCATCGCCTGTCATGGTCCGGATGGTAAGGGGCTCGTGCCGGGAATGGCGCCTCAGTTGGTTGATTCCAAGATTCTCACGGGTCCCAGCGAAGCGACCGCGATGACCCTGCTGCAGGGGATTGTGCCGGAAGGCAAATTCACTGGCGTGATGGTAGCCTGGAAGGACCTGCTCTCTGACGAGCAGATTGCTGGAGTCATCACCTATGCACGCAACAGCTTTGGAAATTCCGCTCCCGCCGTGACGCCGGATCAGATTGCCTGGGCGAGAGACAAATACAAGGACAAGGAAGGCTCCTTCAAGCGCTCTGAGATCGAGGCCGTGACCTCGGATCTGCCCAAGTAGGAAGGCTCTGCTCTGGGTCGATAAACAGTGTGGGCTCCGAGGGTTATTCTTGCCCACCCACGATTGGGTGTGTCTGTAATGGCAAGTCGTAGTTTCTGAGAAATTCCAGAGCGGCACTTATGGCCCCTCTGGGTTGGGCTCTCAGTTTGTGCCTCAATTGATCAAAGCCATGGGGGCTCACATTGATGGAGTGCTTCAAGACTTCCCCATCCTTTCCGATCACCACGAGGGTCGTTTTCCTTTTCAGATCAATTTGATGGTCTCGTCCATTCACACTTAGTTCGATGGTGCACCAGCGAATCCCATATCCACTGGCGTTGGCAGTCCTGAGAGACAAATCCTCCTCAGGGATGTGGGAAATGATGAGGCATCCCAATCTGTCCCGCGAATAGGCATACATGACGCTCCCTCCACTAGCGTCTTTCCAATGAGAGAACCCTCCGAAATTGTGAGGAGAATTGATCACGCCAACTGCATAAAGAATCAAAGCACACGAAAAGATCGACATTGCGAAGGCTGCTCGCGTGCGGCGTTTCTGCCGTTGGAACGGAGTTATCAGGGATGAAACCATCTGATGAGTCTCTAACGGTGGGCGTGTGAAAAGCCTTTTACAATTTCAAACTCGGAGTTTATGCGTGAAGAGCATTGGGCGCTTCGAGTTCTCCGATCCACACTCGTTAAGAGCATTCCAGATTGGGTGAACGTTCACGCTCAGGTCCATCAGAGATGCGCTGGAGAAAGCGCGAAGCGCTGAGGACCTAAGTAGCCGGTGTGTGACCGCAGGGGTACCCCCGGATAGGATGAAAAAACAAAATATCAGCCGCGTAGCGGCGAGACCAGCGTCCGTAATTCCCGCGCTTCAGTTTCCTTCTATTCCTACAAGCGCGGATGGCCCTACCTAATAGCGCTTCCGCGCCACCACGATGGAGTCCTGCTTGTAGCCCACGCCGAAGGGCAGGGAACCTGCGGACCGGCTGGCATAGGCCTCGGCGAGATCCTTCTGGTAGTAGGAATCGAAGATATCCAGCGTGCCGCTGTACCGGCCGTAGAGATGGATGTTCCAGCCTCCATCCGCGAAGAAGCGATAGGGAACGCCTGATGGATCCTGCACCACCGCGGAACTTTGACTCAGGATGGCGCTTCGGATCACCGAGAAATGATCCTTATGCATCAGGTAAGACGCGCTCTTCAGGTAGGTGACCGGCGTGCCGCGGCTACCTACAAAACTGAGCAGGCGCTTGTTGGAACCCAGATTGCTGTTGGAGAGGTCTTCCTGGAAGTAATAGATGTTCTTGGTGCCGCCGCGACCGCTGGCCACGATGTGAAACCCGGGGGCCGATCCACCCCCTGCACTCCTCGGAACCGGTACGCCGCTCGCGTTCAGGTCGACGAGGTTAGCGGATTGAATCTGGTGACCGGTTCTCGCGAGGAAGACCATGACCAAAGGAAGAGCGCCTTTGATCGGGGTGCGGTCCAGATCTCCGCGCATATCCGTGGTGATGAAGTAGCTGTGGCTCAGCACCGTGCCCATGGACTTGCCCAAATTGGAGAGGCTGCTGCTCATCTCTCCCGCGGAAAACG
Organism: Verrucomicrobiales bacterium; assembly: GCA_041984905.1. Taxonomy (GTDB): domain Bacteria; phylum Verrucomicrobiota; class Verrucomicrobiia; order Verrucomicrobiales; family DEV007; genus JBHIXE01. The sequence goes on along the minus strand of JBHIXE010000137.1, from coordinate 3,539 downwards.
CATTCAGGTTTGGCACGGTTCCCACCGGCTCCAGCCCGCAGAGCACGTAGGTGCTGGCACTGGGGAAGAAGGTGTGCGCGAAGAGGTAGTCAGGTCCACTGAACGGGTAGAAGACAAGACCGGATCCCAGGCCGCTCAGTTCGGAACGCCGCCAGGAATCGATGCGGCTCGCCCGGGTGCTCTCGAAGTAGCCGAAGAGGTGATCCAGATTGGCCTGCAATTTCTGCCAGTCGCTGGACTTCCGCAGATGAGCGTAGGGGGAGTTGCTTCCTCCCGGCATCCCCGCCAGAAAACGCGCGGTGTCGTTCAGGGAATCCGTGGCGACCGGCAGGTTCGAATAAAGATTGCCATTTTGCCCCTTGGATTTCTTCTGTTTCTTGCCAACCTGAGAGGCGGCGATGGAACTCGAGGAAGTCTGTTCGGCGCATTGAGTGAGAAACCCAACGGCGGTGAGGGCCAGCACAACAGCTAGCCGGGTGGGAAGGAGTGAGTGGCCCATGAAAAATTTTAGAATGCGGTGGCTGGAGTCACAAAATTTAACGACTTCAGCTCTCCCTGTCAAAGGGCGTGTTGGCCCCGAAATGATCCATTTCAGTAATTTATGAGCGACTCCGGATCTGATTTTCCAAAAATACCGCTGGCGACGGCGATTGCGATTGTGGTGGCGAACATGGTCGGCACCGGCGTTTTCACCAGCCTTGGATACCAGGTGATCTCCCTGCCCACCGGTTTTCCCATCCTGGTTCTCTGGCTGCTCGGCGGACTGCTGGCCTTCTGCGGGGCGGTTTGCTACGCGGAACTGGCAGCCATGAACCCTCGAAGTGGCGGGGAATATCACCTGCTGGCGAGTGCCTATCATCCTGCGGCCGGGTTCCTCAGCGGATGGATCTCCGTCACCGTCGGCTTTGCGGCGCCTGTCGCGGCCGCGGCCCTGGCTTTTGGCGAGTATCTTTCAGATGCGCTTCAAGGCGCTGGCCGGCTGACGCCTCGGGCCATGGCTCTGATCGTGGTGGTTGCGGTGACGGCAGTGCATCTGATCGGGATTCGCTCGGCGAGCCGTTTTCAGCTGGCGTTCACTCTGGGGAAGGTGCTGCTCATCATCTTTCTGGTGCTTTTTGCCTTCGGTATGGGCAACTACACCGGCGTGTCCTTCTCGCCATTCGCTACGGTGGGAGGTGGCGATGGGGGTGGGGACGAAGCCATGAGTTGGAGTCTGCTCTTCACGTCCGGGTTCGCGATCTCCCTTTACTGGGTGATGTATGCCTACAGTGGGTGGAACGCCGCTGCCTATGTGGTAGGAGAGATGGATCAACCCCGGAAGAATGTTCCCCTGGCACTCTTGCTGGGCACGGGCCTCGTCACTCTGCTTTACGTGGGGCTCAACTGCGCCTTCCTCTGGTCGACGCCGGTCGAAGCCATGGAGGGTCAGAAGGATGTGGCCTATGAAGCCGCCAAATACATCTTTGATGAACAGGGCGCGACCATCGTGGGGTTCCTCATCTGCTTTGGCCTCATCTCCACCATCAGCTCCATGATCTGGGCCGGGCCGCGGGTCACCCAGGTGATGGCAGAGGACTACAAGCTGTTTCGTTTCCTGGCGTTCCGGAATAAAGCCGGTTCGCCGACCTATGGCATTCTCATTCAGTTGGTGGTCGCTTTGTTGTTGGTATTCTTTTTTGACTTCGAGCGAATCATCTTTTGCATCCAGGCAATCCTCTTGGTGTCCTCCGCCGCGGTGGTGGCAGCGGTGATCTATCTGCGAGTCCGCGAACCCGATACCGAGCGGCCCTATCGCGCCTGGGGATACCCTGTGACGCCGATTCTCTTCCTCGCCATGAGCGTCTATATGCTGATCCATTTCGTGAAGGACAAGCTGCCCGAAACCCTGGTGGGCCTCGCCATTCTGGGGGCGGGAGCGGGGGTCTACTTCCTGGCGGAGTGGCACAACAGCAAGGACGCCTTGAGGTCGAAATAAGCACGGCGAGAACCCTCCCGGAAGTGGGCGTTTTGCCCGATGGTAGAGCGGGCCGAATGCGCTCGTGATTAAGCGCTTGCGCCAGGTGGTAAAGAGATGTTTAATTCACGGATTGACGAATAATCTTGTAGCAGCTCTTGGTTGCATCCCTCCTCCGAATGGCTCATGGTGCTATGTCAGGATGAGAGGCGTCTGCTGGGCGAGCCACGGCCCATTGCCTCACCACCATCCCTAATGACGATTTCTTTAGCCACGCTACTGCCTTTGCCACATGAGTTCCCCTCTAGAGTCCTGGATCGACCTTCGCGAAATCGCGGAACTGGTGCACAAGCTGATGCCCCCGGAAATGACCAGCCGGGTGCTCTACCAGAATTCTCCGGCGGGCAATTCCTCGCTCTATCCCAACGTGCCTCCGGAATGGGACGCGGCACAACCTCAGAAGCCCTTGGATAACGAACCCGTGCTTAGCCTGGACGATCTCACTGCGCCACAGCCGACGATCGCAGTGATGGAAGAATCGGCTCAGATTGAAGCTCTCAATCTTCAAAGCCGCAGTCGCGCCCTGGAGATCCTTGCGGAGATTCGACGCCTGGGAGGCAAGTTTTCGGGAGAGTCCGAGACGCAGCAGGCCAAGCAGTTCAAAGGTCCGGAAGCGCTGGAAATCAGTGCGCCGGTGCCCCTGGATCTTCCGCGGCATGTGGATCCCACGCCGTTTATTGCCAAGGGCTCGACCCAGGAACGATTGCAGGCCTACGCCAAGTGGGTTCGCGAGATCACCCGTTGCTCTCAGATGCTGATCGCCGATAGCCAGGGATATCCGCTCCTGGATGAGGGCGAACAGGATATGTCCCTGGTTTCCTCCGGGCTCAAGCTCATGGCGGTGCTGGATCCGGTTCGCAAGAAGATGCAGGCGGAAGGAACCAAGTCCGGAGTCTATCTGCCCCTCGACCGTGATAAGTGGTTGGGTGTGTTGGACTGTGAGGCTGGAGCTACCCAAGTCTGTCTTTGCCTGGTCACCCATGCCCCCTTGTCTTCGGAAGCCGCCTCGGAACTCACCGAAGTGCTGATGCGGACGTTGGAAGATTGACCCAGGCGGCTACTTTTCGCGGGCCAAATCGAAAGCCCGGTGCACCAGCAGTTTGAGCTCTCTGCTCACAAAGCGCAGCTCCGCGACTTCTTCTTTGCTCGCCCAGCGAATTTCCCGGATGAGAGGGAGGACACTGCCAAAGACGGGGGTCACGCCAGGCTCTACGATGCCCTCGCTTGTGGACGCGTTTGCCGAAGCTCTTGAAGCGATATTCCAGGTCTCCCAGGTAAGGGCCCAGCATGATGGGCACGTCGACTCCGGTCTCTTCTCGCAGTTCTCGAAGGGCAGCAACTTCCGCGGTTTCTCCATCTTCTATGTGACCTTTCGGGATCTCATAAAGCTCGCGGACACGTACGCGAATGATCAGCGCCTTCGGAACTTCCTCATGCTCAGAAATTAAGATAACTCCTGCAGATTCTTCGACATCCATCTCGCGCGGAACCTAGATGCCGAGGAAGGCTTTTGCCAGCATGAAGT
>JBHIXE010000136.1:0-12650 GCA_041984905.1 Verrucomicrobiales bacterium | reverse complement strand
GTTTAAGGAAGTGGTCGACATTGGCTTGTGCCTGCGCGGTGGTGGAGAGACGGCCCACCATCCAGGGACTCAGAATGTCCGCCATCTGGAGAAGCTCGTGAATTTGGGGATCGGGACGGCAATCACCGGTCAGCTTGAGCCAATGGGTGGGGATACCCAGGAGAAGGGTGACCTGTCCATAGGTGGGATCTTCTTTGAGAAACCGGAAGAACTCACGAGTCGCCTCAGGATCCCATTTGCGATGCGTGAAGCCAAATCCCCAGAGTGCCAGGACAGGTTTGCCCTCGTGCCGGAGATAGCCCGGATCCTGGGTGAGTTGAAGGTGATCGATGAGCCGCTTCCAGTCTTCGCGGATGTGATTGAGGGATTCCGCATCGAAGTCCGTGTCATACATCAGCGCATATACCCGTCCGTGACGATTGGCGCCTTCGCGGCAGTTTGCGAGGATCCGGGTGCTGGAAGCGAGAGCGCGGGAATCCTTGAGATAAGCGGTGAAACGCTGCACAAAGGCGCCGTCGATGCCGTAGGTCTGCATCCATTCAAAGTGTTTCAAGACGACTTCCCGGTTCGTAGAGCTGTAAACCCTTGCGACTTCCCCGCTGGCGTGACGAAAGGGCGTCTCAAAAGTGTTCTCAGGGGCTAGCTCGGAAACATCTGGCCAGAAGTCGATCGAGCAGCTTCCCGGCTCAAACCGGCCATCTTTGCCCCGGTAGTGAACCCAGCCTTGATCGTTGCCATCGCCCTCACAGCGAAACCAGCCCTGATAACCTGTCATGACCTTGCCCGTGAGCGTGGATGGATCGGTTCCCTGGAGACTGGGCCCTTTATATCCACCGAACTCCGCCATGATGGCGTCAGAGGTTTGAGCATGTATGGGGAGCCCGCTCAGACAGACGAGGAGGAAGGCGAGCCGGGAGAGGGAGAATTGCATGAAAGGATGAGGGAAGGAAGCCTGATTCAGGACACCTTGGCAGGCCATGAAATCTCTTCAAACCACAAACTTGATTCGCCAGCATTCGATAGGATGCTTCCAGCCTATGGAATCCAAGACCACCAGAAGGCCTACGGTGGCGATAGTGGGCCGCCCCAATGTGGGGAAATCCGCGATTTTCAACCGTCTGGTGGGACGGAGGATTTCGATTGTTCACGATGAGCCCGGCGTCACCCGGGACCGGATCTCGGCCGAATGCACCCGGGGCGCGATCCCCTTTGAAGTGGTGGATACCGGGGGGATTGGCGCGACGCTCACCGACGGATTCGCCGATCAGGTGCGTGCTGAAGCCGATGTCGCCATTCTTTCCGCGGACCTGATTGTGTTCGTGGTCGATGGGCAGTTTGGAATCACGCCCGTGGACCAGGAGTTGGCCGCCACGCTGCGCCGGGCCTCGGTTGAGACCATGCTGGTGGTCAACAAGGTCGATCACGACAAGCATGAAAACGCGGTGACGGACTTTGCGGAGCTGGGGTTTGATTCGAATTACCCTGTCAGTGCCGAGCACGGTCGAAATTTCGAAGCGCTGGTGAAGCATATCACCAACCGGCTCCAGAAACGCTTTGAAGCTCCCGATAAAACGGCGGAGAAAAAGACTCCGACCTACATCGCCATCGTCGGGCGGCCCAATGTCGGTAAGTCCTCGCTCATCAACGCCATCCTGGAAGACGAGCGGACCATCGTCAGCAATGTGGCGGGAACTACGCGGGATGCGGTCGATGTCCCTTACGAGAGAGGGGGGATCAACTATGTGTTGATTGATACGGCGGGAATTCGCCAGCGCAGCAAACAGGACACCTCCGTGGAGGTCTTCAGTTCGATGCGCAGTGAGCGCAGTATCCGGCGAGCGGACTTATGTCTGCTGGTCGTGGATGCATCCACTGGGATCACGGCCATGGATCGCAAGATTGCCCGGAAGATCCTGGAGGAAAACAAGCCTTGCATCATGATCCTCAACAAGTTCGACCTGTTTCACCCGGACGCCAAGTTCAAGGACCGGATGGAGGAACTGATGGATCATGTCGGTCGGGAGCTGTTCTTCCTGCACTACGCCCCTGGAGTCGCGGTTTCCGCCTTGAAAGGGCAGTATTTGAGGAAGATTTTTGGGGCAATCGATGAAGTCCGTCAAGCTGCCCGGGGCTCCGTTTCCACAGGCCAACTCAACCGGGTGCTGAAGGAAGCCGTCCAGAAAAATCCGCCGCCAGTGCGCAAGAATCGGCGACTCAATCTTCTCTATGCCACCACGAAGAAGTCCGATCGACCAAGAGCGATTGAAGTTCCTCGATTTTTGTTGTTCGTGAACTATGCGGAGTTGCTATCTGAGAGTTACAAACGCTACCTTGAAGCGGCGCTCCGGAACCAGTATGGACTGACCGGACTGCCAGTTGCCTTTGATGTGCGCTCGCGTAGGGAAAGCATTGGCGACAGCGGCCCTTGACACAGGGTTAGTGTGAATTCACTTATCATTCGATAGTGCCATGCCAGAAGTTATTTTAAGTGTTGAAGATCCACCGTTGAGACAGGACGTCGCCAAAATGTCCGGTCCTGAGGTGATGCAGTTCCTGAAGGAAAAGAAGTTGTTGGAGACGGACCTGGGCTACCTGACGCTCTCCTATGAAGATGAGAAGGCGAAGATCGTTTCTCAGATCAACTTTGCCTTTCACGATGACCAGACGGTCTTGTTGGTTTTTGAAGACGCCAAGGAGAATCGCTGGGCTATTCACGGTAAAGATCGGCCCGAAACCGTGGCCATCGACGACGAAAGTATGGCCAAGCTGACTAACTTCGTGGATTCCGATACCGCGGCCAAGGCCGTGGACCACTTCGTCAAAACCGGGGAGCGTGACTCCAAACTGAGTTGGGAGAAGTGGGAGCCGATCGTTGAAGACGCAGATCCTGCCGATTTCGACGAGGAGGAGGAAGAGTTCACCGCCAAGGACAAAGACTTTCTCCAGGGGCTGAGCTTCGAGGAAGACGACTTCGACGACGACGATTGGTAAGAGTCAAAGGGCCGCCGCACCCGTTAGCTCGTTTCCCCGTGGAAGAATTTCCGGTTTTGTGAAGACTTTCCTCGGGATGAAGAGTTGAATGAGGATAGTCTCATTCAACACACACCCATGACCAAGATCCCAACCCTCCTTTTCGCGGGGCTTGCTTCGGCCCTTTTCCTCTCCGCCTGTGCCAAGAATCCGGCGGATGATGTGGCTAAGGCGGACGTTACCGACCCAGCCGAGGATGCCAGTACCTCTGCGACCACATCCCCGGAATTGCCCGCCCAGGTCGTCACCTATGTCTTCGGCGAAGGATCCAAGCTGGAGTTCGTCGGTTCCAAGGTCACGGGCAGTCACGAAGGAGGATTCACCAACTTTACCGGGTATGTGAACGTGGATGTGGCCAACGCGCGGCTGGATCCCAATGCGTTTCATGCGGTCATGATCGATATGGCCTCCGTTTACACGGACAATGAAAAGCTGACGGGGCACCTTAAGTCTCCCGATTTCTTTGATGTGGAGAAGTATCCCACGGCCCGGTTTGAACTGAACAAGGCTGAGACCACGGACGGCGAGAACTATCTCCTCTCTGGAAAGCTGGAGCTGCATGGGGTGACCAAGGCGATCACCTTTCCGGCCTCCGTGGTAGTCTCCGAAGCTCAGGACAACGTGGCGGTAAAGGCGGATTTCTCCATCAATCGCAAGGACTTTGGAATCGATTATCCTGGCAAAGCGGATGACTTGATTCGCGAGGAAGTGGTGATCCGCTTTGATGTGAACTCCGCTCCCGGAGAGAAACGAGTCCTGGAACTCGGCGGAACGACGGGAACCGGGGAAACCATGGAACCGCGTGGCCCAGGACGCGGACCTGGTGGGCCAGGTGGTCCGGGAGGGGCACGCCCCAATCCCGAGGAGATGATCGCCAACCTGGATACCGACGGTGATGGCAAGATCAGCGAGTCGGAAGCACCGGAGCGGGCCTGGCAATTCATGTCCCGGGCTGATACGGATGGCGACGGCCTCCTTAGCCTGGAAGAACTCAAGAATCGGCCACGCCGTGAGGGTGGGCCCGATGGTCCCGGAGGTGGCGGACGTCGCGATCCTGCCATGATGCTGGAGCGCATGGATCAGAACAAGGATGGCAAGATCACCCAGGATGAGGCGCCTGAGTTTTTCTGGGCGAGACTTTCCGAAGCCGATACCGACGGTGACGGTGGAATCACGCTGGAAGAGCTCAAGGCCTTGCCTCCGCGTGAAGGCGGGCCGGGCGGTCCCGGCGGAGGACGCTTCCCTGGTGGAGGTCCCGGTGGCCCGGGCGGAAATCGCATGCCTGATGGCGGCGCAGGTCCGGGTCAGGGGGGCAGTTCAGGAGGTGGAGTGGAGACTCCCACGCGGCCTCCGCTGGAAGACGAGTAGTTGGGGGAAATCTTCAGGGCTCCTGCCTGGCTTCAAATTCTTCCAACATCATCCTGGATTCATAGGAATGGCGGACGCCACCACCTTCGTCTGCCAGGCGGTTGATGACTTGCATTGTCCGGCTCTCTGGGGTGACTAATTCGCCAGCCTTGATGTCGGCCTCGGTAAACTTGGCAAACAGGATCTCCTGCTGATCCTTGACGTAGCGGCCGCGGTCATAGGTCACGTAGAGAAAGCCGTTGGTCCCTTCGACTCCATCCGGATAGCTCACTCCAGTTCTATCATCCAGCAAGAGCTGGTGAGGCCAGGTCTTGCCCTCATCCTCAGATAAAAGGGCGGTCATGTTGTTTCGGGCTCTTGGGTGATCGTTCAGGACGAGTAACCAGGCTCCGGACTGCAACTTGCGGAAGAAGAACCGGGTGTTGACGCCCCGCTCTTTAGTGAAGGCTTTCTGGTTTTCCCAGGTTGCGCCCTGATCAAAGGAGTCTGCCCGGGCGATTCCATAGCTCGTCCGAGCGAGCATCAAGAGGCTCTTGTCCGAACGCTCGACGACCATGTGCTCGGAAAAGGTAACATCCTGAATCGGCAACTTGGCATACATCTCAAAACTCTTTCCCTGGTCTCGAGACCGGTAATAGTGCGTCCGTGAGGGATCCTTGCTGTTGAAATTGTCGACCGGGCGGAGCCAGTCTCCATTGGAGAGGACCGTGGGTTTGTTGAGGCCAACTCCAAAGCCTGCGAAGACGGGGGGATTCCAATGAGGGTGCGCACTCTCGGGATCATCCGTGGAGAAGCCCCACTGGGAACGAATTCCGTTTGGATCTTTGAGGCGAAGGTTGCGATTCACGAACCACCAGAGACGGCCCTGAGGATCAATCCAGAGGTGAGGGTCGGCCGTGTTGCCCCCAAAAAACGGGGTGGGATCATAGACAGCGACTGGCTTGGACCAGGTGACGCCATCATCTTCACTGGTAATGAGCACCGCATAGTTCCCAGTTTTCCCTTCGGCTAACGGTCCGGCGTACCACGTGGCCCACAGACGTCCATTGGTCGTGCGCTCGATGCTGGGGATGCCTTGCCACATCCTGGTTCGCGCCCAGTAGGTGGGATCCGGATCGAGCTCCAATTCCGGAGGCGTCAGGGTGGTGACGCCAAACTCTTCAGGGGAAAGTGCCTTCGCGGATTGAGAAGCAAGGCAGACGAGAACAAGAACGAGCAGTTGAAGGGACGAGGAAGCCATCATGGGGGGTTTGGGAAATTCCCCATTTTGGGCCACGTTCCGAGCCAAACGTTCAATCGTTGAGAGCTTCCTATACCAAATAGCGATCCAACTCGCCGCGACTGGCAAGAACAGCATGCATGCAGGCGTAGACGGATACCGCACTGACGAAGTCCGCGGAATGGAGTCCGGGGATCGGCGCTAGTTCCACGATGTCAAAGCCGACGATACGGCGCCCGCTATGGACAATCCCCGCCAGGACGTCTTCGATCTGATGCCAGAAAAGTCCTCCCGGAGATGGGGTTCCTGTCGCAGGCATCAGGGAGGCGTCGAGACCGTCGATATCGAAGGTCAGATAGACCGAATCCGGGAAGTCGTCCGGAATCAGGGGAGAGGGAAGACCGTGCCGGTGAAGGTCTGGACCGTCGATGTGTGCGATGCCATGTTCACGCCGATAGCGAATGTCTTCCAGGCACAAACCGCGGACGCCAATCTGAAGAATGGGCGGCGCGAAGCGCTCGTGAATGCGGCGCATGACACAACCGTGGCTGTAGGGCGTGCCGCCATAGGAATCCCGCAGGTCCGCATGAGCGTCGATCTGGACAATGCCGAATTCCAGGCCGGCTTGTTTGAGCCCGGTTACACTTCCGAGGGTAACGGTGTGTTCGCCTCCGAGAGTGACCGGCACTCGACCGTCCCGCACGGCTGCTTCCGTCTGATCCGCCAACTGTTTCAGGGCCATTTCGACCGGAGCATCTGGATCACAATCGATTGGCGGATGGACGAATCCGCCGGCCTCTCCAGGTTGGGCACCCAGATAGACTGGTTCCAATTCTTCTGCCGCGAGGAGAATCGCGTCCGGGCCGCCGGACGCACCGCCGCCGTAACTGACGGTGCGCTCCAGGGGCACGGGAAAGAAGTGGAAGAGACAATCCGACGCCGGGCGCACGCCAAATTCCAGTGGGCAAAAGGCGTGACGCCAGGCTTCGTTCTCCATTTTGTGAACCATTAGGGTTATCCGAGCCGGGACCGGAAGTCCTCGTAGCTGAACTCCCGCACCACGTCCAGCTGGCCACGCTCCGCGTCCCAAAGGGCGATGGAGGGGTGCTTGACGCCATTGAAGGTGGTCGTCTTGACCATGGTGTATTGGGCCTGGTCAGTGAAGACGATGCGGTTGCCGATCTCCAGCGGATGATCAAAGGAGTAATCTCCGATGATGTCTCCCGAGAGACAGGTCGCAGCGGCCAAACGATATTCGTGAGCCTTCTCACCCGGCTTGGCGGCACCCGCCAGGGGCGGCGTGTAGGGCATCTCCAACACGTCTGGCATGTGAGCTGTCGCGGACACATCCAGGATGGCGATGTTCTTGCCGTTCTCCACCACGTCCAGCACGGAGGCGATGAGGTGACCGGTATTCAGCACATGCGCCTCACCGGGCTCCATATACACCTGCAGGTTCCAGCGCTTCCGGAAGGCGGAAATGATCTCGATGAGGTGATCCACATCGTAGTCGGAACGGGTGATGTGGTGACCGCCACCGAAGTTGAACCACTCCATCTGGGGCAACCATTCGCCAAAGCGCTCTTCAATGGCCTGAATGGTGGCTTCCAGCGGTACCGAGGTCTGCTGGCACAGGGAGTGACAGAGGAAACCGGAAACGCCGGAGAGATCCTGGTCCTTCAGTTGATCCGCACGCACGCCCAATCGGGAGTTCGGAGCACAGGGATCATACATGGAGTGCTTGGCCGTGGAGTGCTCCGGGTTGATCCGAAGTCCCACATGAATGTCCTTGCCCCGGCGATGCTTGGCGATGTCCCGGCGGAAGTGATTCCACTGGTTCAACGAGTTGAACACCAGGTGATCGGTCAGATTCAGAATCTCGGGGATGTCCTTGGGCGCAAAGGCCGGCGAGTAGGTGTGAACCTCCTTGTTGAACTCTTCCCGGGCCAGCCGTGCTTCCCACACGCCACTGGCGCAGCAACCGGCCAGGTAAGGCGTCATGTGAGGGAAGGCGGCAAAGGTGGAAAAGCCCTTGAGGGCCAGCATGATCTTGCAACCGGCCTGGTCCTGAACGTGCTGCAGAAGCCGCATGTTCTTACGGAGCCGTGCCAGGTCGATGACATAGCAGGGAGAAGGCAGCTCCACGAGTGGAGGCAGACCTTCTACGCGGAGCGAGGGGCCGTTCGACGGGCGTTTCGCTCGAGCCGGACGGGGGCTGACGACAGTACAACTGCGCACGCCGCACCCTCCCTTGCCAATCGGCGAGGGTTCAGAAGTCAGAGGATGTTGCATGAGCTTAGACTCCGGTCAGAGAGAGAACATCCTGTGCTGCGATCGCCGGATCGAAATCCGTGATCTCTTCCTGCCAGGGGAGGCCTTGCTCGCCCAGAACCTTGAGGAATGGATCGGGATCCATTTGCTCCATGTTCCAGACGCCGGGGCGCATCCACTTGCCTTCCAGCATCATGCGAGCTCCCACTGCGGCGGGGACGCCGGTAGTGTAGCTGATCGCTTGAGCTCCGGTCTCTTCGTAGGCTTCCTCGTGAGAGGCCACGTTGTAGATGTAGAGCTGGCGGTCGTGCCCGTCCTTTTGTCCGCGCACGATACAGCCGATGCAGGTCTTGCCCTTGGTCAGCGGACCCAGGCTGGCTGGTTCGGGAAGAACCGCCTTCAGGAATTCGATCGGAGCGATCTCCACGCCGTTGACTTCAATCGGCTTGATGGAGGTCATGCCCACATTCTCCAGCACTCGCAGGTGATTGAGATACTTCTCGGAGAAGGTCATCCAGAAGCGCATTTGCTTCAGGCCTGGAATGTTCTTGGACAGGGATTCCATTTCCTCGTGGTAGAGGAGGTAGATTTCCTTGGGGCCAATGCCATCCGGGAACTCAAAGCTTTGATGGATCTCGAGGGGGCGGGTTTCGATCCAGCGACCCTTCTTCCACCAGCGGCCATTGGCCGTGATCTCACGGATGTTGATTTCCGGATTGAAGTTGGTGGCGAAAGGCAGGCCGTGATCGCCTGCATTGCAGTCCACGATGTCGATCGCCTCCACGGAGTCGAAGCGGTTCTTGAGCGCGTGGGCGCAGAACACGTTGGTCACACCGGGATCGAACCCGCTGCCGAGCAGAGCCATGATGCCGGCCTTCTCGAAACGCTCGTGGTAGGCCCATTGCCAGTGGTATTCGAACTTCGGGTTATCGCGAGGCTCGTAGTTGGCGGTGTCCAGATAGTGAACGCCCGTTTCCAAACAAGCGTCCATGATCGCCAAGTCCTGATAGGGCAGGGCGAGGTTCATGACCAGATCCGGCTGAAAATCGCGGATCAGGGCTACCAACTCAGAGGTCTCGTCCGCGTTAACCGTCGCGGTCCTCACCTGTCTACACAACCTGTTCTGTATATCTCCGGCTATCTCTTCGCACTTGCGTTGGGTGCGACTGGCGAGAAGGATCTCGCCGAAGGTTTCAGTTTGAGCAGCGCATTTAAACGCTGCCACTCGGCCGACACCGCCGGCCCCAACAATCAGGACTTTGCTATTCATTCTCGTAAAGCCCCTGACTCGTCAGGGATTGGAGTTTAATTACAGGTTGGTTGTGTAGAGTCGTCAGGTCATACCTGAAGTACTGGTTGATTTTGATTGGTTTGTTAAAAGAAAATTTGGGGGCGTCGAATAACCTTCATTCACACCTGATATCAACAAAAATTTCGCGACTTTCTCGTGCATGGGCCGTCACTGCCCGTTGCGCGATTTTGAATTCCATGGATGATGCCTCTATGCGGGTTCGCTATGGCTTAATTGGAGCGGGAATGATGGGGCGTGAGCACCTGCGAAATCTGCAGCTTTTGACAGACGCGGAGGTGGTGGCGATTTGCGAGCCGGACCCAGGTCAACAAGCCTTGGCCAAGGAGCTTGTCCCGGAAGCTGATTATACTTCCATATTGTCAGAACTTATTGATCGTGAAGATGTTGACGCGCTGGTTGTCGCTTCGCCAAATCACACGCATTTTGAAATCCTGAGCCGGATTCTGGAGGGGAAACCTCGCGGTGTCCTGCTGGAAAAACCCGCCGTCACCACCTTAGAACAGGTACGCCGAATCCGCAGCTTGGCTAATGGTTGGCCTGACCCGATTTGGGTTGCCATGGAGTATCGCTATATGCCGCCTCTGACGCGCTTCCTGGAGCGCTGCGATGCCGGTGCCGTGGGCGAGCTTCGCATGCTGACGATTCGCGAGCATCGCTTCCCCTTTTTGCCCAAGGTCGGGGACTGGAATCGGTTCAATGAGAACACCGGCGGAACTCTGGTGGAGAAGTGCTGTCACTTCTTCTATCTCATGTCGCTGATCTTTAGAGAAGAACCGGTGCGGGTCTATGCTTCTGGAGGCGTAGACGTGAACCACCGGGATGAAACCTACAACGGTCGCGTGCCGGATATTCTAGACAATGCCTACGTCATTCTGGACTACGCATCTGGTCGCCGCGCCATGCTGGAGCTCTGCATGTTCGCGGAAGGTTCCTGGTTTCAGGAAGAACTCACGGTGGTAGGCGATGCGGGCAAGTTGGAGTGCCGCATTCCCGGTCCAGCCCGTTTCTGGCCAGGAGGCAAGCAACGGGAAGCAGAGCTTGTCTTTAGTCCGCGAAGTCCCAAGGGACCGGAACAGGAGATCGTGGAAGTGGATCCAGAGGTGCTTGCGGCGGGAGATCACCATGGAGCGACCTACTACCAGCACCGGCGATTTCTGGAGGCCGTCCGAGGTCAAGGCGTGGTCGAAGTCACCTTGGAAGACGGGTTGAATGCCGTGCTGGTCGGGCTGGCGGCGCAGCGTTCCATCGAGACCTGCGGGCCGGAGACCGTTTCGCTGGAATCAGATGTTTAGAAGCGAAGCTTTTCGGCACCTTTTTCCAATAATGGCCGATGCGACCTACTCCTCCCAGGAGAGGTTATCGATGCTGAAGGTCGCCTCGGCATCCTTGTACTCGTCTACCACGACATTGCCCTTGTAGACGCGGACCCAGATACCCATGACCTTATCGAGCTTGGCGACATCAATGCGGCCATAGTCCCGGTCCACATACTTTTCAGTGGTAAACCCATGGTCGATATCGATCCGGCCTTCCTTGTCCAGGTGACTGACCTCTTTGGTCCCTTTGATCCGCTGGGTCTCCGCCTCCCGGTTGCTGCCGCAGTAGGCCAGCTTCCGGAACTCATTCAGCTCCGTGCGGACAAAATCCTGGACGAAGATCTGGTATTCTACCCGGACATCCTTCACTGGCGTGGCATTGCGGCTGGTGACGGATATCGAGTACTCCTTTGGATAAACCTGGAGCCGTTCGTCGGAGTCGACGTAGTTCGCCTTCTCCTTCGGGAGATCCCGCAAATCCGCATAGAAGGAGAAGTCCAGCTTCACCGCGGTGGGATTGGCTTCAGACCACTTCTTGATGTAGATCTGATCCTCAGGGGAGAGGGTATTGACGGGAATCGTGTATTCCTTGCCTAGAACGTTGAGCACAACGGAACCACCGCTGGCGGCAACGATGGTCGCATCAATCTCCTGACCTTTGATATTCGTAAAGATCCGGGCGGTTGCCGGGAGCGAGAGGCCCAGGGTGAGGAGATAGATTAGAAGTAGTAGCCGGATTGGCAGGACAGCAGTCATGACAACAGTTTGGTGGTAGCATTACCAGACTGCCGGTCAAATCCATCGCTGTAAAGCTTTGGAGTCCAAAAATCCCGTCCCGGATCTCTGGGAACCCGTTAGTGCACCCGTTGACCGGGTTCGGCACCCGAATCCGGGCTCAGCAGGAACACGTCCTTGCCGCCTGGTCCGGAGGCGATCACCATGCCCTCACTCAGGCCAAACTTCATCTGGCGCGGCGCCAGGTTGGCAACGACGACCACGAGTTTGCCCACGAGATCTTCAGGCTTCTCGTAAGCGGCCTTGATCCCGGCGAAGACATTCCGGGTTTCCGTGCCGCCCAGACTCAGGGTGAGTTGAAGAAGCTTCCGGGCTTCCGGAACTTCCTGGGCCTCGACAATCCGGGCGACTCGCAGGTCGACCTTGGCAAAGTCATCAATGGTGATCTGCTCGGCGATCGGCTCGTCTTCCAGCCACTTGCCGGAGTCATCCGTCGGTGGGGTGGGCTTCGGAGAAGGTTCCACGGCAGCCGCTTCTTCTTTGCTTTCTTCGATCATCTTTTCAATGGCCTTGGGATCGACCCGTTGCAGCATGTGCTTAAACTTGTTCACGGGCTGATCCGTGAGCGGTTCCTGGGATTGGTCCCAGGACGTGATCTGTTCGCCCAGCAGCTCACCGGCTTGCTCCGCCAGTTTCGGCAGAACGGGAGCCAGGTAAATGGACAACTGGCGGAAGAGGTTCAGCGCCACGGTGCAGACATCCTGCAACTGCCGCGCCTTTTCCGGATCCTTCTTCAGTTCCCAGGGTGCGTTTTGTTCGACATAGGGATTGGCCTTGTCGGCCAGTTCCATGATCTTCCTCATGGCCCGGCCATAGTTGCCTTCCTCATAGTCCTTGGCAATGCCTTCCCCGGCCTTGGCAAATTCGGAGAAAAGCCCACCGTCGTCTGGATAGGTGGCCGACAGGCCCTCTTCCTTCACAAACTTGGCCGTTCGCGAGGCGAGATTCACCACTTTGCCCACCAGATCGCCATTCACACGCGCGACGAATTCATCCAGGTTCAGGTCGAGATCCTCGACCTTGCTGGAGAGCTTGGTGGCGTAGTAGTAACGCAGGTAGGAGGGATTGAGATGTTCCAGATACTTTTCCGCCCGGACGAAGGTGCCCTTGGACTTGGACATCTTCTCTCCGTCCACGGTGAGGAATCCGTGGATATGGACGAAGGTCGGCAGGTTGAATCCCGCCGTCTTCAGCATCGCGGGCCAGAACAGGCAGTGGAAGTACTGGATGTCCTTGCCGATGAAGTGATGGATCTCGCACTCGTCCGAGCGCCACCAGTCGTCGAGCTGCTCACCGTTCTTCTGGCACCATTCCGACGTGCTGGCGATGTAGCCGATCG
>JBHIXE010000135.1:12231-12685 GCA_041984905.1 Verrucomicrobiales bacterium | reverse complement strand
TTGTTTGCCCTTTTTCTCCTAAGTGCCTGCGGAGGTGGAGGTTCCTCCTCGCAGGTCTTGTCGGATCCGTCGGATCGGGAAACTTGGAACTGGCTCCTGGAGCGCGCAGATAAGAAAGAGTTCGTCCACAAGAACGACAAGGATGTGGTCGATTGGATTGGATTCCGGGGTGGAAACGAATATTCCGCGAGCATCCAAGTGAACGAACAAGGCCAGGTTGTGGGCGTGACGTTCGACAATCCTGGGTTCACGAATGCAGAGCTGGAAAAGTTGACGGGTTTCGCCCATCTCAAGTCCCTCATCGCCTGGAGAAACTTTGGTCCAGAGGAAGCTGCCGGGGGAAATCCCTACTCAGGAGAGGGGCTGGCCGCCTTCGCAGGCTCGAACCTGGAGTCTGTGAATTTTGGAGGTTCCCGATTCGATGATGCCGGCGTCGCCGCCGCCACCAAGGTCG
>JBHIXE010000135.1:0-12221 GCA_041984905.1 Verrucomicrobiales bacterium | reverse complement strand
TCTACCAGACTCAGGTCACGGACGAAGGACTCGCCGCACTGGCCGGGAATAATACCATTGAGTACCTACGCGTGGAGCCCAACTTCAACCTGATCATTACCGACAAGGCGCTCGAGCATCTCTCCAAGATGAAGGCCGCCAAACACCTGGAGATCAACAAGACGCTGCTGACCTGGGATGGTCTCCAGCACCTGGCCGCGCTGGAGGGCCAACTGGAGAAGCTTACCTTCAAGGAAACCGAGATTGCTGCGGAGGATCTGGAAAAGCTCAAGCAGGCCCTTCCGAATGTCGCCATTGAGCATACGGCGCCTTCCGCCGAAAATGTGGCCCAAATGAAGGAACAGCTGGGCCAGAGTTAACGCCCCTGCTCCACGGATTTCGTCCGGACCTTGACCCACCTGCCCCAATTCCGGTCATAGGGATGGACCTTCTGGGTCTCCTCGCCCTGGGAGTTGTAAACCGGCTCCCCGAGGTTGTACCACTCGAAGATTCCTCCGTAGAGGTTATAGATGTCCCGGAATCCCAGCTTCTCCAATTTCTCGGCAATGCGTTCGCTCCGATAGCCGACCGAGCAGTAGACCACCACGGGCTTATCTCTTGGCAGGTCCTTCACCCTGGAGACGTCAAAGTCCTGGAACCCCACTCGAGTGGCGCCCTTGAGATGAGAGACCTCGTATTCTTCCGCAGGTCTGGCATCCAGAATCGTCACGTTCTCACGCTCCTTCAGTTCGTTCACAGTGATGACAGGTATGGAACGCTCCAGAAGGCCATCGACCACATCCTTGAAATCCGGATCGCTCAGACTTTGCGCCCGTAGTTGCCCGAAGGCCGCAGCGATCCATAGCAGGAAAACCAAGCTGACAGGAAGACGTCTCACGGAATTCATAACCTGCCTGGAAAATGGACGCGGCGCAAGCGCACCCCGCCCCAGACGAGGTTCGTAACCAAGAAAAAGCATGGTGGAAATCGGCGACGGCATTTGGGAGACCTCACAACCCCTGCGTCTAGGCGGAATCCTGGAACTGGGACACCGCATGACGGTACTGCGGTTAGACGACGGAAAGCTCCTCGTCCATTCTCCCATTCGATTGACGGCAGCCGCCAGATCAGCGCTGGAGGAGCTTGGCGAGCCCTCTGTCTTCGTGGCTCCCAGCTACCTTCACGACATGTATTGGCCAGAATACTTTGCAGCCTACCCGGAGGCCACCTTCCTGGCTCCTGAAGGCATGCCGGTCAAGGGGCCTTTCCAATCGTTCGATGAGCGTCCCCTGGAATCGGATGACCTGCATCTGATCAGGATGGATGGGATGCCCAACGTACGAGAGCATCTAATGTATCATCGCCCCTCACGATCCCTGATCGTGGCGGACCTCGTCTTCAATCTGGATCAAAATACGGGGAGTCTTGATCAATTGGCGCAGCGACTCGCTGGCATTTATGGCAACCTTGGCCCTTCCCGCCTTTTCCGATTTCTGATTCGGGATCGAGTGGGATTCACGAAAAGTTTGGAGCGAGTGTTTGATCTCGACTTCGAACGCATCATCATGGGGCACGGTAAAGTCCTGGAAGAGAATGCCAGGGACCAGCTTCATGAAGCCTATCATTCACGCAATTTTATCTAGCACATCGGGTCAATCCCCCTTACCCAACTCCTTGCAAAACTCCAATGGAATGGTTAATCAGTCTGCGCCATGACACTCCTTAACTCGATTTCCGCTTTCTGCGCCTCATCGATCGGCAAGAAAATCCTGGTTGCGGTAACCGGTCTCATCCTTTTGCTCTTCCTGGCGGGACACCTCGCCGGCAACCTCCTGATCTACGCCGGTCCGGAGGCCATCAACGACTACGCAGAGATGCTCAAGACGCTGTTGCATGGCGCCTTCATCTGGATCTTTCGTGTCATCATGCTGGTCGTGGTCGTCGTGCACATCGCCTTCACCATCTCCCTCACCCTGGAGAATCGCAGCGCGAGGCCTAAGTACAGCCATCCTCGTACCATTCAGACCTCACTCGCGGCGCGCACCATGATCTTGAGCGGTCTGGTTCTGCTCTCCTTCATCGTCTATCACCTGCTCCACTTTACCGCCTTGGTCGCTCCCACGAGCTATCGGGACCTCACGGAAGTAACCGCCAGCGGACATGAACGGCATGACGTGTATTCCATGGTGGTGACCGGATTCAGCAATCCCCTCATCAGCGGCTTCTACATTCTTTCCATGTTCCTGCTCTGCGCTCACCTGAGCCATGGATTCGCCAGCGTTTTCCAGACTTTCGGCCTGCGCACCCAGAAGACTCGCGACCTGCTCCGCAATCTCGGGCTCGCCTACGCCTTCATCATCCTGATTGGCAACATCTCCATTCCCATCAGCGTTATGGCCAATGTGGTGAAGCCGATCGATGAGAGGGCGCCCTCCGCCGAACACGGCAAATCGCTGAGTCCAACCGTCGAACCGGAAAAAGCCGAGCCTGCTCCTTCCACACAACCCACTCCCGCACCCGAATCCTGATCATGAGCAACATCCTCGACCCAAAGATTCCCAGCGGTCCGGTCCAGGACATGTGGTCCAACCACAAGTTCTCTTCCAAGCTGATCAATCCCAAGAACAAGCGGAAGTTTACCGTGCTCATCGTGGGCTCCGGCCTGGCTGGTGCCTCCGCTGCCGCCACCCTTTCCGAGCTCGGCTATAAGGTGAAGTGCTTCTGCTTTCAGGACAGCGCTCGCCGGGCTCACTCCATCGCCGCTCAGGGTGGGATCAATGCCGCCAAGAATTATCAGAATGACGGTGACAGCGTTTACCGGCTCTTCTACGACACGGTGAAGGGCGGCGACTTTCGCTCCCGGGAAGCCAACGTCTATCGCTTGGCGGAAGTCAGCACCAACATCATCGACCAGTGCGTCGCCCAAGGGGTTCCCTTCGCCCGGGAATATGGTGGCCTGCTCGACAACCGCTCCTTTGGCGGCGCCCAGGTGTCGCGAACCTTCTACGCGGCTGGCCAGACCGGACAACAGCTCCTGCTCGGGGCCTGCTCCGCACTGAACAAGCAGATTGCAGCGGGGGCTGTGGAGATGCATACCCGGGCCGAGATGCTGGACGTGGTTCTCGTGGATGGTCACGCCAAGGGCATCATCACCCGCGATCTCACCACTGGGAAGATTTCCCGGCATGCGGGAGATTGCGTGCTGCTCTGCACCGGTGGCTACGGGAATGTCTTCTTCCTTTCCACCAACGCCATGGGCTGCAATGTCACCGCCACCTGGCGGGCCCACAAGAAGGGCGCCTACTTCGCCAACCCCTGTTACACGCAGATTCACCCGACCTGCATTCCTCGCGGCGGTGAATACCAGTCCAAGCTAACCCTGATGTCCGAGTCACTTCGGAATGATGGCCGGGTCTGGGTGCCCAAGAACGCTGCGGATTGTGAAAAGTCGCCCGGATCCATTCCCGATTCCGAGCGCGACTACTATCTGGAGCGCAAGTACCCGAGCTTCGGCAACCTGGCTCCCCGGGACATCTCATCTCGTGCCGCCAAGGAAGTTTGCGATGAAGGACGTGGCGTCGGCCCCATGGTCGGCGGACAGCGGGAAGGCGTCTACCTCGACTTCATGGAGGCGATCAACGACTTTGGCGAGGACACGATCAAGGCTCGCTACGGCAACCTCTTTGACATGTATGAGCGGATCACCGGGGATAACCCTTACAAGACGCCCATGCGCATCTTCCCCGCCGTGCACTACACGATGGGCGGGCTCTGGGTTGACTACAATCTCATGAGCACCGTTCCCGGTCTGCACGTTTTGGGTGAAGCAAACTTCAGTGATCACGGCGCCAACCGCCTTGGAGCCTCCGCCCTCATGCAGGGATTGGCCGATGGGTATTTCGTGATTCCCACCACCCTGCCCGTTTATCTTTCCGCGCAGTCTCCTGGCAAGATCACCACGGAGCACCCTGCTTTCGCGGAAGCCGAGGACGCAGTCCGCGGACGGATCGATACCCTGCTCAACATCAAAGGGGAAAAGAGCGTCGATACCTTCCACCGCGAGCTGGGACTGCTCGTCTGGAACAAGTGTGGCATGGGCCGCAACCGGGAAGGCCTCATGGAGGCGATCGAAAAGATCCCCCAGATCCGCGAAGAATTCTGGAACAACGTCCGCATCCCCGGCTCCGCCTCGGGTCTGAATCCGGAACTCGAAAAGGCCGGACGCGTGGCTGACTTCCTGGAGTTTGGCGAACTGATGTGCCGCGACGCCCTGGAACGCGAAGAGTCCTGTGGTGGTCACTTCCGGGAAGAACACCAGTTCACGGAAGACGATGAAGAAGTGAAGCAAGGCCTGACCGCGGCCGGTGAAGCCAAGCGGAACGACGAGGAGTTCCAACACGTAGCGGCCTGGCAGTATGCCGGGGACAACGTGCCGGAAGTGCGTCACGTAGAACCCCTTGAGTTCAAGGAACTGAAACCCTCCATCCGCAGCTACAAATAATCGAACGAACGATCATGAACCTGACCCTGAAAATCTGGCGGCAAGAAGGGCCCAAAGCCAAGGGACATATCCAGACCATCAAGGCGAAAGCCATCCCGGAGACGGCGTCGTTTCTGGAGATGCTGGACATCGTCA
This sequence comes from Verrucomicrobiales bacterium, assembly GCA_041984905.1. GTDB lineage: Bacteria > Verrucomicrobiota > Verrucomicrobiia > Verrucomicrobiales > DEV007 > JBHIXE01. The sequence continues at coordinate 7,606 of JBHIXE010000135.1, read as the reverse complement.
ACGAGGAGATCATTGCGGAAGGTGGCGAACCGGTCGCGTTCGACCACGATTGCCGCGAAGGCATCTGCGGGATGTGTTCCCTGGTGATCAATGGCATTCCCCACGGTCCGCAACGCGCGACCACGACTTGCCAGCTTCACATGCGCTCCTTCAAGGATGGAGACACCATCTACATTGAGCCTTTCCGCGCCAATGCCTTCCCCGTGGTGAAGGACCTGGTGGTGGATCGCTCTTCCTTTGATCGCATCAACCAGGCTGGCGGATTCATTTCCGTCCGCACGGGAGCGGCTCCCGACGCGAACTCCATCCCGATTCCCAAGGACGACGCCGATCATGCCTTTGCCGCCGCGGCCTGTATTGGTTGTGGAGCCTGTGTCGCTGCTTGCCCGAATGCATCCGCGATGCTCTTCGTCGCCGCCAAGATTTCTCACCTCAATCTGCTTCCTCAAGGGGAACCGGAGAAGGATCGCCGAACCATCAATATGGTTCACCAGATGGACAACGAAGGCTTCGGCAACTGCACCAACCACTACGAGTGCGAGGCCGCTTGTCCCAAGGAGATCAGCGCTGACTTCATCTCCCAGATGAACCGCGAGTATGCCTCGGCCGTCGCCAAGGATTCGGTGAAGAGCTAGGTGTCACCCTAGCTTGGCCCGCTCATGAGGCGCATCCAGAGACTGGATGGGCCCGAGCGGCACGATGCCAGTCGGGTTGATGTCATCATGGGTCACGTAGTAGTGACGCTTGATGTGATCCATGTTAACTGTCTCCGCGATGCCAGGCTGTTGGTAAAGGTCTCGCAGATACCCGTAGAGATTGGGGTAATCGATGATCCGGTGCAAGTTGCATTTGAAGTGGCCGTGATAGACCGGGTCGAAGCGCACTAGGGTCACGAATAGCTTCCAGTCCACCTCCGTGATTAGGTGACCCGTCAGGAAACGATGGGAGGCTAATCGGTTCTCGAGAAACTCCAGCGTATCGAAGAGTTCCCGGACGTTCTTTTCATAGGCCTTCTGCGTCGTGGCGAACCCTGCTTTGTAAACGCCATTGTTCACCGTGTCATAGATCCGCGGATACAAGGCGTCGATATCCGCGCGAAGTGCCTCGGGGTAGAAGTCCCTCAATTGCATTTCCGCCTCCGGAATGAAGTCATCAAACGCGGAGTTGAACATCCGCATGATGTCATCCTCGCTGTTATTGACGATAACGCCCTTCTCCTTGTCCCAGAGCACCGGGACGGTGACCCGCCCCTGGTAATCCGGATTACTGGCCTTGTAGGCTTCACTCAGAAATTCCCAGCCATTCACGGGATCTGGCCCCAGATCCGGCCCTTCGCCAAATCGCCAGCCGCGGTCGTCCCGAATCGGGTCGACAGCTGTCATGCCAATGACGGATTCCAGGCCCTTGAGGTTCCGAAGGATGATGGTGCGGTGAGCCCAGGGGCAAGCGTAACAAACGTAGAGATGATAACGACCTGCCGCAGCTGGAAACCCGGTGGAACCATCCGCGCTCACAAAATCGCGGTAGGCATCTTCCTGCCGTTCGAATTCTCCGGAATCCGATTGCTCGCCTGGGAACTGGGCCTTCATAGCCCAGTTGGACGGTTCAAGCGGGCAATCCCTTACTTCAGAGGCTGGCTAGCAACTCACGCATCCGTTCAATGCCAAGCTTCGCCACGCCGAGTGGATCTCGCTCCCACAACTGGGCATTGAACAGTTCCAGACTGATCCACTGATCGTAGCCCTTCCCCTTCAGAATCTGGAGCTCCCGGCGGAGATCGATTGGACCATCGCCGATCATGACACGATCCGGATCCTTCTGGGTCATCGCAGGTTTGTCTGGAGCCGCGTCATCAATGTGGTAATGCGCGATCCGTTCCAGAGGCAGCGCTTCCAGATCTTCCATGGTGCTGCCGCTGTTCCAGTTGTGGAAGGCATCAATGATCAGCGTGCCGTCCGGATCACCACACCGATCGAGAACGGTCACCGCGTCGGCGATATTATTAAGCGATTTGAAAAAGCTGATGTATTCCAGCACGGCGCGCACGCCCGACTCCCGGCCGATCTGCAGGAGATCTTTGTAGCCCTCATGAAGGCCCTCGATGCCCGGTTGTTCCATGGGAGGCGTGCAGACGACCAGGGGAGCGCCCACCCGAGCCGCCAGTTCCATGCGGCGACGCGCCTCATCCATCGCCAGTTTGTATTCCCAGTCCTTGGTCTCTCCCCAGTTCCGCACCGCGATGAAGCAGGGCACCGTCAATCCATAGTCTCCCAAGGCTTTCTCCACTTCGCTGACCTCACCTCCCCGGCCGACGTGCTCGTAGATTTCCACGGCCCAGAGTTCGATTCCTTCATAGCCCGCTTCTCCCGCGACCCGAATCTTCTCCAGAAGCGGAGTCGGCTTGATGGTGGATGCATTGAGTGAGAGTTTCATGAGGGCCGACTATGGGCAGAAAACGAGAAATCCCAAATCCGAAAAGTGCTTTCGCACTCGGCCCTGGGGAATTGCCGGGCGCCCCTCTCTGTCATCTTCCCCAATCGAACTTGCGCCCACGTACAGCCGAGGCATAGTGGCGTCCGCGTTTATACCGAGAATGTCGCATTTGGAACCATTGCAGATAGGCCTGGCCGGCTTAGGGAATGTGGGAATGGGGGTTTACAAGAACCTCCTCCGCAACCGTGAGCTTTTGCGGGAACGCACCGGCGTGGATCTGGTGGTGCGCCGCATCGTGGTGCGGGATCTCAAGAAGAAGCGCGCGGAGGAAATCCCTGCCGAATTGCTCACGGACCGGCTCGAAGACCTCCTGGAAGACGAGCAGATCTCCATCGTGGCAGAACTCATTGGCGGCATTGACCAGGCCCACGATTTTGTCTGCAAAGCACTGAAAGCGGGCAAGACCGTAGTGACCGCCAACAAGGCGCTGCTCGCCGAACACGGTAAAGAGCTCTTCGCCCTGGCGGAGCAGAACCACACCGCCATCTACTTTGAAGCGGCCGTCGCTGGGGGCATTCCCATCATCAAGACGGTACAGGAATCCCTGGTGGGAAACCGCATTGAATCCATCATTGGGATCATCAACGGCACTTCCAACTACATCCTGACCCGGATGACGGAGGCCAACCTCAGCTATCGCGAAGCACTCGGCGAAGCTCAGAAGCTGGGCTATGCGGAAGCGGACCCCACCCTGGACGTGAATGGGGGTGATGCCGCGCACAAGGCCGTGATTCTGGCTTCCCTCTCCTACGGGAAATGGGTGCCCTTTGATGAGATTCAGGTGGAAGGCATCCAGAGCGTGCGTCGCGTGGACATCCATTTTGCGGAGGAGCTGGGCTACGCCATCAAGCTGCTCGCGGTGATCAAGCTGGGCAGCGACGACAACATCGAAGTGCGCGTCCAGCCTTCCCTGATTCCCTTCAACCACATCCTGGCCAACGTGAATGGCGTCTTCAACGCCATCATGGTGAAAGGCGATGTCGTGGGCGAAACCCTGTTTTACGGAAGCGGCGCGGGCCAGGATCCCACCTCCAGCTCGGTCATTGCTGACATCGCCGATGCGGCGGCGTCCTCTCGCCGGACCGGATTTGTGCCCCATGGACTCTATGGAAAGCCCCTGCCGGTTGATGAGAGCGTTAGTCAGTATTACCTTCGCCTCATTGTGGATGATACCCCCGGCGTCTTAGGACAGATCGCCAGCCTGCTCGGCAAGGACGGCGTGGGAATCCTCTCCATGATTCAGCGCGAAGCGGACGAAGAAGAAGGTGCGCCCATCGTGCTCATGCTCCATGATGCCCCCTACGGCATCGTGCGGCGGGCAGTTCAAGAGATTGCCGCACTGGAATGCGTTCGCATTGAGCCCGTGCTTATGCGAGTGGAACACGTAGGTTAAGAAACCACCGGAATAGAAACATGCGATTCGTCAGCACACGCAGTCAGAGTGATCCCGCCACCTTTTTCGAAGCCTTTGCCAATGGGCTGGCTCCCGACGGTGGCCTCTACGTGCCGGAGGAATTGCCCGCGCTCAGCAGTGATCTCGTCAGTGATGACGCCGAGCCCTATCCGGCCTTGGCCAACGAGTTTCTGAGCCTTTTCGATACGGATCACACTCCGGAAGAACTCTTCCATATTGTCGACCGGTCCTACACCAACTTCACGGAGCTGAGCATCGCGCCTCTTCGTCAGCTGGATAAGAACCTGTTCGTCATGGAGCTTTTCCATGGACCGACACTCGCCTTCAAGGACTTCGGTCTTCAACTGGTCGGCAATCTCTTTGAGGATCAGATCCGCCGCACTGGGGAGAACATCAACGTGCTCGGCGCGACTTCCGGCGACACGGGTTCCGCCGCCATTCATGGCCTGGCGGGCAAGGAAGGCGTGAACGTCTTCATTCTCTATCCGAAGGGTCGGATCTCTCCCGAGCAGGAGCGCCAGATGACCTGCACCGGCGCCAAGAACGTTTACCCCATCCCGATCGAGGGCACATTCGATGACGCCCAGAAGATCGTGAAGGACCTCTTCGCGGATCTCAGCTTCAAGCAACAGGTCCGCTTGTCCGCGGTCAACTCGATCAATCTGGCCCGCGTCCTGGCCCAATCCATCTACTACGTGCATGCCTTCATGCAGCTGCCCGCGGAGAACTCCGACGACGTGCAGTTCGTGGTGCCGACCGGGAACTTCGGCAACGTGTTCGCCGGCTGGATGGCTTCTCGCATGGGGCTTCCCTGCCAGCGTTTCGTCGTCGCGACCAATCAGAACGACATCCTCTATCGCCTCTTCCAGACTGGCGTTTACGAGCAAGGCCCGGTCAAGGCCTCCTATGCTCCTTCCATGGACATCCAGGTCGCCTCCAACTTCGAGCGTTTCCTCTACTACAATGTGGATGGTGATGGAGCGAAGGTCACTGAGATGATGACGACCGTCCGCAAGACTGGGAAGCTGGAGCTCCCCAACTTTGATGCGGATACCTTTGCGGCGACCCGGACTTCCGACGCCCAGATCCTGACCAACATCCAGAAGACTTTCGAGCACTACGACTACATCGTCGATCCGCATACCGCCTGCGGGTTTACCGATCTCGATCCCGACCGCAACACGGTCATCCTGGCGACGGCTCACCCCGCCAAATTCCCGGACACGATCGAAAAAGCCATCGACATTCGGCCCAAACACGTATCCTTGGCGGAACTTCGCGAGAAACGCCAGGTTCGCTACGAGTTGGAGCCGACGGATGAGGCCGTGAAGGCGTTTATCATGCTGAATGGCGCATTCTAAGAATGAAGCTGATTGTCCAAAAATACGGAGGCACCTCCGTTGGAAACCCCGAACGCATCCGCAACGTCGCCCGGCGCATCCGCGAAACCCAACTTCAGGGAAATAAGGTCGTGGCCGTGGTCTCCGCCATGGGCGGCGAGACCAATCGCCTCATCGAACTGGCCACCAAGGTCTCCGAAGGCAGTGAACCGACCGAGCGGGAAATGGACGTGTTGCTGGCAACGGGCGAGCAAGCCAGCATCGCCCTCACCGCCATGGCGATCAATTCCATGGGCGGCAAAGCCTGCTCTCTGACCGGTTCCCAGGCCGGCATCTACACCGATGCGGTACATACCAAGGCGCGGATCGACAGCATCACGCCCAAGGTCGTGCACCAGCTCCTGGACGAAGGGCAGATTGTGATCGTGGCTGGGTTCCAAGGCACCAGTTCCGACGGGATGATCACGACTCTGGGCCGCGGCGGGTCGGACCTCACGGCCATTGCCCTCGCTGCCGCTCTGAATGCGGACCTTTGCCAGATTTTCACGGACGTCGACGGTGTTTATACCTGCGATCCCCGCGTGGTGAAGTCCGCCCGGAAGCTGGACGAGATCAGCTACGATGAGATGCTGGAGATGGCCAGTTCCGGCACCAAGGTGATGCAATCCCGCTCCGTGGAATTTGCCAAGAAGTTTGGCGTGGTGTTTGAAGTGCGCAGCAGTCTTAATGAGAACTCAGGAACGCTTGTGAAAGAAGAGAACAAGAGCATGGAATCGGTGGTGATCCGGGGCGTGAGCCTGGAACGGGATCAGGCCAAGGTGACGATTGCTGGAGTGAAGGACGTTCCGGGAATCGCTGCCCGCATCTTCCGTCCTCTCGCTGAGGCTCAGATCGTCTTGGACATGATCGTCCAGAACGTTTCCAACACCCAGACGACCGGTGTTACGGACATCTCTTTCACCCTCAACAAAGCCGAACTCGCCAAGGCCCGTCGCGCGCTGGATCCCCTGCTCCAGGAACTCGGCGACGAGGCCACTCTCGATGCCACGGACGGCATCGCCAAGCTCAGCGTTGTGGGTATCGGAATGCGCTCGCATTCCGGCGTCGCTGCGGAAATGTTCAGCGCCCTGGCCGAAGCTGGGGTGAACATTCAGATGATCACGACTTCCGAGATCAAGACGGCTGTGATCATCGATGAAGCCGACATTGATCGTGCCGCCAACATCGTTCACGAAGCCTTTGGTTTGGACGGCGCCCCGGAAGACAGCACGAAGTAAGACAGTAGCTCTCTGTCAGTCGGCTGAAAGCCCGGCGTGTTGCTGCCGTGTAATAGGCAAGGCTCATCCTTGCCCACGTCATGCACCCGCTTCATCCACTCTCCCGCCGTCAACTCCTCCGGGTTGGAGGCGGCATGCTGGGACTGAATCTGCCGGGATTGCTGGCGGGGGCAGAGCGTAGCCTCTCCCATCCTCCGGCTCGCGCCAAATCGGTCATCTTCCTCTTCCAATGGGGTGGCCCGAGCCATGTCGACATGTTCGATATGAAGCCGGATGCACCGGAAGAATATCGCAGTCCTCACGGCCGGATTCGCACGAGCAACCCGGATCTGGAGATCAACGAGCACCTGCCGCGACTCGCCAAGGTCATGGACCGGCTCACCGTGATTCGCTCCATGCATCACAACATGAAGAATCACAACTCGGCCGGTTACTACGCACTCACCGGACATGCACCGCCGACGGATGATCAGCGCCTGCGGGATTCCATCGATCTCTTCCCTGCCTACGGATCTGTCGTCTCCAACTTTCTCCCTCATCGCGATCCGCGGATGCCGGCTTTCGTCACTTATCCGCACGTCATCGCGGACGGATCTCGTACGCCCGGTCAGTACGCCAGTTTTCTTGGCAAGGGCAACGACCCGCTCTTTGTCCCGCGTGATCCCAACGAGTCGAGCTTTGAACTTCCCGAGTTGAGCCTGCCTCAGGATCTCAGCGTGGATCGGCTTCAAGCGCGGCGCGGATTGCAGCAATTTGTCGATGCCCAGTCTCGCATGCTGGAGTATTCCGCCGAAGCGCGCGGCCTCGATGCCTACTACCAGACGGCGCTCGGTATGCTGGACTCTCACCGCGTTCGCGAGGCGTTCGATCTCTCCAAAGAACCAGCGCACCTCCGCGACCTCTATGGGCGCACCACCTACGGCCAAGGCTGCCTCCTGGCTCGTCGATTGGTCGAGAGTGGCGTGCGCTTCGTGACCTGCTACTTCGACAAATCGATTGGCGGTCAGAAGACCACGGATGGAGGTTGGGACACGCATGGGTTCAACGACACCCGCATGTTCCCGATTGTGGAGAAGCGGCAT
>JBHIXE010000134.1:12488-12706 GCA_041984905.1 Verrucomicrobiales bacterium | reverse complement strand
TTGCGAGTCTGCAAGCCCAGGAAGCCGATCCGCCCAGGCCAAACATCGTCCTCATCTTCGTCGATGACATGGGATATGGTGACTTGGGTTGTTACGGAAACACCACGATCCAAACCCCGCATATCGACAAACTCGCCGCCGAGGGGCAACGCTGGACCAGCTTTTACGCTTCCGGACCAGTCTGCGTTCCAAGTCGCCGGGGACTCATGAGTGGACGT
>JBHIXE010000134.1:0-12474 GCA_041984905.1 Verrucomicrobiales bacterium | reverse complement strand
CTTCCCGGTTCCCCTGAGTCGCGGACGGGAAGTGGTGGAAATGCCCGCCAATCAGGAACTGTTTACCCAACGTTACACCGAGGAAGCCGTGAAGTGGATCCAGACCGCCCGCGACACCCCCTTCTTCCTCTATCTGGCTCACAACATGCCCCACGCCCCCATCTTCGCCTCCCCTGAATTTCAGGGGCGCAGCAAAGGCGGCCGCTACGGAGATGTCATCGAGGAAATCGACTGGTCCGTTGGTCAGGTCATGAATGCGCTTGAAGCGGCCGGTCTTGAAAAGGATACGCTGGTAATCTTCTCCAGCGATAATGGACCCTGGTCCATGTTTGGTCCGCATGCGGGTACGGCTGGTCCTCTTCGCGGAGAGAAAGGGACGGCTTGGGAAGGCGGTTACCGGGTTCCGGGCATCTTTCATTGGCCAGGCAAAATTGCCCCGGCGGAGATCGACGGGATGGCGGCGAATCTGGATCTCTATGCGACTTTTGCCGCTCTCACCGGTGGGGATGAGCCCAAGGACAAACCTGGCTACATCTCCATGGACTTGAGCCAAACCCTGCTTCAGGGAGCCGCGAGTCCTCGGCATCAGTGGTTGTATGGACCCCATGCCTACCGGTCCGGGAATTACAAGATCCACCTGGCGACCAAGGACCGTTCCTCGGATCCTGACACGCGGCAGAAAGAACCTATGGTCCGGCATGATCCGCCTCTCTTGTTCGATCTGAAGTCGGACCTTGGTGAACAATCCAACATTGCTGACCAGAGGCCGGAAGTCGTAGACCGATTGGTGAAAGAGATGAGGCAGTTCCCACCCTCCCGATCATGAGACGTCGCCGCTTTATCGCCAACCTGGCATCGGCTGCGCCCCTGCCCCTATCCGCCTTGGCGCAGTCGCCAGGCAAGACCGCATTGGGAGTCAGTACCGCCTCTTGCGGCATTCGCCAACGTGCCTCTTCCAAGCCGGGCAATCATCCCAAGTTTGCGGATGCCGTGGAGTTCCTGAACTACTGCCACGACTCCTTCAACGCTGCCGGAGTCCAAATCGGCGTGCGAGACTGGGATGAAAACGGCCTGAGTCGCCGTCTGCGAGATCGGGCAGAAGAACTGGGCATGTATCTGGAAGGCCAGATTGCTCTGCCAAAAGACGAGTCGGATGTGGAGCGTTTCGAGAGAGAGGTCCGCGCCGCCAGGGAAGCCGGAGTCTCGATCTTTAGAACAGTCATGTTGGGCAGTCGCCGGTATGAAATCTTTCAAACCAGGGACGCCTGGGACGCACACCAAAAAAGAGCCTGGAAGTCCCTGACGCTGGCCGAAGGTGTGATAGCCCGCCAAGGCGCGCAACTGGCGGTGGAGAACCACAAGGACTGGCGAGTGGAAGAAATGCTCGCCCTCGTGGAGCGCCTCTCGAGTGAGTCCGTGGGAATCAATCTGGATACCGGAAACAACATTGCACTGCTGGAGGAACCTCACGCCGTGGTCGAAGCGCTTGCACCCTTCGCGATCACCACTCATCTCAAGGACATGGCGGTCGCCGAGTATGAGGAGGGATTTCTCCTGGCGGAGGTCCCGTTGGGAGAAGGATATCTGGACCTGCCACGTATCATCCGAACCTGCCGCCAGGCGAATCCCCAGATCAGGTTCAACCTGGAGATGATCACCCGTGATCCACTCCAGATTCCCTGCCTGACGGATCCCTATTGGACGACTTTTGAAAACGTGCCGGCGCAGGATTTGGCACGCATTCTGCAGAACGCACGAAGAGTTGAGAGCGCAGCTCTTTCCCACCCTGGAAGTCTGGATCTGCAGAACCAAATCGCCATGGAACACCAGAACAACGAACGTTCCTTTGCCTGGGCCATCCAGGCAGGGCTCTGAACCTGGCAGGATTCGGGCGTGCAGGTGGTGCAGAGTGCGCCTCAGACGCATCCCTGATTGGTATTTCGGCAAAAACCCTACTTTTCCAGGTCCGCGCCGTCACACCCGGGGGTATAACGACAACTTAAATTGGGGGGCCCTCCCGCACACTTCGATGTTGCGGACCCGACAACTTGACCGTTGGTTAGATCGACAAGGCCCTGAAGCCTAGAAACATGAGGAGAAAATCGGCACCTGGACTCATTTTGAGCCTCGGAGCTTGTTTATTGGCATCCCTCCCAGCCTGGGGAGAGGATTCAGAGCAGCTCAAGGCTCCGTTGCTGACGGATCCCGATGCCCGGACGTTCCTATTTTCCATCCCGGCCCCCCGAGGACTGATCGTCGACCGCAACGGGGAGGTGCTCGCGCGCAACCGGACCATCAAACGTGCCGCCCTCCTGCTGGAGGAAGTCGACATCGAGGATCGGGACGAACTCGCTCACTACATCCTGGATACCGCTACGTTGATTGATGCCGAGCAAGACATCTTGCTGGGTAATCTGGACTATGACGCCATTCATGATCATCTGGAGCAAAGGCCCCTGCTTCCGCTGACCATTTCGAACCCACTTTCAGACGAGCAAGTCGCGGCACTTCAGGAATCGGCGCTGGGCAATGCGCTGCAGATCCAGACGGAGTATTCCCGGGAATACCCCTTGGGAAAGACTGCCAGTCACGTCATTGGATTTGTCACCCGCAACGAACCCCGCCCTTTTGGCCCCATTCTCCCTCAGGAACCGCTGTGGCCTCGCGTGGCTGGCCGGGAAGGAGTGGAGTTCACCCTGAACAACACCTTGAGCGGGCAGGATGGAATCCTCAGCGTGCTCTTCGATCAAGATGGTGAGGTTCGCAAGGAGCAGATCATGCGAAAGCCCAAGCCGGGCGAGACGCTAGTGCTGACCCTGAACATCAAGATGCAACAGCTGGCGGAGGAGATCCTCGCCAAGCATGGCCGGCCTGGAGCAGTGGTTGCCATGGACTCCACCACGGGTGATATCCTGGCTCTCGCCTCGTACCCCAGCTTTGATCTGTCCCGGTTTGTGGACGGAATTTCCGCTCAGGATTTCGCTTCGATCCAGAAAGAACCCGGCGATCCCTTTTTCCCCCGCGCCTTTGCCGGCCAGTATCCTCCCGGTTCGACTTACAAACCCATTGTCTCCCTGGCAGGCCTTCATCTCGGACCTATCCGTGGTGCGGTAACGCTTTATGCCTGTGGCCCATCTTTGGACATTTCCGGACGCACCTTCCACAACTGGAACAGCACGGAAACCGGCTACTACGATGTGCGCCAGGCCCTGATGCGGTCGACGAATACCTGGTTCTACCAGGCCGGCATCAATACCGGAAGTGGCCCTATTCTGGAAACCTCTCGTCAATTTGGCCTGGGATCAGCTCCACGGGTTCCGCTGGAAAACGTGGCCGCAGGAAATGTCCCAGAAAAAGTGGTTGGAAATCGCGCGATCGCCAACCTGTCGATCGGCCAGGGATCCCTCCTCGTTTCTCCGCTGCAAATGGCGATTGCGATGAGCGGGATCTCCAATGGCAGCTACCTGGCGGCGCCGAGGCTGGTGCTCCAAACGCAGAGCCCTCCTCCGAACGAGACGGTGACCGTAGTCAATCCTGCGGTTCGGGCCAGTTCTCTCCCTTACAACAGCAGTGACATGCGCCTGGTTCACCAGGGAATGTGGGGAGTCGTGAATGCGGCTCGCGGCACCGGCGGCCGGGCGGGCATGGACTGGCCCCAGGTCTACGGAAAGACCGGCACGGCTCAATGGACCAAGGATGGAGACGAGCGGACCTTGTCCTGGTTCACGGGATTTGTAAACGCCTTCAACCCTCGCATTGCCTTCGCGGTGGTATGTGAAGGTGGTAAGGGGGAAAGCCTCTCGGGCGGGAAAGTTGCCGCACCCATGGCCGGGGAGTTTCTCAAGACCGTCTACAAGAGCTCTTCCACCTATGCCGTGGAAGTTCCTGACCGGCCCCGCTCGCTGCCGGTCGTCTACTACGAACCCCCGGAGATTCCTGTCGCGACGATGCCTTCGATCCGGGGACATCAACCGCCTGTCAATACCGGGCGCCGGCCCAGCAGTCTCCCCTTCGGCTGGGGAGTTCGACGCTAGATCGTCTTCCGCAAGCGATATGGACGATCCTCCTTCCTACAAGAAAGTACCGCTCCCTCAAGACGGCCAACCCAAATGGCTGCGCTGGATCGGCAAGGTGTCGCCCGCTATCAGTTCGGTCCTCACCAAGATCTATCTGACCGCCAGAAAGTACGTTCAGCAGGGTTGGAAAAATGGATCCAAGGGTTTGGCCAAAAGCTTCCGCTCGACCCTGAAGACTCTTGCCTGGCTGACTTCACTGCCCATTCTGGGCTTTGCCAACCTCATGCGCTGGTCTGCCAAGCGCCGATACAGAAACCGGGAGTTTCGGGCGGATCAGGCCATTCAACGAGGACCGGTCTCCAAGCAACCGCGCGGGAAGAAGCCATTCCTGGCCGTAATCAGCTTCCGATGGTTGACACGCCCGCTGGACGCCATCTTCGGCAAACTCTGGGCCAAGTGGTGGATCCGCTTTCCGGCAACGATTCTCATCTTTATCCTCACCGTCGGAATCACCTTTGCTGGAATCCTCTCTGGAGTTTCCTATGTCCGCGCCAAGAGCTTTGATATGAGCCGGATCAGCAACCTGGAATCCGGTTGCGCGGTTCTGGACCGGAACGGGAAGGAGATCGGCCGGGTCTTCGTCAAGAACCGGGAGCCCGTGACCTACGATCAGCTTCCCCCGCACTTCATTGATGCCCTGATCGCAACGGAAGACGAGCGCTACCTGGAACATGAAGGGAATGACTTCAAAGGGATGACGCGGGCCGCGCTCGCCAACCTGCGTTCCATGCGCGTTCGCCAGGGTGCCAGCACCATTACCCAGCAGCTTGCCCGTGATGTCTATGAACTGAAGAGTCGCAGTATGCTGCGGAAGTTCACGGAAATCTTCATCGCCCGGCGCATCGAAGAGGAATACAACAAAGAGGAAATTCTTCAGCATTACGTGAACCGCATCTACATGGGAAGCGGTTGCTGGGGCGTGAATGCCGCTTCCATCAAGTACTTCGGCAAGGAGATCATGGATGTGAATGTCGCCGAGGCGGCTCTTCTCTGCGGCATTATCAAGCGCCCGTCCGCCTACTCGCCTTTCACCAATCCCAAGGCCGCTCGGAACACGCGTAACTACACTCTGCAACGCATGGCGGAGTTGGGGTTCATCACCCGGGACGAGCTGCCCACCCTCAAAGAATCCCCCCTCGGCATCCTTCCTCCGGAAACCCGGGAAGATCCACCTCACTACCTGCTGGCGCAGATCCGCCAGGAAGCCCAGGAAATCCTGGAAGAACGCCATCTCCCCCTGGAAGGCTTCCAGATTTACACCACGGTGGATACCACGCTGCAGGACTTCGCCTCGGTCGCAATGAACGAGGTGCTCTCCGGGATTGAGTCCGCGCCGGACTACCCGCACCCGACCTACGCGCAGTATCACGCGGCCGACAAGCCACTCTCTGAGAGCGCCCCGGACTACATTCAGTCCGCCGTGGTCATTCTCCACAATGCCACCGGCAAGGTGGTCGCCGCGGTAGGTGGCCGGGACTTTGATCACAGCCAATTCAACCGCGTCTTCCAGGCCAATCGCCCCGCTGGCTCGACCTTTATCCCACTGGTCTACGCCGCTGCGTTTGAGTCTCCGGATATCAACCCGCTGACACCGGTCTTGGATGCCCCTATCGACAATCGCAAGGTCATGATTGGCGGCGAACAAGGGGTTCTGGGCGAGTGGTCCGTAGAACGGTTCGACAACCGCTACGAAGGTGAGATTACCGCCTCCTACGCACTCCTCCGATCCAAGAACGGCGCCACGGTAAGGCTTGGCAGCATGGTGGGTCTGTCGGAGGTGAAGTCTCTTGCGGAGCGGGCTGGAATTGCCTCTCCACTGCGGGACTATCCCTCCACTTTCCTCGGAAGCAGTGAGGTCACGCCCATCGAGATGGCGCGCGCTTATACCCTATTTCCCAACCGGGGTTGGGCACCGCGCAAACCGGCCCTGGTCGCCAGCATCACCAAGGCAGACGGCTCTCCCGTCTACAAACAAGCGGTTGAATTGCGCTTTGCGGTGCTCAATGAAGTCTCCGCCGTCCAGGTCTCCAACCTGCTTCACGCCGGTCTTTTTGCGGATCCAGTCAACGCCGTGCGGGAATCGGTGGGATTAGCCGGCAAGAACCTCGCGGTGAAAACGGGAACTGCCTACGACTTCACCGACGCCTGGACCATTGGGTTCAACGCGGATTACACCTGCGCCGTCTGGGTAGGCTTCGACAGCCCCCAACCCATCTTCGAAGGCGCGTTTGGGCACAAACTGGCCTTGCCGATCTGGGCCAAAATCATGCAGCAACTGGAGAACGACAATCCGCTTCCCGTTACCCAGTTGGGTCATGACTGCACCATCTGCATGCATTCCGGCCAACTGGCGACGCAAGAGTGCCAGGACAGTCATGGCCAACTCTCCGCCACGCTTCCCTTCACCAAGGATGTCAGCCGCGAACTGTCCCTCTGCCAGGAACACAGCAAGACCTTGATCGCGCGGCCTCTGCCGGTCGGAGGCAAGGCTGACACGGTGGCCTCCAAGTCGCCCCTATTGATCGGTGACGATCCCTATCAATCGGTCGAAGGTGGCCAGCCTGACGAACAGTAACTGGCTGCCGTTCCGCAAGTCTTGTTCAGGTCGTAATAAGGGTGAAGACATGCCCTACTACGATCGATTTCCAGAGATCACTCAGGAGACGAGGGGCGGTGTGGACCGCATCCTTGTTGGATTCACTCCTTTACCCCGAGCCAAGCGGATTCGCATGGCCTCACTTTTCCTGATTCCCATCCTCATGTGTCTCGTCTTGGCGGGGTTGATGCCGAGCCATCTCCGCGCTATGGCGGATTTTGGCCCGCCCAATCCCGGCCCCGGAGTGGAGACCTTTGAGATGATCTTTGTGGTGATGCACGTGATTGGGGTGCTGGGTGCTCTGGCCACTGCGGCAGGGTTTGCCTGCGTCATCTATTGCTTTTGCCGACCCGGCAAACCAGAGATTTATGAGCTCGCTGAACCAAATCTGATCTACGATTCCGGGGTGGAGCCGGTGCTCGATGGAAACTGGAAGGATCCTGACGGTCACTACCAGCCCAAGGGCCTCCTGCCACTTCCCAAACGGACTCGACGCACTTTCACCCCTCATCAGCTGGAAACCTTAACCCTCTGGATTGAGGATGAGGGCACCCGGCTCATCATGGATGCGGACGGCGCCCGGTATGATCTGAGCCCAGCCGCTACCGATTCTCAGCGACGCTGGATCTTCCGCCAACTGGCTCGCCGATATCGCGTTGGCCGGATTGTCGACATGTCGGCAACAACCCCTCAACGTCGACACAGCCCTGGAAGGCACTCCGATCTCCGGGAAGAAGACTTGGTTCATCCGATGGAGCGCTGAGAAAGCAGTCCGAAGGGAGGTGTTTAAGGATTAGCTACAACTCCTCAATCTGTCGACAATTTTCACTAAATCACTTGCCACCATCGCTGACATGGATCCAATATAGATCAAAGTGTCGACAATCACCCAACCTCCCACCATAGATCACGCGAGCCTTTCTCTTCCGGAACGGATCTTTCAGCAGATCCGCCAGGCCATCGTCGAGGGCGAGATTCCGGCCGGTTCCAAGATCAGCGAGCCTGAGTTGGCCAGGCAGTTTGGGATCAGTCGAGCTCCGCTCCGGGAAGCGATTGGCCGGCTGGAAGCCTGCAATCTGGTCGTGCGGAAGCCTAATGTGGGAGCCCGCGTCGTCTCGCTCTCCACCACAGATCTCCTGGATCTCTATGACTTGCGCGAGACGTTGGAAGGACTCGGGGCGAGACTCGCTGCGGAACGGATGCGCGATGCGGAGATCGCTTCGCTTCGGGCCCTGCTCAGCGACCACGAATCCGCCGCGCAGATGAAACGGGGCGAGTCTTACTATCAGGAGGAGGGCAACTACGACTTTCACTACCGCATCATTCAGGGCAGCCGAAACGCGCGGCTCATCGGCCTGCTCTGTGACGATCTCTACCATCTGCTTCGCATGTATCGCTTCCAATTCGGGATGCCGGGACCTCGTGCGCCCCACGCATTGCGCGAGCACAAGCACATGGTCGAAGCGATCGAGCAGCGCGACGGCGAGTTCGCGGAATTGCTCATGAGGCGGCACATCCGCGCGGCTCGGCAATACGTGAAGCAACAGTTCGCCAACCAGGAGGAATCAGCCTGACCGATGCCAGATCCCCGATCACTCAGCTCTGGTGCCCGGCTTCGACAGGCCGTCAGAGAGGAAGTGCCCCTCCAAGTGATTGGAGCCATCAATGCTTATGGCGCCATGCAGGCCACTCAGGCAGGCTTCCGCGCGGTTTACCTTTCCGGCGCTGGTGTCGCGAACGCCTCCTATGGGCTGCCGGACCTGGGTATCACCACGCTGGATAACGTTCTGGAAGACGCCCGGCGCATCACCGCCGCGACCGATCTTCCGCTTCTCGTGGATATCGATACCGGATTCGGTGGAGCCTTTAGTATTTCTCGTACGATCCGGGACATGGAACGGGCGGGAGCGGCAGGCGTGCACCTGGAGGATCAGGTGCAGGCGAAGCGCTGTGGGCATCGCCCGAACAAAGCGATCGTCTCCCAACAGGAAATGGTCGATCGCGTAAAGGCTGCTGTGGATGCGCGCACTGATCCTGACTTTGTCATCATGGCGAGAACGGATGCCTTGGCGGTGGAAGGACTCGACGCGGCCCTGGAACGAGCCCTCGCCTGTCGCGAGGCGGGAGCGGACATGATCTTTCCGGAAGCCGTGACTAATCTAGAGGACTATCGCACCTTCGCCTCCGCATTGGGGATCCCGATCCTGGCCAATATCACCGAATTCGGGAAGACGCCCCTCTTCACCGTGGACGAACTCCGCGAATCTGGCGTTGGCCTGGTGCTCTATCCCCTCTCTGCCTTTCGCGCCATGAGCCGAGCTGCGGAAGCTGTCTTCACCGCGATTCGCAGGGACGGCACCCAGGCGGCGGTGCTCGAGTCCATGCAAACCCGGGAAGAGCTCTATGAGCGGCTCGGCTATCACGAGTACGAGCGCAAGCTGGACGAACTCTTCGCCCATTCGAAGCCTGACACTGAACCTAGCAACGAAACATGACAGCTTCTCCATCCTCCGACCCGGCAGCCGGAATCCGGCCCAAGAAATCCGTGGCGCTCTCCGGGGTCACGGCCGGGAACACGGCGGTTTGCACCGTCGGCCAAAGCGGCAGTGACCTGCACTATCGCGGCTATGACATTCTGGACCTGGCCAAGCACTGCGAATTTGAGGAGGTCGCCTTCCTCCTCATTCACGGTGAACTACCCACCTCACGCGATCTCGCTCTCTACAAGAGCAGGCTGAGAGACTACCGGAATCTGCCCCCTGACGTACGCCACACGCTGGAGTTCCTCCCCTCATCAGCCCATCCTATGGATGTCTTGCGCACCGGAGTTTCCGCGATGGGATGTGAACTATCAGAGCCTGAGATTCACACTCCAGAAGAAGCCAGGGAAATCGGCGACCGGCTCATCGCCAGCATGGGATCCATGTTGACCTACTGGCATAAGTTCGCCCACACCGGAGAACGCATTCACCTCGATACCGGCGACGATTCGATCGGCGGACATTTTCTGCACCTGCTTCACGGCGAGGCGCCGAGAGAATCCTGGGTGCGTGCCATGCACACGTCTTTGGTGCTCTATGCGGAGCATGAATTCAACGCTTCGACCTTCACGGCTCGGGTGATCGCAGGCACGGGATCGGATCTCTACTCGTCCATCGCTGGCGGGATCGGTGCCCTGCGTGGCCCCAAACATGGTGGCGCCAACGAGGTGGCCTTCGAGATCCTGAGTCGCTATGAATCTCCAGATGTTGCCGAGGAAGACATCCGGCAGCGCATCACCAATCGCGAGGTCATCATCGGTTTCGGTCATCCGGTCTATACGATCAGCGACCCGCGCAATGTGGTGATCAAGAAGGTGGCCCGCGAGCTATCCGAGGAGGCAGGTGACACCCGACTCTACGAGATCGCGGAACGAATCGAGAGCGTCATGTGGGAGACCAAGCACATGTTCCCCAACCTGGACTGGTACTCCGCAGTCAGCTACCACATCATGGGGGTGCCGACCGCGATGTTTACCCCGCTGTTTGCAATTGCCCGCACCGCGGGTTGGACGGCGCATGTCCTGGAGCAGCGCGCCGATAACAAGATCATTCGCCCGAGTGCCCACTACATCGGACCGGAACCGCGCGCCTTTGTTCCGCTCTCCGAAAGAGGCTAAGCTCCCGTCATGTCCAGCCCCATCAGCAACGTTCGCCCGGAACCTGACGATGTTCTCGTCGCGATTGCCGACTATGTCCTCGATTACGAGATCCAGAGTTCGCTTGCCTACGAGACGGCCCGTAATTGCCTGATCGATACCTTGGGCTGCGGACTGGAAGCGCTGGAGTATCCGGCTTGTACTCGACTGCTTGGGCCCGTTGTGCCGGGGACCGTCGTTCCCAACGGAGCCAGGGTTCCGGGCACCTCCTATCAACTGGATCCGGTGCATGCCGCTTTCAATCTGGGAGCGATGATTCGCTGGCTGGACTTCAACGACACTTGGCTGGCTGCGGAATGGGGACATCCCTCGGACAATCTCGGCGGGATTCTCATGACAGCGGACTGGCTCTCCCGCAATGCAGTGGCCGAAGGCCGAGAGCCTTTGACGATGCAGCAAGTGCTCACTGCCATGATCAAGGCGCACGAAATCCAGGGGTGTTTGGCGCTGGAGAATTCCTTCAACAAGGTGGGCCTGGATCACGTCATCCTCGTGAAGATCGCCTCCACTGCGGTCGTGGCCGAGATGCTGGGACTCAGTCGCGATCAAATCATCAACGCCGTCTCCCTCGCCTTTGTGGATGGCCACAGCTTGAGGACCTACCGGCATGCCCCGAATACCGGCAGCCGCAAGAGCTGGGCGGCAGGAGATGAAACGAGTCGCGCCGTACGTCTCGCCCTGATCGCCCAGACTGGGGAGATGGGGTATCCCTCCGTCCTGACGGCCGAGCGCTGGGGATTTTATGATGTGCTCTTTGGCGGCAGGCCCTTCACCTTCCAGCGTCCATACGGCTCTTACGTGATGGAGAACATCCTCTTCAAGATCTCCTTCCCGGCGGAGTTCCATTCTCAGACTGCCGTGGAATGCGCCATGCAGATTCACGAGCAATTGAAAGACTCGGGGCGTAGTGCGGCTGACATTGCGAGGATCACCATCCGCACCCACGAAGCCTGTATCCGGATCATCGACAAACAGGGTCCATTGAACAATCCCGCCGACCGCGATCACTGCGTGCAATACATGGTCGCGGTGCCGATTCTTTTTGGCCGGCTCACGGCTGCGGACTACGAAGACGATGTCGCCGAAGACCCGCGCATTGATGCATTACGGGCCAGGATCGAATGCGTGGAAGACCCGCAGTTTACGCGCGACTACCACGATCCTGACAAGCGCTCCATCGCCAATGCTCTGACTGTCGAGTTCAAGGACGGCAGCCGCTTTGAAGAGATCGTCTGCGAGTATCCGATCGGCCACAAGCGCCGTCGCGAGGAAGGCATTCCCCTTCTCGAAGCGAAGTTTCGCACAAACCTGGCCCGCCGTTTTCCAGAATCGCAGCAACAAGCCATTCTCGAGGTGTCGCTGGACCAGCCAAGACTCGAAGCGATGCCGGTCCACGAGTATGTGGATCTGTATCTTCCCGAGTAGCCTGTCGAAGCGCGAGCGGCTCGCTCGCATCACTTGGTCGAGGCATTTCCAGTGCATGCGAGCGGGCCGCTCGCGCTCCGCGCAACTGCGGACGTTATGCGGCTCTTCCCTTAGATCGACCGTAGGTCGGCTCTTCGCGACGCATTCGCTGGCGCAGCTTTCGCACCACCTGATGGGCCAGCGCGACACTGGCGTTCCAACTCGTGGATCGCGGATATTTCTGCGCCGAGGTCGCAAGGAGAAGCCGCGTTTGCCCATCCGTGATCCGTGGGTTCATCCGGGAGTATCCGGGCGGATAGACGGGTTCCACATCCGTGGCCTTGAAGACGAAGGCATCGGCGATGTCCTGCTGCACCAGGTCCGCGCCCGGGAAGAGCGCCAGCAACTGATCCCGCCACCGTGCGGCGATCTGTTCGTCTGGCTCCTCGTAGAGTGGGCTCTTGGAATCGCAGTATTTCACGTTCAGAATCTCATCGAACTCGACCCCGGAATCGACCACGGGCGTCCAGTAGCAGGTCTCCAGCGGTTTTCGGAAAAGCAGCGTCGTGCTGATCGTGCCACGATAATCCAGATCCGGCACGCGAATCTGATGGCTCAGCCCGGACCGCGACAGAGCTCGTTTCAAGGTCGCAGGCGGTAAGGTGGAGATGCACCATTCCGCACGAATCTCAGCGCCGTCT
>JBHIXE010000133.1:0-12719 GCA_041984905.1 Verrucomicrobiales bacterium | reverse complement strand
ACCGGCTACCGAACTTGTAGGCCTCCGGCCTGGAGAATGGTCTATCGAGCGAGCTCGCCCGCACGAACCGAATTCTCGTCAAGCAGCTACATTCTCACTTAAAATTGCTCTAGAAGGGCTTCAAAGGATCGATGGCGACGGATGAAGCGCCTGCGATCTCGTCGATCCGTTCCTGGCGTTCGTCCAATTCCTTCTGGCGCCAGTCGCATTCCAGCATCTCGTCGAGATGCCTGGCGAGAGCACGGGTCCAGCGCAACGCGGCTCGGGCTTTGTGAAGTCGACAGGCAAACGCATCTTGATCTGCCAACGAAAGGGAAGGCGGCAATTGTTGGGGGTTTGTGTAATAACGATCATCCACGGCGCTGATCCCGGCGGTATGACGCAGTGCAGCGAGCCGGTAGTCCAGAAGCAGGCGACGCCGTTCGTAGTTGGTGTGGAGATCCCAGAGCGAGGATCGGCGGCGTCGCAGATACTGATGGGCGGGATGAGAGGGGCGCAGGGGATCGCCTCCGTGCGGATCCAGGAGATGCGCCCTGACGAGCCCTTCCACCACCTGATCCCTCTCGATATAGGGATCTACGGTCATTCCGATGTCTGCCCATTCCCGGATCAGACGCTGCGTGGTCTCCCAATCGCCACCAGTCATGAGGTGGAGTTGAAACCGGTATCGGGCCACGTAGACGCGTCGCTCTGCGTGAAAGCTGGTCGGCACGATCTCAATCGCATGGATCCAGTCCCTGGTCTCCTCGACCCGTCGCAGGGCCAGGCAGGCGCGGATGGCGCCGTTCCCGTGGTCTTCCTTGATGAGACCGCGGTTCCGCTCGTCCATCATCCAGCCTGCCTCATATTTCTTGAGCATGGCTTCCCAGTTCCCACGCGCTTCATGGATCTGTGCCGCGACGTTCTGGAGATCCGCCTTGGGAGCATTCCAGGTGGCAGCGATCTCGAGCAGCACGCCCAGCTGATCCTCCAACTCCTTCCGGTAGGGGCGAGTCGCCATGAGTTGGGAGAAGCGCAGCTTCTGCAGCAGCCAGGATTCGTACGTGGGCCGATCGGGTGGTTCCTCCATCCGGGCTTCCAGCACCAGGCCTAGCGCCTGCCGATAGTCGCCTGCCTCGATCGCGGCGACGGCGGCCCAGACGATGCAGATATACCAGTCGACCTCATCACCCAGCTTCCGGGCTTCCAGGGCCGCATGTCGCCAGGCCAGGATGGCTTCCTGTTTCTTGCCGGATCGATAGAACCTTCGCGCGTCCTGTCGAAGCTGAAAAATGGCTGACACCCTGTCCTTCTCTCCAATCGTTTGGAGCCTAAAATGACACCGGCTCCTCTTCTTTTCAAATGTCGCAGACCCGTTCGGTCCAAAAGGATTCACTTGCGGAGAGGAGCAGGGATAGAGCATCTTTGCGGTTGATGACCCTCCCTCGCTTCCTTCTTTCTGGATTGGTCCTCATCCTCCAGTTGGAGATGGGGATTGCCTCTGAAATCACGAGCTTTCATCTGGTGGATGCCGCTAAGGATGAAGACATCAAGGCGATGGTCGAAGGGGAGACGATCGTGGTTCCCGAGTTCTCCATTCGCGCGGAGGGAACCGGGGAGATCAAGAGCGTGGAGTTTCGGTTAGAAGGCGTCATGGAGCGGATCCATGTGGAGAACGCCGCTCCCTATGCCCTGGGGGGCGATTCCAGTGGCAACTTCCATCCCCTGGATTTGCGCACCGGGAAATACCGGCTCACAGCCACGCCCTATGCCGAAGCCGGTTCCAAGGGAAAGATGGGCAAGTCGCTCACCCTCAGTTTTTCGGTGAAATCCAAGGGCAAACCAGCCGCGGAGAAGAAACCCAAGAATCCTGGCGTTCAGGATGCGGTCCTCAAGTTTCCCGTGGGCGAGCTCAAGGAAGAGAAGCTGACGAATCCAAAACTCAGCGGAAGCCTGAAGCAATACGAGCCCCTGACGCTGACCTTTGAAGGACCCAAGGTGACGGAAGACGCGCAGCCCAACCCTTTTCGCGACTACCGCCTCGAAGTCCAGTTCGTGAATGAAAAGGCAGGCATCCAGATCATTGTGCCAGGTCACTTTGCCGCGGATGGAAACGCGGCGGAATCCTCCACCAAGGAAGGCAACCTGTGGCGGGCCTACTTCGTGCCGGAGATCCCAGGTCCCTGGCGCTACTGGGCCTGGTTTCGGAAAGGGGAAAACGCGGCCATCGCGGATGTGAACATCGGCGTGAATGACTTTGGCGAGCCTGCAGGCGAGTTTGAGATCGAGGCGGCTGAGGGCCATGGGTTTCTGCGCAAGGCGCCGGACTCACGTTATCTCCGGTTCTCCGGCAGTCAGGAATACTACCTGAAAGGGGGCGCGGACAGTCCCGAAACCTTCCTGGCTTATGCGGACTTTGACGATACTTGGGACACGGATCGCGATGACAAGGGCCGGGCTGAGTTCATCCATCATTACGAGCCACACGTGAAGGATTGGAAGGAAGGAGATCCCACCTGGAAAGACGGGAAGGGCAAGGGAATGATCGGCGCCCTCAACTATCTGGCGAGCGAGGGGATGAACAGCGTCTACTTCCTCACCTACAATCTGGATGGCGGCGATGGCCGGGACGTCTGGCCCTGGACCGCTCCAGATGTCAGAGACCGCTTTGATGTCAGCAAGCTGGACCAATGGAACCTGGTCTTCGATCACATGGACGAGCTGGGGCTGGCGCTCCACATCATCCTGCAGGAGCAGGAGAACGATCAAGGGCTCAATGACGGCGCGCTCGGTGACGTGCGCCGGCTCTATTTCCGCGAACTGATCTCGCGGTTCGGGCATCATCCCGCGCTCATTTGGAATCTCGGCGAGGAGAACACGAACAACACCGCGCAGCAGAAAGCCTTCTGCGATTACATCCGAAGTGTGGACGCCTACGAGCATCCCATCGTAGTGCATACCTTTCCCAACAAGATCGACGAGGTCTACACACCTTTGCTGGGCTACAAGGGCCTGGACGGTCCCTCACTCCAAATGGGCGGCAACTTTGGCGATACCCACGCGGTTACTCTGAACTGGATCCAATTGTCCAAGGACGCCGGGCACACCTGGTTTGTCTGTCACGACGAAACCGGCCCTGCCGGGCGCGGCGCGGACCCCGATGACATGGAAGGCGGGAACAACCATGCCGAAATGCGCAGCCAGGTGCTCTGGGGCAATCTCATGGCCGGTGGTGGCGGTGTGGAATGGTACTTCGGCTACAAGAGTCCGCACAACGACCTCAATTGCGAAGACTGGCGAAGCCGGGATCAGCTCTGGGATTACACCCGCTATGCGCTGGAGTTCTTCCAGAAGCATGTTCCGTATTGGGAAATGGAGAGCGTGGATAGCCTGTTACCGGATCGCGCCAAGCACGATCATCTGTTGGCGAAGCCAGGCGAGATTTACGTGGTCTATCTGGATAAAGGTCGCGCGGCGAAGCTGGACCTGACCGGAGCACAGGGCGAGTTTCAGGTGCAGTGGTACAACCCGCGAGAAGGAGGCAAGCTCGTGGCTGGCAGCAAGGTGACAGGCGGCGGCGTGGTGGAACTTGGTGCGGCTCCGGACGACAAAGACTGGGTGGTGCTCCTGAAGAAGTAGAGGAATCCGTGAGGATTTCGACCGGCGGAAGGCTTCGCTTCGAAGAGCTTACGCTCTCCGCTACAGACTTGCGTTGCTACTCGAAGGCAAAGTGCTTATTGGGCTGATGAGCGCCGTCTATGAGTTGGCGCAGGCGATCCGCCACTTCGGGATACTGTTTGGAGACGTCGGTCGTTTCCGCCAGGTCTTCCTTCAGATTGAAGAGCTCGAACTTGGGCTTGTTCTTGAGCATCCCGATACGGACGGCTTTCCAGTCGCCCTGCCTCAGGGCTTGTTGACCGCCGCTGTTGTAGGCTTCCCAATACAGATAGGCATGTTCCTTCTGCTCTTCGGCCTTGCCCAAAATGGCCGGGACCATGGAGATGCCGTCGATGGGTGAGGAAACTTTAGCTCCAGCCAACTCCGCAAAGGTAGGGAGCATATCCCAGTGGGCGGAAACGTGTTCCGATTCCGTGCCGGGCGCGATCTTCCCAGGCCAACGGGCGATGAAGGGCACGCGAATGCCGCCGTCATAGACGGAGAACTTGATCCCGCGCAGGGGACCGTTGCCATTGAAAAAGTCTGGATCGGCGCCGCCGGCGCTGGTGGGGCCGTTGTCGCTCGTGAAAATGACCAGGGTGTTCTCCTCCAGCCCCAGCTTCTTGATATGATCGAGAATGCGACCGACATCGCGGTCCAGGCGCGAGACCATTCCGGCAAAGGTGGCGTGAGGACGTTCCTCGTAGCGATAGTGCTGTCCGCCCGGCGTTCCGTATGGCTCGGTCTCCTCGATCACGCCGATGTAGGGATCCCGGGAGTCATCCGGCACATCCAGATCCACGTGAGGGATGGTGTAGGCCATGTAGAGGAAGAAAGGACCCTCTTTCTCCGCTTCCATGAACTGGAGTGCTTCCTCGGTGAAGAGGTCGTGACTGTAGTGGGTCCGCTTCGTGGGATTATCCGGATACTCCACCTTCTCTTCATTCTTCCAGAGATAAGGCGGGTAATAGTGGTGGGCGTTGCTCTGGTTGAGATAACCGAACCAGAAATCGAAGCCCTGCTTAGTGGGGATCCCGCTCGTGTCCGGTTCGCCAAGTCCCCATTTGCCAATCACGCCGGTTCGATAACCCGCTTCCTTGAGCACTTCCGCCACAGTGAGATCTTCCGGCTCAAGCGCAATGCGTCCCGCGCCATCCGGCTTGAGATGGGACGAGTTGCCGCGCACTCGGGCGTGGCCGGTATGCAGCCCCGTCATCAGGGAGCAGCGTGTCGGCGCGCACATACAGCTCCCCGCGTAGTGCTGGGTGAACTTCACCCCTTCCGCAGCCATCTGGTCGATGTGCGGAGTCTGGATGATCTCTCCGCCGAAGCAGCCGAGGTCGCCGTAGCCAAGATCGTCGGCGAGGATGTAGATGATGTTCGGCTGGTCCGCGGAGGCCGAAGCCCCCGCGAAAACCAGCAAGCTGAGGAAGCAGGCAAACAGCCTCATACCGGCTTAAGCTGCCGCGTCTGGATTGAAGTTGGGATCGTCGTACTCGCGATCGGTCAGGATACCGGGTTGCGGCACGGGATAGGTTCCGTCGGCATTCGGCATGATGGGCGAGTCGGAACTCAAGGTCAGTTGATCGGAGTTCGGGCTGAACTCGTGCTTGGAATTCAGCATCTGATCGTAGGTGATGACCTGACCCGTGTGAGCCGCCATCCGGCCCATCGAGGTCACCAGGCTGGCCTTGAGGCCACGGTCCACTTCATTGTATTCCGCATCGGTCTGGATGGCCTTGATGAGCGCTTCCCATTCCAGATCGTAGGGATTGGGCTCGCGAGGCTCCTGTGGATATGCCCACACGACATCTTCCGGCAACGGCGGCTCGGCTTCACCGCGACGCGGGCGGCGATAGGGGCTGATGTTCTGAGACTTGAAGATCCGCGCCCGGCAAGGCGTATGCCCTGCGGTGGAGATCACTGCTGCTTTCTTGGAGCCATGCGCATAGCTGGCGAACTCCTGGTGGCAACCTACCTGGTTCCGGCCGTCCATGTAGAGCTTGGTGCCGTCCGCAAAGGTGTATTCCACGGAGTAGTGATCAAAGTTCTGGTCGATCTTGCCGTCGCGGGTGTGGCGGCCGCCGGTCGCTTTGGCTTCGACGGGCCAGTCATTCTTCATCCAGCAGCACTCATCGATGTTGTGAATGAAGAAGTCGCTGAAGGATCCACCGCTCAGCCAGAGGAAGCTGTGGAATCGCTTGATCTGGTACATCAGATCGCTCATGTCGCCGGGGTTGGGATCGGAGAAGCAACTCGCCACCGGTCCCTGGAGACGATAGCCGCGCATCGTGATGATATCGCCAATCTCGCCATTCTGAATCCGGTCAAAGAGCTCGCCCCGAGCTTCGCAGTGACGGCACATCAGACCAACGCCCACTTTAAGGCCCTTCTTCTTGGCCTCCTTGTTGAGCTCGAACATTCTGCGGGTCGCCGGACCATCGGGCGTGAGTGGCTTCTCCATGAATACGTTGATGCCCTTGTCGATCGCGTATTTGAAGTGCACCCAGCGGAAGGCGCAGGGCGTGGTCAGGATCGCCACATCGCCAGGGCGCAGCGTATCCATGGCCTTGGCATAACCGTCAAAGCCGATGAAGCGGCGTTCCGGCGGCACGTCCACCTTGTTGGCCACTTCCGGACGTGTGCCCTCGTTGGTCAGCGCGTTGTAGCGAGCCATGAGGTTTTCCTCGAACACGTCCGCCATGGCATGCAGCCGGATGGGGCCTTGCTCGGTGGAAGCGTTGAAAGCATTCAGCACAGCGCCACCACCGCGTCCGCCGCACCCAATCAGGGCAATCCGGATGGTGGGATCGTCATTCTGGGCGTGCACGTTCGGGATCACAGCGCCAGCCAGGGCGCCTGTGGCGACCACCATGGAGCTGTCCTTGAGGACCTCACGGCGGGTTTTCAATGGGGGTTCGGTATTGCTCATAAAATCGTGTGAGAATGGAGTGATTGTCGGCAGGGCGACTCTCCTTTTTGGGGGATGCATTCCGGGCTGTCCATACCAAATGTCCCGATGGAGAGGGGAATTGGACGGCCCTCGTTGAATAGGTAGCCAAGAAACTCATTCAAATGCCAACGAAACTCATTGCCATTCTAACGGGAGGACAAGATTGAAAACGGAGTGCGAGGAACGCTGGGATTTTCTACTTGGGCTGGACGAGGAACTATTAGTGGGAGGCGTTGTACTTTCCGAGTGGTGCAGCGAAATCGTAAGACAATGTGATCTTGCGTTCGTCGGAGGAGCTTGGCTAGGGACCATTCTTACTGCTCTCGCCGGAGCAGAGACATATCTTCGGTCAGAGTATGCAGGTTCTCAGCAGAATGAGAGGCTTTTCAACCTCATCGACCAAGCACCTATTGAGGAAACTCTTAAGGCCGATCTTCATCGGCTCAGGAAATATCGGAATCGATGGGTTCATGTTGATAGCCCATGGGAAGACACCAGTTTGTTGGAGTCTCCCGAACTGATTTCTGAAGACCTTGAGAAGATGGCAAGATTCGCTGTTCGTGTATTGCGCCAATCTATATATGAAAATCCGCTGATCTGATTGATCCTTAACACAGCTGCAATTGCAGCAGCATTCGGTAGAGCCCATCCATGTCCTGCTGGAGCGCTTCGTGGGTGCCTTGCTGGACGACTTTGCCCTCGTTGATGACGAGGATCTGATCGACGTTCCGCACCGTGGAGAGGCGATGAGCGATGATGATGGAGGTGCGATCCTTCATGAGGTCATCGAGCGCTTCCTGCACGAGACGCTCGCTCTCGGAATCCAGCGAACTGGTCGCTTCATCCAGGATGAGCACGGCGGGATTGGCGAGGATGGCGCGCGCAATCGCGATGCGCTGTTTCTGACCGCCGGACAGCTTGATGCCGCGTTCGCCGACGAGGGTGTCGTAGCCCTCTGGAAAGCCGCTAATGAACTCGTGGGCATTGGCGCGTTGGGCAGCTTTGACGATCGCGTTCTCGTCCGCGGAGGGATCTCCGTAAGCAATGTTTTCCCGGATGGATCCGCCGAAGAGCATGACGTCCTGAGGGACCAGGGACATCTGGTCGCGAAGCCACTTCAGGGGATAGTCGCGGAGATCCTTGCCATCGAGTTCCACGACGCCCTCGCTGGGATCGAAGAAGCGCAAGACCAGGGAAATGACGGTGGACTTGCCAGCTCCGCTAGGGCCTACCAGGGCGATGCGTTGACCGGCTTTGGCCGCAAAGCTGACACCTTTGAGGACGGTCACTTCCGGCCGTGAAGGATAGCTAAAGTGGACGTCCTTGAAGGAAACCAGGCCCTTGGCGCGTTCTTTAGGGGCCTTGCCCTCGGATTGATCCGTCTCCGGTTCTTCCTGGAGGATCTCTCGAAGCCGGTCGGTCGCTCCGACTGCTTTCTGGATCTCACTCACGATCTCGGGCAGGGCTGCAAACGCGCCGCCCACAAAGGCAGTGACAAAGCAGAATTGCACAAAGACGTCCCGGTCGATCTGTTCCGCGACGAGCATCCGGGCGCCAAACCAGACAATGAAGGTGATCGCGCCGAAGAGGGCGAAGATGACAAAGGCGACCATGAACGCGCGACCGCCGATGAGCTTGAAGGCGGACTCCAGATAGCGGTTCAGCCCTTTCTGATAGCGGGCGATCTCGTAATCCTCGTTGGCGAAAGCCTTGACGTCGGCGATGCCGTGAAGGGTTTCGTCCAGCACGACGTTGGTCGCCGCGAGATGATCCTGCGCCTCCCTGGAGACGCCGCGAATCCGGAATCCAAAGAAGGCAATGAAGAGAAGGACGGCCGGTAACGTGGCCAACATGATCAGAGCCAATTTCCAGGAGAGAATGAAGAGGAACACCAGGCCCGCGGTGAGCATGACGCATTGGCGTAGGAATTGAGGCGTGGTGGAGACGAGAGTATCGCGGATGAGAGACAGATCCGCTGCGATGCGGCTCGAGACTTCGCCCACGCGTTGCTCGCTGTAGAAGCTCATCGGCAGGTGGATGAGCTTTCCGTAAGTGTCTTTCCGGATATCCGCGAGAGTGCGGTCGCCAGCCCGGCCCAGCAGATGGATCCGGCAATAGGTGATGCAGGCCTGGATGGTCAAAATGACGATCAGGGTCAGGGCCACGCGATTGGCATTGGCCATGATGGCCTCGTTATCCATGGCATCGCCGATGAGGTCACCCATCAGGATGGGGAAGGCCAGAGACATGCCGCTGGTGATGAGGACCGCCACCACGGCAGGGATAAACATCGTCTTGTAACGGGCCAGATAACCGAAGAGCCAGAGAGTCTTTTGAAGATTCTCTTTGGTCAGCTTCGCCTTGGGGGCGTCTTGCTGTTCTGGGGTCTGGGAACGGCGAGGCATGGGCGGGAAAGGGTGCAATAAGGCGCAGGGCTACAGATTGTCCAGCACTCCTGTCCTCTAGTCCTTCGAGGGGAGCGGACACAAAAAAAGCCTGCCGCTTCCAAGAAACAGCAGGCTTGAAGTGAACAAGTCCCGGGTTAACGGGCGCTGAAGTTGAAGGTGTATTTGCAGATCCGCCCATCGAGCTGGGTCACGGCTCCCTCTGCAATGGTGCGGGCTTCCACGAGTCCCGATTCTGCTGGAATGGAGAAAGGCTGCATGTAGAAAGATTTACGATCCCAGAAGAAGGGTGCCCCATCGATGATCGTTCCATGAACGTTGCTCAGGGACACATAGCGGTCCGCTGTCGTGCGGTTGACGTAACGGAACTGGATTTCCGTTCTTTCCCTGCCTTTCCCACCCGGCAGGGCGAAGTGGGAGTGGTAGCGAACTTCCAGATCGACGCCGTTGGTGCTGTAAACGGTCTCCCAGGGAGTCCAGCCTCGGGGATTGCGCTTGGGCCCATCGATACAATCCGCTTGGGCGGAAGTGCCGAGGACAAAGGCAAAGAGGAGGGCGAGAGAGAAGAAGCGTGCAGAGTGTTGGGGTTTCATGGTCTCCGAATTCCAAAGGTTGTGGTATTTCCGAGTCTCAGGATGAGCGAGGTCGAATTTGGCGACAATGTTTTTCGTGTAACAAAATCTAGCCCGATGCCGCAATCCGCTCCAGATCCGCGCGGGTTTCCGCGTAGGTGGTGTGGAAGGCAAGGGCGTCTACGTGAGGCTCCACGCCACGGATGCGGCAGACCTCCCGGTAGAGCGCAGGCCACCAGTTTTCGTGCTGGGTCAGGCCGTCCTCCTTCCACTGTTCCCAATTGCTGACGACTTTGCTCCAGCAGGCGCTGCCGTAGTCCGCCGCCTCTTTCACGTCCTTGAAATCCTTCACATACCAGTCCCGACCGATCCGGGCGTGGAGCACCTCGTCGGCCCAATCGTAGTCCTGGAATAGGGTGGCCATGGGATCGCCGGATTCCTGGCCGACTTCCCATTCATAGCGTTTGCCGGTCTTGGTCATGAGCCCTTGCTCGATGAACCAGAGCACGGCATGCCGCTCCTGAGGCGTGAGCTGTTCGTTGAGGCCGAGCGACCAGGTGTGGTTGACCCGGACGAACTGGGGCCAGTCGACTCCCTGAGAGAGAAAGCCGACTTCGCCCATCATGGCGTGGCGGGCTTCATCCCAGAGCTGCCGCGTCATCTCGCGGTAGAAGGGCCAGGGCTGGCCCTCCATCTCAAAGAGGATCGAGGCCATCATTTCCGGCACGTCGATCTCCCGAAGCCGCTTGTAATACATCATGATAGTCTTGGCATCAGCGGGGAATCGTTCGTCATAAAGAAACTCCTCCGCATGCACGCCCATGTTGTAGGGATCCGGGAACCGCTCGTCGCGCTCGGGACGGCGCTGATACACAAATGGTTGCGCCGAATAGCGGCGGGAAGGCAGGTCATCGAGAATCGGGTCTTCCACGCCATCGAGCAAACCGGCAGCCGCGAGCCATTGATCCAACTCCGCATTCCAACTCTCGACTTCGGAGAGTTCGGACTCTTCACGAAGGGCTTCGATCGCGGCCCGGCCCCATTCGAGCATCTCATCGATCTCCATCAGGGCGAACTTGAGGATTCGAACCGTGGGCGCATCGGCAAGGGGATTGGTGGCGCGCAGGTGCCGATCGATTCCATCCCGTAGCGCTGGGAGAGCCTTGCCGTAGATCCCGAAGACGAGGCTGTAGGTGGTGGGAGCGGCCTGGATTTCATCGAAGAAGATCTCCAGGTTCTCATCCGGCACCACGTCCAGGCCCAGGGGAGGATGGCGCATCTCCGCCACGCGATCCCGCATCGCGCTGGCGTGTTCCGCACATAGGTGATCGTGCAGGCTGAACGCCATTTTCAGCTCGTAGATGGGCTCGGCGGTGAGCCGGGCGTTATAAGTCTTCCAAAGCCGCTGGAAAGCGTAGTGATAACGCTTGAGCCGGTCGACGACGCTCTGAACGGGCAATCCCGGTTTCATGGCGTCCTCGAAAGAGGCGAGCCCGGCAAGCGGCGGCAGATTTTTCAGTGGCTTGTAGTCCAGGTTCATAACGGCGAGGAGTTTAGAGCGTTGTGTGAGGCGCTTCCAGACGAATCGATTGGGAAGCAACTGGTGACCTACTCAAAATAGGTATCCTCATGGGAATACGCCGGGGCGCAGCAGCAGAGGAATCGCAGGGGCTCCGAGGCGGTGATCTGGTGCCAGGCGAGTTGGGGAATGAGAATTGCGTCTCCCGGACCGACCTCTTGAGTAGCGCCGTCGACCTCCATGGTGCCTTTTCCCTCAAGGATGAAGTAGAATTCCTCACTCAACTTGTGGTAATGTCGATCGGTTGCCGAGCCCGGAGGCAAGGTAGCCTCAGCCAGGCTCTGGTGTTGGACCGGGGCGTTGGTCATGTCCAGGATGCTACGGATGGAGGAACCGTCCTTCGTCGTAAACGGGACTTGATTATCAAGTTGCTGCACGATCATCCTCTCAACTGAGGCTTGCCAAGGCGCTTTGCAAACGCGAACTTTTTACGCCCCTGCGGAATCTGAGTTGTCTCTCCCCCTATGGCCAATCCCACGCAATACGCGAGTCCCCACGATCCCAATTCCCATGACCCCCGAGGTGGTCAGCCGGCAGCGGTGTCCAATGTGCTGGGGAATATCATTCTGGTGGTGATCCTGCTCTGCCTCATTTCCATCCCTTTCCTGGTCTACTTTACGGATACGACCTCCCGCCTGAAGCGGAACTTGCTGGAGCTTGGCGAAGCCTATCGGGGCGAGCCCAAGGTGGTGGAGCGGATTGTCGAGAAGCGGGTCGAAGTCCCGATCATTGTGGAAACCGCGGGAAGCGAGGAAGACGTCGCCCCGCCCAAAGAGGTGCTGAAACCCGCGGAACCTGCCTCGACCGAGATTCAGGTCTCCATGCTGCCCCGCAAGGAATATGACGTGGCAGAGCTCTTCAACGGGTTGAGTGTGCGGACCACCCTGGATCTCCAGAAAGGGGACGTGGCCTCCAAGGAACGCGATGTCGACAAGGCATACGAATTTGAAGTGAAGCTCAAGGTGCGGGTGCCGAAACCCAACCAGAGCGTGGAGGAATTGGCTGCCCTGAACCCGCATTTGCCCAAGATGCTTCCCGATCTGCCCAAGCTTTTGGAGACGGGGAAGGTCTCGCCGCTGTTCCAGCGCCTTTATGATCTGAAGCATCAGCGTCTCAAGGACAACCTGACGCGCCTGGATCAACTCGAGACCCGTCACAACTACTTTGATTGCGAGACCATGCTGGATCTGACGCACCCTTCGACGGGCCAGAAGGTGCTCATGATGCAGGGAGAGATGGATGTGGTGGCAGACGGTTCCGATGGGGATCGATTGCCGACGATCGACGACTATGTGTCGCTCTCGACCCATTACCAGCCGATGACAAGCTATGGCTGGGCCAAGCGGACGGATGTGGAGAATCCGCTGATCGATCGCTGGCAAAAGAACCTCAAGGAAGCCAAGAACGAGTATACCATCAAGGGGCTGAGTGCGGAACGAAACCGCTACCTGAAGAACCGGATCGATCAGCTGACCAGGGAGATTAACGATCTTCAGGCGAGAAGCTATCTCGTGGCGGAGGCGGATCCCTTCATCGTGTTGCCTCTCTCCACCCTTGGTCAGAGCGGCTCTCAT
>JBHIXE010000132.1:0-12723 GCA_041984905.1 Verrucomicrobiales bacterium | reverse complement strand
GGCGGCCCAGGTCAGGGGTTTGCCTTTGCGGATTTCATACATCTCCGCCTTTTCCCAGATCTGGGTGAACACATCCTGGGATACCTCCTCGGCATCGGTCGGGTTGTTGAGGACCCGGTAAGCCGTGGTGAAAATCGCCCCGGCCAATCGGGCATGCAGCTGGTCAAAGCTGGGGCGATCCCGTTGTGCGATGCGGGCCATCAGGACGGCATCGATGAGTTCTGGATCCGTTTCGTTGGGAACCACGAGTGGGTCAGCGGTGCGAGCGCTAGTCTTCATATAAGAAAATCTTATCAGATCTTGTCATTAGAGCAAGGGAATATAAGAAAATTTAATACATGAGCCTTGCCACGGGCTTCTTACGGGCAATTCGATTCTCTTATGGCACTGCATCTTCTGTCTTCCGCCCCTCAGGCAGGCCCGTTTGCGAGGTGTCTTGCCAGGATTTGGCAGGACAGATGCCCGTCCCGGTGTAAGGTTGATGGCGCATGAAACCCACCCGTCGAGCCTATTCGGTCACGGAGTTGACCCAGAAAATCCGGGCCGCCATTGAAGGAGGGATCGGCACCATTTGGGTGGAAGGGGAGATCAGCAATCTGCGCCAGCAGAGCTCCGGGCATCAGTATTTCAGCCTGAAAGATTCCACTGCACAGCTTCGCTGCGTGTTGTTCCGAACCAATGCGCCGAGCGTGAAGCTGCGGGACGGAGTCAAGGTACAGGCCTTCGGAGAGATCTCCGTCTATGAGGCACAGGGCCAGTATCAGATGGTGGTGCGAATGGTGCAACTCTGTGGGCTGGGCGAACTCCAGGCCCGGTTTGAGGAGCTGAAGCGGAAGCTGAACGCGGAAGGACTCTTTGATCCAGCTCGGAAGCGGCCGATCCCCAGGTTCCCCAATACGATTGTGCTCGTGACTTCGCCCAGTGGAGCCGCAATCCAAGATATGCTGCATGTGATGGAGCGGAGAGCTCCCTGGGTGCGCGTCCTGGTGGGGCCAGCCCCGGTTCAGGGCGCCGGTGCGGGACCGGAACTGGCCAAGCGAGTGCGCTGGTTAGGCAAAGCATCAGGGAACCAGTTGCCGAAGATCGATACTCTCATTATCGGCCGGGGAGGCGGCAGCATGGAGGATCTCTGGTGCTTCAATGACGAGGCCCTGGCACGCGCAATCGCAGCGTGTCCCATTCCCGTGGTGTCTGCGGTAGGGCATGAGATCGACTTCACGATCTGTGATTTTGTAGCGGATCTCAGGGCGCCGACTCCCAGCGCGGCGATCGAGTTGGCTGTGCCGGATCGCGCGCAGCTGGATCAGCACCTGCAGCGGACGCAGGCGCGCCTCAGCAGCAATGTGCAACGGACGCTTCAGCACTGGGGAAAAGTGGTGGAGCTGCTGGCTCGAAGTGGGGCGTTTCGCGAACCCGGCCGGGTATTGGCCGATCGGAAGATCCGGATTGATGAATTTGAGATGCGGATGAAGGAAGCAGCCCTGGTGCAATTGCGCCGGATGAGTGACCGGGCTCGCAACGCCCAGCGCCTGCTGGAATTGAGTCGGCCTACGCGAGTCTTGCAGCAGCGCCGGGAACGAATCGAGATGCTGGAGGAACGTCTTCAGGTGGCGGCAAAACGCCAGATCTCGCATGCACAGGACCGGGTGAGCCGGCTCGGCGAGCTGGTCCGGACTCTGGGACCGGAATCCGCCTTTCAGCGTGGGTATTCCCTGACCTTGAACAAGGAGGGCAAGGTGGTGCGGTCACCTGCTGATGTGCAAGTCGGTGACGAGCTCGTGACCAAGCTCCAGGGTGGCTCCGTGCACAGTGAAGTGCGGGAGGTCGAATCGGACGAACAGTAATCCTTCTGAAGCTCGATCGCTTGAGTCGACAAAACAAGAAAGCCCGTGGCGACTCGCACCACGGGCTTCTTCGTTAAAGGTTCAGATTGCCGCAGTGGGCAATGCCAAGGCTTCCTTACTCAGGATGAAGGATGTTGTCAGTGCCAACAGCCAGATAGCCGCCGCTGATCTTTCCTTCTTCATCGATGGTGCCCTGTTCAAAGATGTTTTCGATACCGCTTCCTGGAGGCCCTTTGATGGTGGCGCCGTCCGTGGGGGCGGTAAGCTTTTCAATCCGTGCGTGACCGCCGACATATCCCACCACAGCACGCTTGGCCGTGAGGTAGGGGTGGTTCTCACCGAAGGTTCCCACACCCGTCATCTCATGAGAGATCAGCGGAGAGGTCGACCAGCTGGTGTCGGTCTGGTTGGTGACGTAGGAGAGACAGTTCTCTTCCGGAAGCAGTTCCCCATCGTTGTTGGGAGGGAGGTTCTTCTCGGGGTTCCCCTTCACGTAGAAGATTTCATCTGACGTGATGCCACCTTCCTGCATCATGTATTGGAAGGCGTCGGTAGAGGTGGAGAACTCGTTAGCGTCGTCATCCACGAACGGGAAGCTTCCTTCCCAGTCTGAGGCAAAGATCCGCATCCCGGCCAAGATGGACTTAGCATGAGAGGTGTCCTTGATCAGACGAGTCCGGCCAATGGCCGCGTTATAGGTAGGTGCCGAGATACTCGCGAGAATCGCGATAATCGTGATCACCACCATGAGTTCCAAAAGACTGAAGCCCTTTGGAGCTGTACGTTTAATGGTCATAGTTTATGGTTTGGTTATGTTTGTGCCCCTCAATTGAGGTGGCTATTATTGCAGCAAGTGGCAAATAATTCACACTTGCCCTGAAATCCTGGCATTTTTCTCTCTCCGTGGCAAGAAAATCACAGCGGATAGGAAAATTCCTGGCTGGCTTAAACCGCTCAGTCTTCGCTGCTTGCCGCATTTCCCGGCGACAGCCCTATTCCGGTTTATGGAAAGTGTGGCAGTCCCGACAATTGACGATGCGCTTCAAGGCTCGGTCCGCATTGGGTTCGCCTGCAACCGCCGATTTGGCTCCTTCCACCAGCTTGCCGGTCCTTTCCTTCCAATCCAGGGAACTGCCTTTGGGAGGGACATGCAGCGCCAGCATCTTGTAGTAGCCCAGGAGCTGTTCCTTTTCCGCCTGAGTGCCCGAGCCGGCGGTGACCCGCTTGAGTAGTCCCTCTTTGTGGGCCTGAATCATGATTTCTGAGATCTCCAATTCCGGCTTAGGTGGAGTCGTCTCAGGTTCAGGTTCCTGGTCGGCTCGCAAAGGCAAGGGGAGCGCGGCGCAGAGGAGAAGGGAGAGGATCGGTAAACGAAATCGCATAGGGGGCCCTCATTGTAAGCAGTCTGCTGGCAAGACGGCAAGCCTGTGGAACCGGCCGGGAAAGAGGGAATTCTCTTGTCCTGCCGGTGGATATGATGCAAGGGGAAATGCATGACCCCCTGCTACCCCCTGTTCAGGAGGAGCGTGATGTGGCTGTTGGCCCTCTGCGCTCTGAGTCCGTCTCTCCATGCGGAATTCGATTTTCAAAAGGGCGATCACATCGTCTACATCGGCAACGCTCTGCCGGACCGAATGCAGCACGACGGCTGGTTGGAGACGCTGCTCCAGTCCGGCGCACCAGACAAGGAGCTGGTCGTTCGGAATCTCGGTTTCGTGGGTGATCAGGTCGCCCACCGGCCGCGCAACAAGGGGTTCGATACTCCCGAGGTGTATCTGGACCGATGCGATGCCGACGTCATCTTTGTGTTCTTTGGCTACAACGAATCCTTTGAGGGCAACCAGGGCGTCGAGCAATTCAAGGCCAGCCTGGCTCAGATGATCGACGATTACCGGGCTCTCAAACCCAATGGGAAAAGCGAGCCTCGCTTCGTCCTGTTCAGTCCGATTGCGCATGAGAACCTCGAGGATCCGAACCTGCCGGATGGCAAAGCGAACAATCGCCGGCTTCACGTCTACACCTTGGCGACCGCGGAAGTCGCTGCCGCCAAATCGGCTGGGTTTGTGGATCTGTTCGCGGCGACTCAGAAACTTTACAAGGAGTCCGCGGCACCGCTGACGATCAACGGTGTGCACCTGAATGAGGAAGGCAACCGCCAGGTCGCTGAGGTGATTGCGGAACAACTGCTGGGGCGCAAGATCGCTGCCACCGAGGATCTGGAAGGACTTCGGCAGGCTGTTCTGGACAAGAACTGGCACTGGTTCAACCGCTACCGCGCGGCGGACGGGAATGACATCTGGGGAACCCGTTCCGTGCTCACCTTCGTGGATGGGCAATCCAATGCGGATGTGCTGCAGCATGAACTCACCATGCTGGATGTCTTGACCGCCAACCGGGACACCTGGATTCACGGTTTGGCGAGGGGTGAGGATGTGGCTGTGGATGACAGCAATGTGCCCCAACCGGTTCCGGTGACCTCCAACGTGGGGGGCGGGAGCAAGAGCTCCAACGCGATGAAGGAAGGCAACCTGGACTACATCAGCGGAGAAGAGGGCATCGATTACATGACTGTGCCGGAAGGCTTTGAGGTTAACCTCTTTGCGGATGAAGCCCAGTTTCCGGAGTTGGTGAATCCGGTGCAGATGCAAGTGGATACGAAGGGACGGCTCTGGGTCGCTGCCTGGAAGACCTACCCCAAGTGGGAGCCGCTCAAGGAAATGGATGACCGGCTCCTGATTCTGCCGGATGAAGACAAGGACGGCGTGGCGGACAAAGCGATCACCTTTGCCAAGGTGCACAATCCGCTGGGCTTCGAGTTTTGGAATGGCGGCGTCATTGTGACGACTCAGCCGGACATCCTTTTCCTGAAGGACACGGATGGTGATGACGTGGCGGACGTTCGTTACGTGCTGTTCCAGGGGCTTGGATCTTCCGATACCCACCACGCCGCCAACAACCTGATCTTTGGTCCGGATGGAGGGATCTATTGGCAGAGCGGGATTTTCCTGCAGCACAATCACGAACACCCCTGGGGTTCCTCCCTCGAGTCACAGGTCTCCGGTATGTACCGCTTTGATCCGCGCCGCTACACCATCTCTTTCATCGCCAAAAACAGCCCCAACCCTCACGGAACGAGTTTCGACTATTGGGGCTACCTCTATGCGAATGACGGAACCGGCGGTCGTTCTTACCAGGTGCGCCCGTCCAAAGATGGATTTGAGATGCATGAGCTTCTCACCAAGGAAGTGCGGCCAGTGCCGGCCGACGCAATTGTTTCCAGCGCCAACTTCCCCGAGGAAATGCAACAGAACTTCCTGGTGTGCAACACCATCGGGTTCCTCGGGATCAAACAGTACGAGTTGCATCGTGATGGCTACTCTCTGAACACCAAGGTGACGAAGACGGTGAATGAGAAGAATGCCGAAGGCAAGGTCGAGAAGAAGGAGATCACCGAGGATGTGGTCAAGGAATTCAAGCCGGGCGAGGTCTGGGGCACGCCTACGGATGAAATGCTCTCCAGCACGGATAAGAATTTCCGGCCCACGGATGCGGTGTTTGGTGAGGATGGGGGGCTCTATGTGTCCGACTGGCACAACGTCATCATCGGGCACATGCAGCACAATATCCGGGACCCCAATCGCGACCACAAGCACGGCCGGATTTATCGCATTATCTACAAGGACCGTCCTTTGCAGGAACCAGTGGCCATTGATGGCGAGCCGATCGAGAAGCTGCTCGATAACCTGAAGCATCCGATCGATGGCGTACGTCATCTGACTCGGGTGGAGCTGAGCGAGCGGGATTCCACGGAAGTCATCGCGGCCACGGATGAGTGGGCGAAACAGTTCGACCCGGCCAACCCGGATCATGCGCATCATCTCCTGGAAGCGCTCTGGCTGCACCAGCAGCACAACGTCCGGGATGAGGCATTGCTCAAGGCGGTGGAGAATTCACCGGTGGTTCATGCGCGCAATGCCGCGGCCATGGTGCGACAGCACTGGTACGTCGCGGACCCGGCGACGATGGCTTCCACCGGGCCGATGGTGGAGGAGGAAGAAAAGGTGGAGGTAGAGATTCCTGAGCACCTTGCCGCGGATGCTCATGCCGCCTATAAGCTGGGCGCCGAAGTCTTCTCCCGGGACGCTCACTGCATCACCTGTCACCAACCGAATGGACAGGGGCTTCCGAACATCTATCCGCCGCTGACGAACAGTCCCTGGGTGACGGGGAACGAAGAACGGCTCATCAAACTCACCCTCCACGGTTTGTGGGGACCCATTGAGGTCAACGGGCAGGTCTTCGATCCCAAGAAAGGCGTGCCGCCAATGACGGCGTTTGGAGCCCTGCTAACCGATGAGGAAGTGGCCGGCGTGCTGACCTACGTCCGCAATACCTGGGAGAACAAGGCACCTGCCGTCGATCCCGCCACGGTGAAAAAGGTCAGAGAGGCCAACAAGGACCGCTTTATCTTCTGGAAGCCTGAGGAATTGCTGAAGGATCACCCCCTGGAATAACAGGGGGTGCTTCCTGCGCTCACTCCGCTCTTGATCCGCAGCGATGCTCGGGCTTCAGGAGTTGGCGTTTGGCGCAGTTCAGACAGCAGCAGGGCTTCTCGGTCTCGGCTTCCAGTTCGCTGGGAGCCAGGCCCTCGGCCTCTTGAGATGGATCCCGGAAGGAGACGGAAGATTCCTCTTCCAGATTCGGAGATGGGGAAGCGTCAGAAGAATGGTGCATGACCCCAAAGAAAACGCACGGCCGGGGATTCGACCGTGCGTGAATTGGCAGTGCCTGAGCAGATATTGCTATGGCTCCTAGGCAGCCACCGCGCGCTTCGAGACAGCGTGGCCCCGGAATTCGGTGGGGGATTCGCCAGCGTACTTCAAGAAGCTGCGGTTGAACTGAGAGAGGGACTGGTAACCAACGTCATAGGCCACCTCCGTGATCCGCACGTGCGGGTTGAGGAGCTTGCACTTGGCCCATTCGACACGACGCCGGTTGACATACTCGGTGATGGTCATGCCGGTAGCCTGCTTGAAGAGCTTGCAAAGGTAGAAGGCGCTCACATGCACGTGATCGGCCACGGCATCCAGAGTGATCTTCTCTTCCAGGTGCGCGTTGAGATACTGCTTGGTGCGGCGGATTACTGGCGGTTCCTGATTGGATTCTGAAACCAGCAGGCGACCGAGTTCGTCGTTCAAGTGGCTGGCGAACGTCTCCAGCAGGGTGATTGCCGCATTGTAGCGTTCCGGGGCCACCACGAGGCTCTCCAGATAGGCATCCCGAAGTTCGGTTTCCTTGGATTTGGAAACGCCGCTCCGGCGTAGGATCTTGAAAACTTCGTCGAAGTCTTCGCCAGTGGGAGTTTGATCAAAGACCTGTCCGAGTCGCAGGAAAGCCACCAGGCTGGTCCCCGCTTTGATCGGGATGGCGGTTTCCTTCATGTGGGCAAAGCAATGTGTCGTCTGGGACTGATCCTCGCTTTGGTCGAGCAGGTGGCTGTGAGCCAGGGTGCAATTGGAGCACCCTCCATTTTGATTCAACATCTGGCAAAAGGGATTGCCCTGATGGATCGTGCCCTCCATTCTCCGGTCCTCGTCAGCGGAGCACAGGTCCATGTAGAGACCGGTGGCCAGATGAAAGGCGGATTGGTAATTCTGGAAGAGGCGAGAGGAACGCAGCCGTTGGAAAGCGCGTTCTTCCGCAGTGGCGAGGGAGTGAGTCGTAGTAGACATGATGTTCTTCGTGTGTAGAAGAACCCTAGAGCGTCCCTACCAGTGCGTAAATGCGTGGAGAATCGTAACACTCTATGCGTGTCCCGCCGTACTTTGAGTACGCAATTTGCGTACAACCATGCCTTTATTCCAGCTTTCCGGTGGCGACCCAATTCACTGCCCGGTGCATCAATTCCGTGGCATCGCGAAGCCCCAGCTTTTCCTTAATGTGAGCCCGGTGGGCGTCCACGGTGCGGCTGCTGATTTTGAGTTTGCCGGCAATTTCCCGACTGCCAAATCCTTGTCCGATCAGCCGGAACACCTCCAGCTCCCGGTCCGTGAGCCTCCCCACTGGCGAGGAACTTGTGCCTCCGGTGGCCGCGAAGTTCTGAACGATTCGGGCCGCGATATTGGGGCTCACGAAGACGTTCCCACCGAGCACGGTCCGGATGGCCTTGATAAGATTGCCGGGGGCTTCCTGCTTCATCACGTAGCCCTTGGCGCCAGCCCTGAGAACCCGCTCTGCGTAGAGATTTTCATCGTGCATGGAAACGATCAATGCAGCGAGGTCCGGGCGAAGGGCGCGCAGGTCCTTGAGCAGTTCCACGCCATCCTTATCAGGAAGCGCAATATCCAGTATGATCAGATCGGCAGATTGCGAGCCGAAGTAGTCGAGGGCTTCGCGAGCCGTACTGGCTTCGCCGCACACTTCCAGGTCCTCCTCCGCCCGAATCAGCTGAGAGAGCCCGAGTCGCATGACCGGATGGTCGTCTACCATGAAAATCCGTTTCATTGATGCATAGTCAGGTCGGTTGATTGGTCAGGTTCACGCAACAGGCCACATGCGTGCCGCTTTCGTTATTGGAATGGATTTCCAGATCTCCACCGAGAACCTGCGCGCGGTGCGCCATGGTCATTAGCCCCATACCATCGGTCTCTGGTGTTCCCGGCATCCCGTGACCGTCATCGCGGATATCCAGTTTCAAGAGGTCATCGCGCCGGTCCAGGGTGATAATGATGGAACTGGGGTTGCCGTGTTTCACGGCATTGGACACCGCTTCCTGGGCGATCCGGTAGAGCTGGACCGACGCCTTGGAGTCCGGCATCTCCACCGGGTCCGGACACCACAATTCGCATTTCACGCCAAAGACTTCCTCCGTCCGGAAGCAAAGATCTTTGAGGGCGCCACACAGGCCATCGCTTTCCAGGACGGCAGGCACCAGTCCGCGGGCGATGTCGCGAGCCCGGACATTGGCCTGGCTGACCATATCTCCGATCTGGCGCAGGCTGTTCGCGGCTTCGTCGTAGACCACTTCCAGGCGTTGCTCGAGGACCTTCGTAAGGCAGCCGATCCCCGCCAGTTGCTGGCAGAGGTCGTCATGAATGTCCCGGCCGATCCGGCGCTGCTCGCTCTCACTGGCTTCCACCAGCAGATCTTCGAGCTTCTTCTGCTCGGTGATATCGCTGGCGCAGATGATGACTCCTTCAGGCTCGCCAGACCCTTTCTTCATGAGGGTGGCATGGAGAGAGACCGCAATGCGACGTCCGGTTTTATGCTTACTCCAGACGATCATAGCGAGCTTTTGACCGCTCAGCACCCTGGGAAGGATCTTGTTCTCGAACCTCGCAAGGTCTTCATCCGGGAGCAGAATGCGAACGTGTTTGCCAATCGCTTCGGAAGGGGTATGACCGTAGACGGCTTCCGCACCCTCGTTCCAGGTACGGATCTTTCCTTCCATCGTCGTGAGGAATACGCCGTCATGAACATTGCGCAGAACCTCCGCATGCAACTCCGTTTCCCGGGAGAGCCGGGCGCGTTCTTTCTCCGCCTCTTTGCGCTCCGTAATGTCAATGATGGACGCCACCACCATGGGCCCGCGAGGGGAGGTGATGGGACTCAATCCCACCTCCACGGCAAACTCCGTGCCGTCTTTCCGCAGAGCGAACAATTCTCTTCCGACTCCCATGCTGCGGGGAGTGCGATCCTCCGCATAGGAGCAACGGTGCTGGCGATGGGCTGCGCGAGCGGATTGGGGAATCAAGTCCTCTACGGTGAGGGAAGCCCATTCCTCACCCTGGTATCCAAACAATTCATCTGCCCGTTGGTTGGCGAGCATAATCTTGCCTTCGGCATCGGCCATGACGATTCCCGTGGGAGCCGCTTGCACTACCAGTTCCAGGAGCGCATCGGCATCCGCATTGGTCTCAGGATCTTTCTTCTGGCTCATGGTTTGCCCATCATTCTCCATTCGAAGCTTTGCGGTCTTCTCCCATTTTCCACCCGCTACTCATTCCTGCGTTGCGCAAATTGGCAATCGCTGCGCATCAATTTCGCGCAGCCCCCTTAGGGCCGTTATCAATAAGGTGAAACCGCATGTGGTCTAGGAGACGTTACCACGCTTCGTAGAGGGGCGAAACCTTGGGAAGGGGATCGAGGAATCCACCGCGTTTTCCTTGCCTGACAGGGATCTGTGCCCTTTGTTGCCGCCGTTGGACATGAATCCTGGCAAACCAATCATAGGCCGTCGTGAGTGGCTTCGACTGCCCGATCTTGGCATCCTTGGTATTGAGGCCAAGACGGACACTGGAGCGCGTACGTCTGCTCTCCATACCCACGACTACGAGACCTTCCTTCATGAAGATGGAACCGAGTGGGTGCGCTTTCACCTCCATCCTCTCACCAGCACGGACGATATCATGCTGACCTGTGAGGCCCCCGTACTAGATTTTCGTGACGTCAAGGACTCCAGCGGGAATGCGGAGCGACGCCCCTTTATTGAATCCCGGGCGGTGATGGGCGACCATGAGTGGTCCATTACCCTCAGCCTGACCAATCGGGAAGGTATGAAATACCGGATGCTGTTAGGGCGTGTTGCCATCGCCGGCAATTTCCTGGTGGATTGTGAACGCACACACATCCAAAGCAAAAGCCTCAGCAGCGAATACGAAGTCGAGAAATTGTGAGTGAAGTTAGCGAAGACCCCAAGCCCCGTAGCCTGAATATCGCGATCCTGTCGCGGAACAGGAATCTGTATTCCACCAAGAGCCTGGCGGCCGCCTGTGAGAAGCGCGGGCACAAAGTCCGCGTGGTGGACTATCTGCGCTGCCACATGAACATCACCTCGCATCGTCCCCAAATCTTTTTGGGCGATGAGGAGCTCAAGTTTGACGCTGTGATTCCCCGGATTGGAGCTTCGCG
Source organism: Verrucomicrobiales bacterium (assembly GCA_041984905.1). Classification (GTDB taxonomy): domain Bacteria; phylum Verrucomicrobiota; class Verrucomicrobiia; order Verrucomicrobiales; family DEV007; genus JBHIXE01. The sequence goes on along the minus strand of JBHIXE010000132.1, from coordinate 1,969 downwards.
GACCTTCTTCGGCACTGCGGTGGTGCGGCAGTTTGAAATGATGGGCACCTATTCTCTGAATGAGTCCGTGGCGATCAGCCGTTCCCGGGACAAGCTTCGCAGCCTGCAGCTCCTGGCCCGGAAAGGCATTGGCCTGCCCGTGACCGCTTTCGCCCACGATACCAATGCGACGGGCCATCTGCTCAAGACAGTGGGTGGGGCGCCGGTGGTGATCAAGCTCCTGGAAGGCACTCAGGGCGTAGGCGTGGTTCTGGCGGAAACGGAGAAAGCCGCCGAGTCCGTCATCGAAGCGTTCCGAGGCCTGGAAGCCAACATCATGGTCCAGGAATTCATCAAGGAAGCGGGTGGCGCGGACCTGCGCTGCTTTGTGGTGGGAGAAAAGGTCGTGGCGGCCATGATGCGTAAGGGTAAGGAGGGGGAATTCCGCTCCAATCTGCACCGGGGCGGTACGGCCCAGGTCATTCGGATTACGCCGGAAGAACGCTCCGCGGCAATCCGGGCGGCCAAGGTCATGGGCCTGAACGTGGCAGGGGTGGACTTGCTCCGCTCCAATCATGGCCCCGTGATCATGGAAGTGAATTCTTCGCCCGGTCTGGAAGGGATCGAGGTCGCCACGGGAAAAGACGTCGCAGGCTCGATCATCGCCTTCATAGAGAAGAACGCCGCCGCTTACAAGACCCGGACCAAGGGGAAGGGGTAAGGGAATGAAAGAGACCTCGCTGAGAATCGTCGACAAATGCACGATCCCAGGGTGAAAATGAGGTTTCCAGATCCGGGAAACCATAATGACCAGTGACGATTTCGCGAAGGACCTTGTAATTGGCGACCAGACTTTTCGACCAGGAGACCGGGGCATAGTCCAGATCCCGGTCGGACACCTCATTACCCACGAGATGGTCAAGCTCACGGTCCACGTGCGGCGGGGCACCGAGCCTGGACCGCGCTTGCTGCTGTGCGCAGCTCTACACGGGGATGAAATCAACGGGGTGGAGGTCGTTCGGCGTCTCTTGAGCCGCAAGATGCAGAGTCTGCGCGGCGACTTGATCGCGATACCCGTCGCCAATCTTCCTGCCTTTCTTTCCCGGAGCCGTTACTTGCCGGATCGCCGGGATTTGAATCGGTTGTTCCCGGGATCTCCCAACGGTTCTTTTGGTGCGCGCCTGGCTCGAGTGCTTACGGATCTTTCCTCCCAGTGTACCCACGGAATCGATCTCCATACAGGAGCGGTAAACCGGCCGAATTTGCCGCAGATCCGCTTTTCCAATGGGTTGGAGGAGAATGCGGAGTTGGCGCATGCGTTTTGTGCGCCGGTGATGATCGAGTCCGGCATCCGGGATGGTTCCTTCCGTCAGGTCTTTGCCTCTGCGGGGAAACCCATGTTGATGTATGAAGCCGGAGAAGCCGAGATTCTGGATCCCGCCCCGGTGCGCATCGGACTCCGTGGCATCGTCAATGTGATGCGTTATCTGAAGATGTTACCGGCGGCCAAGAATCCGACCCAGCGTCCCAATTCCGCTCTGTGCACGGATTCCTGGTGGGAACGCGCCCCTCGCGGCGGTATCTATGCTTCCTCGGTGGAAATGGGAGCGATTGTAAAAAGGGGAACCATTCTCGGCAAGGTGGGGGATCCCTTTGGCATGACCAAGACGACCATCCGCTGTCAGAAGAGTGGGATCGTGATTGGCCGGGCCAAGAATGCGGTGGTGGATGAAGGCGATGGGCTCTTCCACATTGCCAGTGTGGATTCCGTTCACCATGCCGTGCGGTCGATCGAAGCTACAAAAACCGAGCTGGATCAGGAGTTGGACCAACCGGTTTTTGACGACCCCATGGAAGATTAGAAAAACCGAAAACCGAAAACCGAAAACCGAAAACCGAATTGGGGATTGGGGATTGGGGATTGGGGATTGGCGGTTGGCGGTTGGCGGTTGGCGGTTGGCGGTTGGCGGTTGGCGGTTGGCGGTTGGCG
>JBHIXE010000131.1:0-12754 GCA_041984905.1 Verrucomicrobiales bacterium | reverse complement strand
TCACGAGCTCGCACACATCCGGCGGCTCGATTTCCTGGTCAACTGGCTGCAAGCGGCCCTCGAAGCCGTATTCTTCTTTCACCCCGTGATCTGGTGGTTGGGACGCGAGAGCCGGAAAGCGCGGGAGGAATGCTGCGATGAAATGGTCGTCGCCTCAGGCATGGATCGATACGACTACGCTCGGACCCTGACGACCTTGCAAGCCTGGCAGAATCAGGACCTTGCCCAGGCGGCGAGTGGGGGCAGTCTCAAGGACCGGATCCTGAAGTTGCTTCGTCCTGAATCCGAGGGCTGGAAACCAGCAAATCCATTGGGAGCCGCCTTGATCCTGGCGGTGCTTTGTGGGGTTCTTCTGATCCCTGCCGGGGTCTCCCAACTCACGGCGGCAGGCATAGCCCAAACTCCCAAGAAGGTGGATCCTGCGGTGAAGGGGATCGTGGTGGATTCTGCGGGCAATCCCCTGGCGAACGCGGAACTGACGCTCTACTACTACGGCAGTAGTTTCAGCCTCCAGACAGGTGCTGTAGCGCGCGTCGCGAGCGATAAAGAAGGGAAGTTCGCGTTTCGGAGGGGATTGGAGTTTCGCGAAAAAGAAGTTGGCTCATGGAGGGATCGCTACTGGGTGATTGCCCGGCACCCGGACTGGGCAGTGGGGTGGAAGGCAGTGGAAGCCCTTCCCACGGGGCAGAACGTACGGGAGCCGCTACGCATGGAGCTGGCGGAAGGGATCGATCGGGAAATTACCGCTCAGACCAAGGAGGGCAGGCCGGTTGCAGGAGCGCAGGTCTGGATTGCCTTTGCCGGGGACAAGGAATCGGACTGCCCGACTTGGCGGGACCGGTTGATTTGTCGAGTGAATCCGGGGCTCTTCGAAGGAGCGACGGATGAAGAAGGCAAGCTGCTGCTGAAGAATCTCCCGAAGATGAGGTTGACCTTAAAGGCAGAGCGTGAGGGCTACACCCATGCCTACCGTACCAAAGATCTCGTGGGAGATGAGGAATTCGCCTTGGTGCTTCGCCCTGCGGCGTCTTATTCCGGCCGCGTGGTTGAGGAAGGGGGGCGTGGTCTCCCCGGGGTAGTGGTGGAGGTGAAGTCGGATGACTCGGCAGACTATTGGGTCACGGAGACAGATGAGGAGGGGAAGTTTGCGCTTTCAAGCCTGGACGGGAAAGGGGATAGCGCCTGGAAGGGGGGCGGGGGCAAAGGCGATTTCAGGGTGCAGTTCCGCCATCCGGACTACGTCATTCCCGGTCGCCGTATTCACCTGGACAGCGGTGAGGCCAAACAGGGCGAGGAAGTGCAAGCGGTGAAGGGGATTCCGCTGGTGGCGGTTCTCAGGGAATCCGAAACTGGCGAGCCGGTCGCCGGAGCCCAGGTCACTTGCGACACCGGCGGTGGCAGGGAGGTGGCCTTCACGGATAGCGAGGGCACAGTCCGTTTTTCAGTCACGCCAGGAGAGAATCATTCTCTCAATGTCGATAGCCCGCCGGAAGGCTATTTTCTGAGAGACAAACATGGGGGATCTCTGCATTGGCGAGGGTATGTGGACAAGGATCAGGGACCCGTCCAGCTCTCTACCGGATCGCCTTTGGGCAGGATGAGTCCGTTGACCTCTGTCCTGAAACTTCCAAACGGATCCGTTGCCAACGGCGGCCGCATTTGGTGGGTGCCCAAAGAGCATGGATACATCATGTATTCCTCCAAGACGGTGGGCGAGTGGAGCGCACCGGTAGCAGAGGACGGCAGCTATGTTTTCGATGAAGTGCCGGCTGAACTGCCGATGTATCTCTACGCCGAGGCGAACGACCATCAATATGCCGGTTATATTGAAATAGACGGTTTTGAGGAGGGGGACGCGATGGAGATTCCCTTGCAGAAGACGAGAGAGCGAACCGTTCAGGTGGTGGATGGCAGTGGCAATCCGCTCGCGGGAAAGGTAATGCGCTTGGAACCCAAACTGGGTTCGAGAGGTGGCAATATCGGAAGCAAGAAGCTCAAGACCGATGACCGAGGCATGCTCAAGTTGCAGGGGCTACTTCCAGACCTGGAATACAGCCTGGAGGATGCGGATGACTACTACGCGCATCAGAGAATGGTGTTCTGGGAAAGCGATCGTGAGGAATCCCTGACAGAGCCACTTCGCGTTCCGATCGATCCCCAGATCACCATTCGGCTTCGGGACTCCCAGGGCATGCCCTTGACCATTGCTGCCATTCCAGATTTCTACGCGGTGAGTGAAGACGGTGCCAAGTGGACCAATGGTCCCGTCCCGATTCTCGAGACCTTGGACGACGGAGCGGTAATGGTGAACCGGTCGCACTTTGCGCTCGCGGCTTCTGGGGGAGAGTTTCACGGGCAAGTGCAGACGGCCGAAGGTCTGGCGGTCACTGCGAAGGGGACCTTTCCGGGAAGAGGGGATCTGGTGCTGAATCTGACATTGGAGGATTCCCTTGGGCCCTTGCCCCGACTCGGGCCCAGCGAGGACACCGCGCTGCAGCCCAGTCCAACCGGGGTATCCGGTCGAATCCTGGATGAGCAAGGCCAACCTATGGAAGGGGTGATCGTGGCCATGGGACCGGACGACAGCTACGATCCCTGGATGAAGACCGGCCCCGATGGCCACTACAGTCTTGAGATCGAGAGTTCCGGCCGGTTTCACTACCTTCGGATAGAGAAAGAAGGCTTCGCCAGCCGATGGATTCCCCGGCCCCTCGTGATGGAGCCGGTGGACATTCGTCTCTCCAACCAAACCCGGTTTCAGGGACAGTTCCAAACCCCAGACGGGAAGCCGATAGGACCGGTAGATGTCGTTTTGGCAACGTGGCGACCGACCACGGAGGATAGGTGGGGTCACAAGCTCGGACCATTCAAACTCTACCTGAAGACGGACGAGGAAGGCCGCTACGATTGGCCAGTCGAGCCAGGAACATACCGAGTGGAGGCCTATGGTCCGGAAGCCTTGGTGATATGGCAAGACCCGTTCCCAATTTCAGAAGGGGCCAAGCGCTCCTTGCCGGCGAAACTTCAGCCGGGTCATACGCTGGAGTTGCGCCTCGTCGACGATGAAACCGGCGAGCCCGTGGAAGGCTATAGCCTGAACTTTCATGAAGAGTATGCGCCGGCGCATATCCGCGGAACTCCGGGGAGTGACCGTACGACAAATGCCGAGGGAGTAGCCGAATGGCAAGGCCTGGTTCCTGGCGCGCTTCAGATCCACTCGTATAGTCGATTGCCGGGAGGAGTCGCCGAGCAGTCACCCTACGTGAGGTGGTGGCTGGAAGAGGATCGCCAGGCGGAGACCCCATCCTGGTTTGTGGGTGGCGTCTACTCTCTTTCTGTGGATCTCTCGGAAGAGAAGGCCACCAGGACCGTGCGGCTTCAGAAAGGGGTTCACGTGCAGGGAACCGTAACGTTTCCGGATGGAGTGGACCTGCCCGGCGAAGACAGGCCAAGGATCAGCCTGGCAGCCAGAGAAGCGAGTGGCGAGGGCGGCAATCTAGGAGGAGGACGGTTTGACCTGTATTGTGATCGGGAAGGTCACTTTGATGCCTGGATTCCGGCACCGGATCGCCAGCTCCAACTTTGCGCCTTCGAATCCGTAAATGCGGACCGTCGCCAGTTTGGGATGGCCGTCAGCAAACCCTTTGAAGCGACGCCCGGCACCAGCTACGAGTTTGAGCTTCAGTTGGTCCGGGGTGGCGGCGTGAAAGGAAGGATTGAGAAGCCAGACGGATCCGGATTCCCTATGCCTCCCTCTGTCCACATCGATCGGCAGCATGGCCTTCGTGAACCTTCCGGCCTGCTCTGGTTGAGGTTGGGGAAAGACGGTAGTTTTCACTTCCCAGCGGTGGCGCCAGGGCTCTATCGCATCAATGTTCGGGGAGATTCCAGTGGTGAATTCCTGCGATTGGATCCAAAGGCGGCGACCGTAAAGATCGTCGAAGGTGAGACCATTGATCTGGGCACTCTGAAGGCGCTCGACTAGCTGGTCCCGGACTTGATCCACCGATAGACATCCTTCGCCGCAGCGTGTAGAAGGACATATGAACCTCCGTCCCTTCTTAGCTGCAGCCGTCGTCTGTTGGGCAGCGATTCCCTTTGCCGGCTTCGCCCAGGATTGGCCGCGATTCCGGGGAGAAAACAACGCCGGAGTGGTGGAATCGGCCAACATCCCGGCTCAGTGGTCCCCGGAAGACATCCTCTGGCGGATCGAACTCCCGGGCATCGGGCATGGGTCGATGGCCGTTGCGGGCGAGCGCATCTTCCTGCTTTGTGCGGAGGAGAAGTCCAGCAAGCGCATTCCCGTCTGCATCAATGCCAAGAATGGGGAAGTGCTCTGGAGCAAAGAATACGATACGGAGAAATTCAAAGGCCACCGCTTCAATAGCCCGGCATCGACAACCCCGGCCCTGGATGAGGAACGCGTCTACTACACTTGGGAACCAAGGAGCGACTCACGGCCGTGGCCCTGACCCATGAAGGGGCGGAAGTCTGGAAAGCGGACCTGGGCCCTGTCAAAGGCGGCCATGGATTCGGTGCTTCGCCGATGGTCTACGGCGACCTTGTAGTGATCAACAATGACCAGGACGGCGAAAGCAGCCTCATCGCGGTGAACAAGTTCAACGGGGACAAAGTCTGGGAAATTCCCCGCAAGAGCAAGCGTCTCAGCTACTCCATTCCCGTGGTCTTACCGACCGATAACGGGGACGTGCTCGTCTTCACCAACTGGCAACACGGATTCACCGTGGTGGATCCCAACACGGGAGACGTGCTCGCCGAACTCAGCACCTTCAATACGGAGGTCAACGAGCGCGCCATCTCCAGTCCGGTTCTCGCTGGTGATCTCGTCATTGGCGCCTGCGGCTTCACCGCCGAACCCAAGCACTGTGTCGCGGTGAAGTTCGATGGCAAGGAGCTCAAGGAAGTCTGGCGCGTGGAACGCAGTGTCCCGCATATTCCGAGCCCCATTGTGGTGGGCGACTATGTGTATCTCTGGGAAGACAAGGGGATCGGCACCTGTCTTAATCACCAGACAGGAGAGGAGATCTGGCGGAAACGCATCGGCGGCAACTTCTTCGGATCTCCGGTCAGCGACGGGGAAAAGCTGTTCGCGGTGGATGACGCGGGCGTGGTAGTCGCCATCGCTGCCTCTCCAGAGTTCCAGGAACTAGGCCGCAATCCCTTGGGACCGGATGTCCTCTGTCGCAGCACCCCCGCCATCGCCAATGGCAACCTGTATGTGCGGACCTTTGATGAGTTGCTGGCAGTGAAAGGCAGGTGAGGTGTTCTAGCGATATTGCCATTTGAAGTCTGGTAGAAGGATCCTGAAATCGGAGGATCCGCTCCATTGTGGATGGAGTCCCTCTGCCTGCAATACCCGCACAATGGTGGCGCCAATCTCTTCGCGATCATCCTCGTTGTATCCGGACTTCGTGTCGTACGCAATATAGAGCCCCAGTCCCTCGATGGCATGTTGGATATCCTGGAGGTGATAGAAACAGTAACCAGTGATCTCATCGCTGCCGGAGGAGTCCAGGTATTCATCCTCGAACGTCGCATGTCCATCCGACTGGGTGAAGCCGGCATTATGGATAGCGATGATTCCGTGATCCCGAAGTTGGGAGAAAGCTTGCCGCAGCCGTTCAAAGTCGGTTTTCTCCGGCCAAAGATCTTTTTCCGCCTCCAGAAGTATTTGTTCTTCGTGAAGTGCTTTTGAAACTTGGCTGCGATCCAGTTCTCTCTTATACATATGATCGCATATGATCTCCAAGATCTCCTCCCGGTCATAGAACCCAATTCGGGCCCAAGTCTTGATGCATTCCCGAACCTCCTGAGACAGTGGTAACCGGATCTCAGGTTCGGCATGCCATTCGTGAGGGATGTCCCGCATGAGCAATGCATGATCCAACTCGAGGCGTCCTTCCGATTCGAAGTGGGTGTATTCGAGCCACGCTGCTTCCCAGGAGAGTACTTCCAGCGGGGTAACTTTCCACGCCTTCGTCTCCAGGCGTAGCCCGTCCAGAACGCAAGACGATGGGCGGCTGGAATACCCGATGCTCCCTGCCCTGAAGAACTCCGATGAAGCTTCCAAGTCTGAAAAGACTGAGGTGGTGGGGAACATGTTAGTTTCCTGAGTTTCCAATGCCACCAAAGGCTTCTGATAGTCCTTGGCCTCGGCCCTGAGCGAAATTCGACCATCGCCATCAGTGACCTGAAACGACGTATGATGGTGTACCCCTGGGAACAGCCTCCCTCCCGCGAAGGCGTTGATGCGGGAGTCGGTATCGCGCCTGGGGATGTAGACACCTTCGCCTCCATCCCATTCCACAGCGATGCGGTGGGCTGCATTTTCGCTGGAGATGCCGAGTTGCCGAGGAAATCCCAGCGGACGAATCTCCTCCAACCGGATCAGGCAGATTCCCACAATGGCCCAACCGTCTACCAGCTTAGGCCGGAAGACCTCGGGCAACTTACCCTCAAGCCACTCTGGGTCCGCCCGAAAGTTGAGGAGGATACGGCGGCGGATGATGCCTGTGAAAGCCGGAATCTTCATGGGGTAGAGGGATTACCCTTCCAATCAGATTACGACTCTATTCCAGACGGCGTTATTCCGGCACGGGAATTTGTCGCAGCTGCAGCGTATCCACGATGCGATCGTGAGCCAGGACGTTGGTGATGACGGCGAGTTGATCGCCGGGCTGACACCAGTTCTTGCGGCAGAGATAGTCGAACGCGGACTGAATCGTCGACTCCGGATCCTGTTCGTTAAACTCGATCAAGAATGGCTCCACTCCCCAGAGCATCAGCATCTGGCGGAAGACCGGACGCTGGTCGGTGAAGGCGTAAATGGGGATGCCATTGGGGCGCAACGCCGCGAGCACATGAGGGAGAAACCCGCTTCGGGTGAAGACCAGCACGCTGGCGCCTTCCAGCTCCTGAGCCAGGACCGCCGCGGAACGCAGCATCTTGGCCTTGGGCGTCTTCAGCACGATGCGCCGGTTGAGTTCCCGGGTGTTCGCCGCCTCGATTTCCTTGATGACTCGCTTGAGCACCTGCACGGATTCCAGGGGATAGCTGCCCATGGTGGTTTCCCCGGAGAGCATCACGCAGTCCGCTTGTTCTCGAACCGCGTTGGCCACATCCGAGACTTCAGCGCGAGTCGGCACGGGAGCGTTGGTCATGGACTCCAAAAGGTGCGTGGCGATGATGACCGGTTTGCCCTGGGTCTGACAGGCCCAGACCGCTTCTCGCTGCACCGTGGGCAGTTTCTCATAGGAGATCTCGATCCCCAGGTCTCCCCGGGCGACCATGATGGCATCGGACGCTTTGATGATGGACTCCAGGTTCTTCAGGCCCATCTGGTCCTCAATCTTGGAGATGATCCGGGCGTCCGAGCCCAGATGCTTGAGCAGGTCCCGGAGTTCCTCCACGGCCTGGGCATTCCGGACAAAGGAGAGAGCCACAAAGTCCACGCCTTCCTCGACGCCGATCTGGATATCCCTGCGATCTTTCTCGGTGAGGGAGGGCAGGCCGATCTCAACACCGGGCAGGTTGATGTGACGCTTGGAAGATAGCTTGCCGGGAATGATGACCCGGGTGCGAATGCATGTCGGGGTACAGTCCAGTACCTCCAACTGGATCAACCCGCTATCCACCAGCATGGTATTGCCGGGGCTGACATCCGCCGGAAGATTGGCGTAGTTCACGCTGACCCGGTAGTTGCCCGGCTCGGAGGGCGGTGGTTCCGTCGTCCAGAGTTCCAGGTAATCACCCACGGAGAGAAGAATGGGCTCCGCCACCTTGCCCGTGCGAATCTCGGGACCTTTGACGTCGATCATGCTGGCGATCTCGCGACCCGCATCCCGGCAGGCCTGACGCAGCTTCGTCATGATCGAGCGGGTCCATTCCTCGTCCGCGTGAGCCATATTGATCCGGCACACATCCACTCCTTCCGCGATGAGTGCTTGAAGCCGTTCCGGGCTATCCGTGGAGGGCCCGATGGTGAAAATGATCTTGGTATGCCGGTATTTGCTAGGTGTCACTGGGGGCGGAGTGGCAGGGAGCGTGCCAACTGGTCAAAAGATTCTCAGAATAAGCGGGGCGCACCCAACTTTTTGTGAAATCAGTGCCTCGTCGAGGCTTGGGATTTCGAGGAGTCGAGGTTCTCAAGCATGATCCATGGCTCGCCGGAAACTGTCGGCATCCTGACCCATCAAGGTTTCCAGGAACTTCTGAGAGCTGGTCGCGAGGGGGCCAGTCTGGTGTCCCAGACCGCACTGCACATAGATGGCGTGTTTCAGTAACTCGCTGAGATCTTCCTGACATGCAGCTTCCCATTTGGACTGGTCTTCCATCTCATCCAGTACCAGCGCCTGTTCGAAATCGATCAGGTAGACGCCAATTGGAGCATGAGGGATGACCACATTGTGCAGGAAAAGGTCGCCATGGCACATTCCGCTCAAGTGAAGTGCCGTCACCTGGGAGTAGACCTCTTCCAGCACTTTCCAGAGCCCGATCAGGCAGGCGGGATTGGTTTCCCGCGCGATCTTGAGGTTGGCCATGGGTGGATCCACGCCAAACGGGGTTAATTTGCTCAGCATCTGTCCCGGGATGAAACAACTGCGAAATTCCCTCCAGGTGGACCCGATTGGCGGGGGAATATCCAGAATCTCCGAGGCCTGCTGGTGCTTGGTAAACTCCAGATCCGGATGGGGATGGAAGGCGGTGGGGTAGTAGGTCTTCCGGAAGTGAACGGGGTATTTCTGGGCTTGGGGAAAATCCATCCGGGTCTGCTGACTGGCAATCACCAGGTCTGCCTGGATCAGCGGCTGACTGTTGGCGGACTTGCGGGCAATTGTCCGGACGATGACATCCTGCTGTGGAGCATGGACCACCAGCTCCTCGAACTCGGGAGACAACTCAACTTGATGAATAGGGGTAAGGAAAACCTTCACTTTGAACGGCGGCTAGGGTGTGCGGGGTGGACACGCAAGGGAGCGTAGCATAGTGCTTGCCGAAATCTGAAAATTGATCAAAATTTCTGCCGACTAGGCACACAACATGCTGTAAGGCGGCCGTGCGTAGCACTTCAATCCTCAAAGACATATATAAACTAGCATGAAAGGAAACACAGCAAGGCTTGATGCCATTGCAGGTATCGTGGATAGCGTACCTCACCCGAAATCCTATGAATATGAAACGGAACCAACAGGTGCCTTGTTCGGTTCTAATACCTTCAATCTGACCACGATGAAGGAGGTGCTCTCCCCGCTCACTTACGGGAAGATCATCGATACCATTGAGAACGGCACCAAGCTGGATGTTTCCGTAGCCGATGAAGTGGCGGAAGCCATGAAGCAGTGGGCGATGGCCAAGGGCGCGACCCACTTCACGCACGTGTTCTACCCGCTCACGGGTTACACGGCGGAGAAGCACGACAGCTTCTACGATCCCGCTCCGGGCGGCGGCGAAGCCATCTCCAAGTTCAAGGGGAAGACCTTGATTCAAGGGGAACCAGACGCTTCCTCCTTCCCGAACGGCGGCATTCGCGCCACTCACATGGCCCGCGGTTACACCGCCTGGGACCCGACCAGCCCGGCCTACATCATCGAGAACCCTTACGGCACCACCTTGTGCATCCCGACCTCTTTCGTCTCCTGGACGGGAGAAGCGCTCGACAAGAAGACGCCGGTTCTGAAGTCCATGCAGGCGCTGGATATCCAGGCTCGCCGCATCCTGAACCTCTTCGGGCATGAAGTCGTCTCCAAGGTGACCTCCACCGCTGGTCCCGAACAGGAATACTTCCTGATCGACAAAGCCTTCTTCTACGCTCGCCCGGACCTCATCAGCGCAGGCCGCACTCTCTTCGGTGCCGCTTCGCCCAAGGGCCAGGAGTTCGACGATCACTACTTTGGTGTGATTCCGGAACGCGTGATGTCCTTCATGTATGAAGTGGACCGCGAGCTCTTCAAGCTGGGGATTCCGGCCAAGACCCGTCACAACGAAGTGGCTCCTGGTCAGTTCGAAATCGCTCCGATGTTCGAGAGCGCCAACGTCGCAACCGACCACCAACAGCTCGTCATGACCACGCTCAAGCGTGTCGCGGACCAGCACGGAATGGTCTGCATCCTTCACGAGAAGCCTTTTGCCGGTCTCAACGGATCTGGTAAGCACGTGAACTGGTCACTGGGCAATGCCACGCAGGGTAACCTGTTGGATCCGGGCGACACTCCTCATGAGAACGCTCAGTTCCTGGTCTTCTGCGGAGCGGTCATTCGCGCCGTGAGCATGCATGCCAAGTTGTTGCGTGCTGTTGTCGCCACTGCGGGGAACGATCACCGTCTTGGGGCGAACGAAGCGCCTCCGGCCATCATCTCGATCTTCCTGGGTGATCAGCTGGCTGATGTGTTTGAGCAGATCAAGGGAGGTGGAGCGACCAGCTCTCGCGCCAAGGGTGTGCTGAACATCGGGGTCGATTCCCTGCCGGAATTGCCGAAAGACGCTGGTGACCGGAACCGGACCAGTCCTTTCGCCTTCACGGGTAACCGTTTCGAGTTCCGTGCGGTGGGCTCCAACATGTCCATCGCGGGACCGTTGGTGGCCATGAACACCATCATGTGTGAGTCCCTGGATTGGGCCGCGACTCGTCTCGAAGGCGCAGCGGATATCAATGCGGAGATTCAAGCGATGCTGAAGGAAATCATCGATACGCATGGCAATGTGATCTTCAATGGTGACGGTTACTCCGCTGAATGGCATGAAGAAGCCGTCAAGCGCGGGTTGCCTGTCCTCAAGACGACGGCTGACGCTCTGCCGGAACTCGTGGCGCCGGAAACGATTGCGCTGTTTGAGAAGTACGGCGTGCTTTCGGCTCGTGAGCTTCACAGCCGGGAAGAGATCTACGTCGAGCAGTACTGCGCTGTTGTGAACGTAGAAGCCAACCTGGTCGCGGAAATGGCCAAGACGCTTATTCTTCCCGCCGCACTCCGGTATATGGGAGAACTGTCAGACACCGCTTCCAAGGCGAAGACGGTGGGCGTCAAGATGGACGTTTCCCTCATCAAGAGTTTGAGCGAGAAGATCTCAGCGCTCCAGTCCGCGACGAACGCCCTGGAGAAGACGCACGCGGATGCAGGTGAAATCGGCGACTGGACCTTCAAAGTCCTGCCGGCCATGCTGAAGGTGCGGGAGCTCTCTGACGAATTGGAAGGCATTGTGGCCGATGATCTCTGGCCCCTGCCGACGTATCAGGAAATGCTTTTCATCAAGTAAAGCCTGATTGACTAACTAGCCACGCAATAGGGGTCGCCTCTCCCGGCTTTGCCAGGAGGGGCGGCCTTTTTTTGTGGGTGGAACGCCAAGCACTTTACGTTTCAATCGTGCAACCCTACGTTGGAGGGCCCCAAAAAAAGCGTCCAGCTTGAGGGATTGAAAAATATGCTCCAAAGATGTACACTTGAACACGCTTCAGGGCTTTTCTCCACTTTAGAAAAAATCTCTCGGAGCCTTCTTTGTCATGTGTCCCCTCAATTTACGCCGAATCTACACCGACCATCGCGATCAATGGCATAGCCAAGGTGAGACTGACCGACAACATACTATTTTGGCGTTGAACGGAGTTAACGACGAGGGTCAAATGTATCGGGAAAGTTTGGGGTCAATTTCTTCATAATCGTGAGAATCACACTCAGTCCAGAACTACTAAAATGGGCACGTGAGCGGGCGGCGCTCTCTGAGAAGGATTTGGCGAAGAAACTGGGCGTTGAAGAAGATCGTGTCGTAGAGTGGGAGACCACCGGAGAGGTCACATACAAACAGGCCGAAAAACTGGCAAAGGCAACACTTACTCCGTTTGGCTATCTCTTCCTTGATTCTCCACCAGTGGAGCAGATTCCAATCAAGGACTTCCGCACGCTTGGTGGAACCGCAGTTCGGCGGCCCAGCCCCAACCTGCTAGATTGTATATATCTCGCACAACGTCGACAAGAGTGGTTTAGAGACTTTTTGATTGAAGAAGGTGAGTCACCTCTACCGTTCGTTCGAAGCCTTACAACGACAGTTTCGATAGAGGAGGCGGCGAAACAGATCTGCGCATCAATGGCCATAGGGAAGCAATTGACTAGCATATCTAGCGGCTGGGAAGATGCAGTTGTAAGGCACTTTCGAGAACTCGAAAAACATGGGGTTCTCGTGATGCGAAGCAGCCTTGTAGGCAACAACACGTCTAGAAAACTGTCGGTAAACGAGTTCAGGGGCTTTGCGTTGGTTGATGAATATGCCCCTCTCGTTTTCATCAACGGAGAGGACAGTAAAGCGGCTCAGTTATTCACCCTTGTCCATGAGTTAGTGCATCTTTGGATTGGCGAATCGGCGCTCTCAGACCTTTCTCCTACGGATATGTTCACTGATCCATCTGAGCAGTTCTGCAATAAGGTGGCAGCAGAGATTTTGGTTCCTAGGCAAAGTCTTCTGCGTAAGTGGAACGATGGCAGGGCGGTTGTCGATGAGGCGATTAGGATCGCCAAGCAATGCAAGGTAAGTTCCCTGGTGGTGCTTCGAAAAGCATGGGATACAGAGATTATTAGTTACGAAGAATTTCGAGCCGCATATCAAGCTGAGTCCGCCAGATATCGGAGTATGAACAGAGCAAGCGGTGGAAACTACTATACAAATATTGCTTCAAGAGTGGGAGTTCGCTTTGCTAACGCCCTCGTCGGGAAGGCACTTTCTGGAGAGACTTCTCTAAAGGAGGCAA
>JBHIXE010000130.1:0-12762 GCA_041984905.1 Verrucomicrobiales bacterium | reverse complement strand
GCCTTTTGCCATTCATGAGTGATGCCGAGACTGCGCCCTTGAAGCGCATGACCGATGGATGGCACCTGTGGTTTCTCTTTCAGATCAAAGACGCAGTGGAAAACGGGATGCTCCAGAGGCAGCTCCTGCCATTCCCGGTCCGGGAAGATCAGCTTGAGCGCCTCCTCGACGTTGGCCCATTCCCGGGTGCCCCAGACGTCATCCACCATGATAAACCCGCCGTTCAGCATGTAATCCCGCAGGACGAGCGCTTCGGATTCGGTCAGGTAGATGTCCCCCGGTTCGATCATGTAGACGAAGGGATAGTTGGCCAGTTGCTCGGAATCGATATCCACCACGATCGGGTCCGGATCGACCTGGAGCGAGGTGAGTTCCTGCAAGCGGTAGGAGAAATTGAGATCGCTGTCCGGGAAGTCGGTGGCCCACTTGCCACGTCCCCGGTAGCCATAGTAGGAATCGTAGCGAAGCCGGGCAAAGACGAACACGTCCTTCGGAAGGTCCTTGCTGACTTCCCAATTGGGGAATTCGTAGTAGATCTCGTCGCGAGCACGTTGGGCCGAAGCTGAGGTAAGACTCCAGAGGAAGCTACCCAGCAAAAGGATGGGAATAAGGGGGAATCGCCGGTTCATGGTTTGGCAGGAGCTGGTGCAGTGGTCCCCTCCGGAACCGCGGGATCGGACGCCGGTTTTGGCTCAGGAGCTGGCTCAGGTTTTGGCGTGGGTTCGGCTTTCGGCTCGGCTTGGGGAACCGGTTTCTCGGCAGGGTCCATTTTGGGAGACGCCTCAGGAGTGGGTGCCGGAGCGGCCGGTTCCGGCTTGGCGGGCTCCTTCGTTTCCGTGAGTTGGATCAGTAGGGAATGTGCCTCGCGATATCGAGGAGCATCGACCAGCGCATCGAGCACGTGACGCTTGGCACGTACTTCATCCTCATCCGTATAGAGTTTCGCGAGCTGGAAATTGATCTCCGCCGGGCTGGACGGCCCCAATTTGAGTAGCTTCTCAAAGGAGTTGATGGCTTCCGGTCCCTTGCCCAGGGCCTGAGCTGCGCATCCCCGGCAATAGTGCGCCGTCTTAATGAAGGGGTTGACCGCGAGTTGCCGCTCGGAATTAGCCAGGAGCTGACGCCAGTTTTCGGATTCCAGGTCCAACTCCAGCAATCGCTGATAGGCCGGAGTCGCTGTGGCATCCCGTTTGGCGAGTTGGCGCAGTACCAGGGCTTCTTTGGCCGGCTGTCCCATGGCGCGATAAGCGGCGGCCAGCATACTGTAGCCATTCCCCTCACCCACGTATTCCGGGAGCATCTCGATGAACTTCTGGGCGGACTCAGCGGCTTCACTCCAGACCCGGGCTTCCAGCAAGGCCACGGTGTAAGCCTGGCGCACCCAGAACTGATTGGGCGTTTCCTCCAGGAAGGCCGCCATGAAGTTGAGATCGCGGGTTTCCAGGTCCGGCACTTCGCTCCAGACCAGGTCAGAGCCATAGGCATTCGCCTTCTCCTGGGCAAAAGTCACGAAGTGCTCTTCCAACGCTTCCATCTGCTCGGTGTAAGCAGCAATCGCCGCATTGATGGGCGTCCCCTTGGCCAACTCTCGCAGGATGCTGTTGAAGGCGTCCTGGCCATACTTGGAGATGAGGAAATCCACCACCATGGCGGATTGGTAGTAGGCGAACATGAGGTCTTCCCCACTCTGCACATTGAGGAAGGCGCTACTGAGTTCCCCCACTTTGGACATGCGTTCCCCATCCAGAATCCTGGCGCGATACTGTGGGGTCATGTGCTGGCCCCAGACGGGGTTGCGCTGAATCTCCTCATACACGGAGATCCCTTCGCTGAGCCATCGCGGCATGTAATTCTTCGTCGCGGTCAGGGTGACCACGTGACAGAACTCATGCCAGAGGGTCGCTTCCCAGTTGCTGAAGCCGGAGGCGCCGCTGCCGGGGCTGTTCATGGTGATCACCGTGCCAAAGCAGACGCCCAGATAACCCGCTCCCCCCAGCTCGCCAAAGGTCCGGATCGCGAAGTCCTGCTGCTCGGCGAAGATCTGCACCAGGGTATCTTCCTGGAGCTCCATATCATACTTGGCGCAAAGCACTTCCCGGGCCTCTTCCAGGATCTCCACGACACGATCTCCGTAGATGTTCTTGTCCTCCTGAGTCATCCGGATGACGAAGTGCTCGGATTCCAGGGTGTCATACTTGGCCAGCTGATCCCGGAGCACCGTGTAGTTGAAGGCCAGCACATTATAGGGATCAGCCTGGTGCACTTGCTCAGCCAGTTCCCACGCTTCCTCTTCCCGGCCGAGCCGAAGCAGATCACTGGAGAGTTGCAGCTTGGCCTGCGTAAACTCCGCATCCCAGGCAATCGCCTGACGTTGCAACTCGGAGCCCTCCGCAAACCGGTAACGCCGGGAGAGACAGCGTCCGATCAGGTGGGGAACGAGCGGATTCTCGGGACGCGATTCCAGGGCCCGGGCCTGGGCAGCATTCGCGGCGGCCAGGTTGTTGTCCCTCAACTGGTAAATCACGGTTTGAAAGGACCAGGCCGTGGGATTGTTCTCCTGGATCGCCTCCACCAACTCGACGATGGCTTGAGCCTCATCGTAACGCTCGGAATTGAGATAATGCTCGGCCCGCATCAGCAAGGCATCGACGTGCCGCTCGTTGAAGGACAAGACCCTTTCCACCTGAGCGAGCGCTTCTTCTCGATCACTGGGAAACAAGGCCTTAGCCAACCCGAAGCGCAAATCCGGATCCTGCGGCGCCTGCTTCAGGCCCTCCCGAAATTCCTTGGCCGCCCGGGCGTAGTCATACTTCTTGAGAGCCAGATTCCCGGCAGCCAGGTAAGTGGCCACCAACCCTTCGTCCCGCTTTTTGGCCGTGTCATAGAACTGCTCCATGACGCGGTTGGGATCCGCACCCAGCGCATATGCGGTCCGGCCCAGTGCGACCAACTCTTCCGCCGAACGATCTTTCAGCGGCTTGGCCAGAGCGATCTTGTTCACCTGATCCAGCACCGCTTTCGCCTCGGCTTCCTGGCCATAATCCGCATACCAGTCATGCGCTTCCGCCAGGAAAGGGAGATCCTCGTTGTGCTTCTCCAGCAGGTCCGGCAGTTCTTCCACCACGTCGGCCAGCCTCCCCTGGCGTTCCACGGCCTGGAGGCGATAGATCTGCCACTTCGGATTCGTTTGTCCCTGACGGATGAACTCCTTGCAGATGTTCTCCAGCTGACGGTATTCACCCCGCTGCAGCAGCTCCGCGGCCTGAGGCAAATAGTGTTCGTCTGCCAATTTGCGATAATCCGGTTCCTGCGCGGAAACCGGGCTCAGAGCGAGGACCAAGGTTGCAAGCCAGATCCAGACTCCGGAGTCGCCGGGAAATCGAGACATAACCCATAAACAACACATTTCCAGAGTGGTTGCATCTGAAAACGAGCCGGTCACGGGTAAAAAGCCCGGGAAATGGCCTTGAACTTCGCGGGATTGGGTGGAGTATGTCGGCCCGCTCGCTGCCGGAAAAGAATGGAAGAGCCATTTCGCTTGCAGACATGCCTGCAAGCCGAGCGGAATCACCGGCAGGAATTGGCGAAAACCTCAGCCGCCTTGGTTTAAAGGCCGCACCAAGTCATGTCTCAAGAACTCCTTACCGAAATGGTAGAAGCGGGTGTCCACTTTGGTCACCAGAGCCGCAAGTGGAACCCGAAGATGCGCCCCTTCATTCTGGAAGAGCGCAACCAGGTGCACATCATCAACCTGGAAGAAACCGTCCGTCAGGTGGACGTCGCCGCCAACTTCCTCGCGGACCTCGTCGAAGCGGACAAGAAGATCCTCTTCGTGGGCTGCAAACGCCAGGCTCAAGACGCGGTGAAGGAAGCCGCCGACGCCTGCGAACAATTTTACGTCAATCACCGCTGGTTGGGTGGAACGCTCACCAACCTGGAAACCATCAAGAAGAGCATCAAGAAGCTCGAGTGGCTTGAAGGTCTGGAGAAGACTCCGGAATTCAAGAAGATGGGGAAAAAGGAACTCGCAGCGCTCGGCCGGGAACGCACCAAGCTGCTGCGGAACCTGGCAGGGATTCGCAAGCTGGATCGTCATCCTGACGCCCTGGTGATCGTGGACTCCGCGCGGGAATCCATCGCCGTTGCCGAAGCTCGCCGTCTCAAGATCCCGATCGTGGCCCTGGTTGACAGCAACGCCGATCCGGAAGCGGTGAGCTACCCGATTGCCGCGAATGACGACGCGATCCGTTCGATCCGTCTCATTCTCCAAAAGTTGATCGAGCCAGTTTTGACACTCAAAGGAAAGTAGGCACCTTGTGGGGCTTCACCTCGCCTACGGGGCAGTGACAGGAATGTCACACGCACATGCCCGGGAGCAGTGTAGAGAGTGAAGCCTCGACCCTGTCCTCAACTCCATTACCAAGAACCTTAAGAAAATCACCACCATGGCTGAAGTAACCGCTGCAATGGTCAAAGAGCTGCGCGAGAAGACCGGCGCGGCAATGATGGCATGTAAGAAAGTGCTCGCTGAAACGGACGGCGACATGGAGAAAGCAATCACCGAGCTTCGCAAGCGCGATGCGAAACTGGCCGAAAAGAAGGCCGGCCGGGAAGCGAAGGAAGGGGTCGTGGCCTCTTACATTCACATGGAAGGCCGGATCGGCGTCCTCATTGAAGTGAACTGTGAGACTGACTTCGTGGCCAAGAACGATATCTTCCGGGATTTCGTGAAGGAAATCACCCTGCACATCGCTGCTGCAGCACCTCTCTACGTCACTCGCGACGAAGTGCCGGAGGACGTGATCGCCAAGGAAAAGGAAATCTTCACCGAGCAGATGAAGGACAAACCTGCCAAGGCTCTCGAAAAGATTCTGGAAGGCAAGATGAACAAGTTCTTCAGCACCATCTGCCTGATGGAACAAGGATTCATCAAGGATCCCGATCAGACCATCGAGCAACTGCTCAAGTCCAAGATCGGTGAACTGGGCGAGAACCTCATGATTCGCCGCTTCACCCGCTACGCGTTGGGCGAAGATGCCTAACCTCCCAGCTTACGCATCCCTTTTGCAAGACCACGATCGGATCTCCGGTCGTGGTCTTTTCGTTTCGGCGCATGTTTCCCGAAGACCGGTGCTTGCCAAGGTCCGATTTCCTCCGTAAAAGAAGCGCAGTATGAAAACCTTCAGCATTTTCTCCTCCCTTCTCCTGACTTTCGCCGTGGCGACCGTGGCCATTGGCGGTGACGACGAAGGCTTTGTGGAACTCTTCAACGGCAAAGACTTTACCGGCTGGAAGATCTCCGAGAACCCGGATTCCTTCAAAGTGGTGGATGGCGAGCTTGTGGCGCATGGCCCTCGTGCTCACCTCTTCTACGTGGGGGAAGTCGGCGGCGCCAACTTCACGGATTTCGAGGCCAAGCTGAAGGTCATGACCAAGCCCGGCGCCAATGCCGGCTTCTACTTCCACACTGAGTATCAGGAGGAAGGCTGGCCGAACAAGGGTTACGAAGCTCAGATCAACGCGACCCACAAGGATCCCAAGAAGACCGGAAGCCTCTACGGCGTGATCAACGTGATGGACGTGGCGCCTCACAAGGACAACGCGTGGTTCGACTACTACATCAAGGTCCAAGGCAAGCAGATCACCATCAAGGTCAACGGTGAGACCACGGTGGAATTCACCGAACCGGCAGAAGGCCCCGAAACGACCACCAAGTTTGATCGCAAGCTCAGCAGCGGCACCATCGCGATCCAGTGCCACGACCCCGAGAGCGAGGTCCACATCAAGAGCATCCAGATCAAGCCTTTGTAAGGATCGTGGCAGGCACACTCCCTGTGCTGTCTTAGAGGACGTCTTATAATGGCAGGCGCGCGATGGTGTGCCTGCCATTTTTCTTTTTGCACCACCCAATCCTTCAAGGTGGAATTCTTGCCCTGAGATGGAGGAAAACGCTCGCCAGCGCAGACTCCCGGTTGGAGTTCACGCTTCAGCGTGCGCGAAGAACCCCGCCAACTACCCCTGCAACACAAGCCGCCAACGCCGAAGGCGTTGGCCAGCCCAAGTAGCCGGTGATTGAGCAACGCGACATCTCCGGCCGGGCTTCGCACCGGTCATCTGCCATGCGAGCGAGGACGCTCGCGCTCCGACACGGGACCGACGCAGCGGAAACGACGGAGCGTTTCCCTCCATTTCAGGACCGATGCGCAGACGGCACACGGAGTGTGCCTACTACTTTCTCAGCGCCTCCCCGACTTCCCTCACCCACTCGGCTTCCGGCAAAGCGTAGGGACGGAAGGTCTCCAGATAACCGGCCTGTTCATTGTAAAAGAGCGCCCGATTGAGCCCCAGTGAACTGGCTTTGGGGGTATCGATCAAGGCCGCGGAATCATTGGCGCTCATCTGGAACACGACTCGCATCTCGAACTCGGACAAGGCCTTGCGGCTGAGACAGCGATTCACGTTGTTGTAGGTATCGCAGGCCGCCAGGATGTAGATGCCATGACTGGGCCCTTCCGCGATGAGCGTGTTGAACATGGCTCCCGGCTTGGGGGTGGCTTCGCTGTCAAACCCGTAGTCCTCCTCGTAACGCAGGTTGCGGAACTTTTGCAGGCCCTGGACCATAAAGAAGATCGCGGGGCCCGTCTCTCCATCCGTGCGCCGCTGCAGTTCCGCGGATAGTTCCGTGAGGATGCCGTCAACGTTGCTGTTGTTTGCCTCCACGATCTCGTGGGGTATGATGCCCCTCACCTGATCCAGGAAGGCTCGTTCCGCACTGTCCGGCATGGTGCCATCCATTAGGATAAATCGAACTGCCTCTCGTTCGAACTGAGTGGAGAGCGCCACCATGGAGATACCAAACATGGCGCTGATGGCGTCGTCCCGTTGACCCACGACCAGCAGGTTATTGCCGCTCTGCCGCTGGAAGATCGCTTCGGTAGGTCCCTTGATGGAATTGGGGGCTCCCAGCCAGATCCTGGCAATGGCTGAATCCGTGACTGTGGGAACCGCCAAATGCTTCGCGAGCACCGCGTTCTCGCGCACCTCCGCTGGGACGTTTCCTTCAAACACCACCGGCGCCTCGTCGCTTCGACCGCTCTGCTCTGCCTTGGCGACGACTTGATCCAGATATCCGGCGCGCACTTCATCTGGCAGCCACACGACTTGGAAGGGGCTGTTCGACTCCACCTTGCCGCTGGCATCGTTGTAGATCCCCTCTCCCGGTCGAGTCAGGAGCCGAGCCGCGGGGTTGGTATCGTCCAGGATGAGATAGGAGTCCGCCTCCTCACATTGCAGCGCGATCCGGATGGCCATCTGCCCAAGCGTGGCCCGCGCCAGGGTGAAGGCACCTCCTAAAGTCTGCGATCCCAGGATCACGTGAATCCCGAAAGCCCGGCCTTGCCTCACGATCCGGTCGAGCAGGACCGCGGCATTCTGCGAAATGGCGTCGTCCTCCACGAAGAACTCCTGGAACTCATCGATCATGAGCAAGGTCCGCGGAATGGGATCGGTCCCACCGGCCCGCTTGTAGCCTTCGATATCCTGCGCTCCGACGGCCCGGAACTTCTCGCCTCGCCGCCGCAGTTCCTCATCGACCCGCTGCAGCACGCTCAGGCCAAATTCCCGGTCGCTCTCGATCGCAACCACCCGCACATGCGGGATGCGCCGCGTGGCATAGGCTTTGAACTCCACCCCTTTCTTGAAGTCGATGAGATAGAACTCGACCTGGTCCGGGCTGCACCAGAGAGCCAGATTGGTGATCATGACGTGGAACAGGGTCGATTTCCCCGAACCGGTTTTCCCGGCGATGAGCACGTGTTGCCGAGTGCCCTTGCCGATGGCCAATTCCTGAAGCTTGGTCGCGCCGGTTCGGCCGATGGGAACCCGCAGCTCCTGGGTGGTGTCCAGGCTCCAGAGTTGCCCTTCCTCTGGCGCGACGTAGGAGAACGGGACTTCCACCCGCTCAGAGTCCAGGCTGGCTTTTCCGAGGCGGTGGATAAAGGGAATAGCGTAGTCGCCCGGCGGTGGGGATTCCAGTTTCAGGGTAAGCCCGGTCTTGGGCTCACTCACCGGCTCAAAGTGTCCTTCGACATACTGGAAGGCCGCGCTGGACTTCCGCAGGTCTTCTGGGGGCAACTCCGGAGGTAGCTTATGGCGCCGGTCCCAGTGGATCAGAGTATAGACTCCGCAACGGTGACCACTGGCGGCGATGCTCTGCAGACGACGGGCCGCCAGATCACTGAAGCCAGAGGGAAAATCCGCCACCACGAGGTAGTGATACCTCTCCGCGATGTTCCCGGCCTTCTCATTGTAGGCCGCGATGCTCTCATACTCATTGCGAAGGTACATCTGGATGACCTTCTCCATGTGCTCGTTGAGCTCACCGAGCCGTTGCTCGATCTGGTTTTCTTGAGTCCAGATCTTCTTGTGAATCAGTCCCTCTTCATAGTCCGCCAGGTGCATGACTCCCGCGAAGCTCTCTCCCATGGCCACGGGATCCAAAAGCGTGAAGCTGATGCGGCCAGGCGGATTGGAAGCCAGCAGGCGCAGAATTGTGTCATTCAGGACGGCGATGGCCTCCGTGCGTCCCGCCTGCTCGGTTTCCACCAAGAGGGATCCCTGTTCGGGGATGGTGACCAGCAGAGGCGCTTCGATGGTTTCTTCGCCAGCCCAGGCCAACCGTTCGTCCTTGGGGCGCTTGGAGGCCAGGTCCTTGACCCTGGCAGTAATGGTTCCGAACTTGGCGGCGCCGCGAAAGTCTGCTGGTGGCGACCAGGACTCGCAGTATTCTCGCGACCAATCTGGAAACCACTCCCTGGCGATCTCTGCAGAAGCAGCCAGAGTGCTCCGAATCGCTTCCGTGCGAGTCTTCCACTCTGTTTCCGCAGCTTCCCATCCCTGGCGATGGGCGTCTTCCAGGGCCGACATCTTGGACTCAAAGGTCTGCGAGATCTCCTGCACACGCTGGGATTGTCCGGAGTTCAGCCTCTCTTCTGCGGCTTCTTGTTCGCGCTCGAGGGCCGCGCTGGTCTGCTTGTGCCACGCTTCCAGCTTTGCCAGCACTCGATCCCGTTGCTGATCCAGGAGTTGTGGTGTCGTATTGCGCAACTCCTGCGCTTGGGCAATGGCCTGCTCCGAGCGGGATTCCAGCTGAGAGACCTCCGTCTCATACTTCTGCCTGACCGCTGCGAGAGCCTTCTCGCGCTCCGCTTCAAGTCCCGTGGTACCGCGACGGGTCAGGCTGTGCAGTTCTCCCAAGGTCGTGATGAGCTTCTCCGCATCGCCCTTGAGCCCCGCGCCAGCTGCGAGGTTTCCGATGATCAGCCCCAGAAAACAGATGACTGCGGACCCACCCAGGATGCCCAGCTGAAGCGGTTGCACACCTCCCAGGTGGTAGGAGGCATAGGCCAGGGCTCCATGGACAATGAGAATCAGGCCCAGCATCAACTGAGGCGGCATGGCGCTGAAAAACTGCACGGCGGGGCGGCGGCGAAACGCGGCCAGTTGCTGCGAGGCTTCCCGAGCCAGGAGTTCAGCCCTCCCCAAACCTTCCGTCAGATCTTCCGATGCGGCCTCGCTCCCCTGCTTGCGTCTCTCACGACTCAACTTGCCGGAGAGACCGACAAAGCCGCCAAGCGCGCGCCGGGCCCCCTGGTTGAGCTTCTTCCATGCATCGTGGTGCGCAGCATAGGCAGAAGCAAGTTCGTCATAGTGCGCCGACGTTCCCGCAAGCTCCGCGTCACACTCCCGATTCACCAGAATTTCGCTCCGCTGCTTGTCGTAGCGACCCTGCCCTTCCTTGGCCCGAATCCGCGCCTGGAGACGTTCCCGGCTGGCAGCATAGCCATGGGCGATCCGCTGCTTGCGCTGCTGATAGCGGGTCTCCAGGGCCTGCCATCGCTGCAGGAGATCCGTCTTGACCTGGTCCGCCCTTTCATGCAGCCCTTCTTCCGTATCTTCCAGGGCCTGATCCCGTTCCGTGCGCAGATTGGAAGTGGCGATGTTATGATCCGTCTGGAGCTGCCTCTCACGCTCCGCAAAGCTCTCCTGCAAATCGCGCAGCTCGCGAAGCAGGTTTAGCGTGGTCTGGGCAGGAAGCAGGTTACGGTTGGCCATTCTTCAATCAAGCGTCGGGGGAACAGTCTTGTCTTACTTTCGCCAGCAGCTGGTCCAGTTTTTCGATCGCCACTGCTGCGGACTCCAATTGGTCGATCAAGGGATTCACATACTTGCCTTCAAATTCGAGCGCCTTGGCGTCCCGCCAGTGGGACCTGGTATCCCGCCAGGCATTGCCGAGTTCTTTTCCCGCCGCCGTCAGACGGGCTTTGCTGGCAACCAGGCTCATTGGTTTTCCGGGGGTTCAGGTTCGGTGGGAGGCGGATCACTGCGGAGCCCACCCCGGGTCACATTGCTGTAGGCATCCAGCGCCTCGATCGCCTGGCGGAGAAAGGCTGTCGCCTTGGGCATTTCCACAGTCAGAAACGAGCGCAGGGACTCCAGCTTCCGCGCTTCCGTCGCGACTTCGCTCTCGAAGACCTGCAGCCACTTGCGGGTCCGGCGCTGCTTGTCCTCGGAATGCCGCAGCCGATCCCGGCACTGCTTCATGGCCCGCTCTTCCACGGAAGAAGTCTCTCGCATGGAGGAGAGTTCCGCGCTGAAGAGTTGCTGCCGGGCATCTTCCAGTTCGCGATTCAACCGGCGGATCTCGTGGTCCCAGAAGATGCGTTGCTCACCCTGAAGCCAGGAGCGGGCGCGGCTGACCTCTTCGCTGGCCTCGTTCAGGCTTAGGAGCGCCTTTTCCAGGATAGCGATCAACTTGGAGCGAAACGCGTCCAGCGCATCGATTGAAGAGACATTCGCCTGATCCGCCATGAGGGTGCTATCGCTGGTTCAAATACTCTTCGATCTTCTGCGCCTTACGCATGAGGTAAGGCGTGTGCTTGTCGGATGACTCCAGAAACCGTCGCAGGGTCTTGGTGGTTTCCGCGAATTCTTCGGCGAACTTGGCCTGTTCCTGGTCTTGCCAGGAATCACTGAGGGATGAGAACCGGGCCTGCAAAGCGCTCAAACGGTTCTGCAGATCGCCATTGAATCGTTTGAGTTCCTCGGCGAAGCGCCGCAATTCATCGGGGTCGACTACTGCCTGTGCCATAATCATACAGTATATCGGGGAACCGAGGGGGGCTCCAGCCTTATCCTGCAGTCCAGCGGCCGCTCAAAGCCGGGGCGCTTCGGCAACTTCCTGGCCCATTTCGCCTGCCCAATCCCGAATCAATTGCCAAAGACCGGCCACCCGTTCCGGTTGTTGGGCCGCCAGATTGGTGGTCTCGCCCGGATCCTCCGTGAGGTTGTAGAGCCTGGCATCGCTCCCATCAGCATTCGCGAGCAGCTTCCAATCGCCCTGCCGCACCGCCAGGCTGGGGCTGATGAAAGGTTCGTGACCCGGCTTCAAATTCGCGTAGGGCTCGCCGTATTGCCAAACGAGCGGTTTGGGGCGATCCGCAGGCTTCCCGTTCAGCACCTCCAGACCATTGATTCCATCCAGAATCTCCCCTTCCGGGATGGGAACTCCTGCTGCCGCACAGAAGGTCGGCGACAGATCGATCCCGGCCATCACGCTGGTCTCGTCTACCGCGCCAGCGGGGATCTTTCCCGGCCATCGCGCAATAAATGGCATCCGGATTCCGCCCTCGTAGAGCGACCATTTGCGACCGTAATAGGGACCGGTGAACCCTGGGGGTTGAACCCCTTCCTTGTAGTAACGCGGCCAATCCGTGGGCCCGTTGTCGCTGGTGAACACCACGAGCGTGTTTTCGCTCAGCCCCAGGGTATCGAGTTCGTCCAGAACCCGGCCAATCTGGCGGTCCATCTCTTCCAGCACCGCGAAGAACAATTGCTCGAAGGGATTGCTGGTGACGCTCTCCCACTTCTTCTCCGTGCCTGGTTCCGGCACATGCGCGTCGTGCACATCGTTGGGAAAATAGCGGATGTAGAAGGGCTTGTCCTGGTGACGGCGCATGAAGTCGATGGTGCGGTCCGCGTAGATCCTGGAGCGCTCCCATTTCTGCACGTTGGTGATCTTGCCACGGCCCAGTTGGCGACTGGCGGCATCGAGCCCCTTCTTGCCCGGGACCAGAAGTCGGTCTCCCAATCCCTCAAAAGCCACCAGAGTTTCGTCGAAGCCGTATTCCGTGGGCAGAGGTGCTTCTTTCACATCGCGACCACCACCCATGTGCCATTTGCCAAAGTGCGCCGTGGCATACCCGTTCGCCTTCAGCTTCTTGGCCGTGGTGGGCGCGCTGGAATCCAGCCAGTCCTTCATCCCCCGCTCCTGATTCTTGGCGTAGGAATTCAGGTATGAATGGATCCCCCAGCGGACCGGGTACTGTCCGGTCGTCACCGCCACTCGCGATGGGGAGCAGATGGGAGAATTGACATAGAAATTGGTGAGCCTGATCCCTTCTGCCGCCAGGCGATCGATGTTCGGCGTTTT
This sequence comes from Verrucomicrobiales bacterium, assembly GCA_041984905.1. GTDB lineage: Bacteria > Verrucomicrobiota > Verrucomicrobiia > Verrucomicrobiales > DEV007 > JBHIXE01. Next base: position 272 of record JBHIXE010000130.1, on the reverse strand, counting down.
CATGAGGGGATTGCCAAAGCAACTGGGATCGGCAAACCCCATGTCATCGATGAAGATGAAGAGGATGTTCGGCGGCCGGTCTTCCTGGGCGGACAACGCGCTTACCGAACTACAAAGGAGGAGCAGAGAGAGAAACAGGGGCTTCATGGGGACCCAAAGCTTGGGGAATTCCTGAGGCGCTGTAAACCCGGATCTCTAGCGAAGAGAATTCCGAAACGCCTCCAGGTCCTCCGGCGTATTGATGCTTTGGAAGAGATGGTGATCCGCCTCGC
>JBHIXE010000129.1:8839-12783 GCA_041984905.1 Verrucomicrobiales bacterium | reverse complement strand
TCATGTCTACGACGAAGCGGATGCAATAATTTCTCACAAGTCCTCGAATGAATCGAAACAGCGGCACGTCCATCACCCAACTGACTTGCTGATGAAAAAGTATCTTTCCACCCTATCAATCGGAGCTGCCCTTCTCGCCGCTCCCGTGGCACTGCACGCTGCTGAAGAAGACGTCCTCGATGCTGTCCGCTATGTGGATCTGCCCTCGGGAGAAGCGGAACTCCAAACGGGTATCACCACCTTTACCAATGCGGACGGAGTTCAAGTGGACCTGATCTCCGCGGTTCACATTGGGGACGAATCCTACTACGACGCCTTGAACCACATTTTCACGGACTATGACGTGGTGCTTTATGAACTGGTCGGCGGTCCCATGGAAGAGCGTGGCAAGACCGAGCTCACCGCGGAAATGCAGGCCGTGCATTTGGCCCAACGGGTGGCCCAGGCGATTCTCGGATTCCGCTATCAACTGGATGGAATCGACTACACCGCGGCGAACTTTGAGCACGCCGATGTGACCTGGGAAGAATGGACCAGCCTGAACGACTCCAAGCAGGAGGACCTGGCTTCCATGTTCTTCCGCGCCATGTCCATCAACTATGATGAGGATCTCCAGAAGGAAATGGAGGCGATGAATCAGGAAGAGCTCACCACCAACATCGTGGAAGCCATCACCGAATTCTCGCCTCACAAGCTGAAGCGCAGCCTCGCGCCTATGCTCGGGAAAGCCGAAGTGTTCGTGACCAAGATGGAAGCCCACCACGCAGGTGGCAGCGTCATCATCACGGAACGGAACAAGGTCGTGATGAACCGGGTCAATGAGACCGTTGCGGCCGGCAACAAGCGTGTGGGCGTCTTCTACGGAGCCGGCCACATGCCGGACTTGGCGGACCGCCTGACTTCTGCGGGTTACACACAGGGCGACACCCGCTGGCTGATGGCCTGGCAGATGGCTTCTGCTGATGCGCCCGGAATGACCGGGATGCAGGCCCTGGAATCCCTTCTCAAGGACGACACCGTGATCGAGGGTCTCTTCCAACTTTTCCGGCAATTCACGGAAAGTGGGGCGACCTCACCCAATGAGTCCTGAAGCGCCTTTTTGAGCCTAAAACTGCTGTTACTGGAATCAGGGCGGTGAGTTGCCAACTCGCCGCCCTTTCCTTTTCCCGTTTTTCACCTGTAAACGCCCGAAGCCAAAGAAGATCTTCTTGCCATCGATTCCGGGAACATTTCTTTTAAAGAAACCCTAATGAGTCTGCTGGAGTCACGTCTTTACTGTGGACCCAGGTATCTCGTAGGCTGAAGCCAGGTTCCGCAGACTATTTAACCAACCGTTCTGAAATGTCCGAATTAATTGATTCCCTTAAGAAATCCGTGGAGTCGAATCCCGGAGACTGGGAAAGTCGATTGGCGCTCATTGAGGCCTGTCTAAAGGAAGGAGACCGCAATGGCGCCGTGGAGGCGTTGAGCGGGATTGAAGCCCTTCCGACCGACACACCTTCGCTGATCGCCGCCGCAAAGTGCTACGCCCTGGTCGGTTCTCCCGGTGCGGTGACCGTGATTGAGCCGCTGGTGGAAGCGGAACCGGAGAACGCGAAAGCGCACCTCTGCCTTGCTCAGATCGCCCATCAATTCAACGATACCGGTAAAGCGCGGAAGCATTATCACGAGGCCGTTCGGCTGGATGCCAGCGTGAAGGACGAGAAGATGTCCGCCATTTACGGTGATGAAGAGGACAAGGGTGTGGACCCCGTCTTCGTGGAGACACCGGACGTGGACATCAATGAAGCCACGGGCTCAGTGACTCTGCAGGCCATTCCCGCCGGCACTTCCAAGATCGTGATTCCTCCGCAGACCGCGGATCTTACGGAGCTGCGCAAGCAGGAGAAGCTTTCGGAACTGAAGAGCCAACGGGTGCGTCAGCGGGAAAAGGTGCAGGCGCTCTTCATCACGATTATCGCTCACGTGGGGATTATCCTCGCCTTGGGGACCGCCGTTCTGAATGTGCCCCAGACCAAGCCACCGGAGATCGTGGCCTCTGCCGCCGTGAATACGGATGAGGACACCATTGAGAAAAAGACGCTGACGGATCCTCAGCCCTGGAAGCCACCGGCCGCATCCAGCGCGGTCACGGATGTGATCACCTCGGCGGCAAACTCCGCAATCGCGATGCCGAGCTTCAATGAGAATGCTCCTACGGACATCATGAGTCTCGGCAACGCCATGACTCCTTCCATGGATTTCGCCCTTCCCGGTGAAGAACAGAAGATGCTCTTTGGCCAGAAGATCGAGGGCAAGGTGCTCGGCGTGATCCTGGACGTCTCCGGATCCATGGCGGAATACCTTCCCAAGGTGATTCGAGAGGTCGACAAGAACTTCGACAAATCTCCGATCGTCTTCGTGCGGCATACCCGTCTCCAAACCATGGACACGGACGATACGGACATCTGGCCGATTGTGGCGGAAGACGTCGTGCCGAATCGCGATGGACGCTACACTCCTTACTGGTTCCTCTGGAACGATCTTCCCCGGAAAGCGGAGCAAGACGCGGTCAACAAGATGATCGAGATCTTCAAGACTCGCCCCAACTGCTTCCTGGGCGTGGGTTACACCATGCGCCCTGGTCCGGGAGGAACCCAGAGCAAGGTGATCCATCACCGTGCCGCGGGGAAGAACAACGTGGCTCGCGCCGTGGAATTTCTCATCTCCCAGAAGGTCGACTCCGTCTACATCTTCTCTGACTTTGAGGACTACGTGGATGAGGAAGTCTCCCTGGAACTGGGCAAGATTCTTCTGCGGAATAAGATCAAAGGTTACGTTCAACCTGCCGAGCGTGGAACGGAGTTCCTGGATGTGATGACCACCCGTCTCGTGAGCCGTTCTCAAGGCCGCAAGCTTCCTCCGCTGGTGGAAGTCGCCAGCCGTTCCGACCAGGAGATGGCCGCCAAGGCACGCCAGAAGAAGGTGGAAGATGTGGTCCGCTACGCCACCCCTCGCGACGAGCGAGATACCGGCGAGTTCTACAGCAAGGAGTTGGACCCCAAGAGATTCAACGTCGTTGGCGTCTACGAGCATGAGAACTTTGACGTGGTCATGTACGGTCCGGAAGCCCGGGCTCACATCTACCTGAAGTCTGGTGGAGGCTATATCCAACGCCCTCTCTGGCTGTGGTATTGGAGCGGCAAATACGTCGAAGACGAGCGCTACGGAAACCGCGTTCATCGCCGGAACTTTGTCAAAGCGAGGAACGAGCCGAAGTTCGAGAACAACACCATCACTTGGGAGATGTTGATGGAGAAGGGCAAATTTGGTGTGGAGAAGGAGTTGGAGTTCGATATCGAACTCACCATTAAGGACAACCAACTGGTCGCCACCTATCGGGCAGAAATGTTGGACGCAGACTCCCTGGATACCCACCCGGCCCACATCTACTTCCACATCTCTCAGCTTGGGGCAGAGCGGAATGACCTCTACTACAACTATGACTTCCTGGAAGGGCTGAACCTGGATCAAATCCGGGAGGCCGCCAAGGTCAACAAGGCGGTCTTCAACCTGCCAGGCCAGTTTGAAGATCAGTATGGGAAGATCTGGGACCAGTACGGTTACAAGCGGGGCTACAACGAGTTCACCTTCGACTCTCTGATGCGGCGTGAACCGCCCGGATTGCGAGATGTGGTCGTCACTGGCCCGTCCTTTGGCGAGCGCAAGATTGATATCGCGACGACCAGTAACCGCCTTCTGATGAGTGCCGAGTTCCACCGGAACGATATCGAGCTCTGGGAAGGCTTCGGCGCCCGTCTCAGCCGTCCTGGCGATCGCCGGGAACGCTGGACGAAGACGGAAGCATTCCGTCTGACGATCGACTAGACCTTACCAGAATCTCAGAACCAATTACCGAAACGGTGGCTGCCCATGGGTGGCCACCGTTTTTCGTATCCCCTAAT
>JBHIXE010000129.1:5404-8829 GCA_041984905.1 Verrucomicrobiales bacterium | reverse complement strand
CCGCATTGCCTCAATCAACTTCTCGCGGCGGCGGATTCGCGTTGCCTCCTGCTTTGCGTCCATGATCCAACGGCAGAAGTCCCGCCTCGCGCTTGGGGAAAGGCCCTCAAAGAAGGCGTAAGCTTTGGGTTCGCCCTTGAATCCATCCTTCACGAATGGAGGGACCCTGACCACGATGGCGGTCTTCCGTGCTTCCTGTCGAGGTTTGCGGCCGCTCTCATTGATTGCGGCAGCCTGGGCCACGTAGTCCAGAATCACATCTGTCTGAATCTGGCTGGCTTCGGTGAATTTGATCCGCCGATTGAAGGCCACCTCCACACCTTCCCTATTTTCAAAGACCTTCGCCCAATCATCGATTTCGGACCCATAGTAAAAGGTAATGGAGGCATGACGTTGAAAGGCCCAGGTCATGCAGACGAGTCCGTTCAGCGAATAGGCCGGGCCTCCCCACTTCCAATCCTCTTCAATCTCGGGATGGGCTTCGTGAATCAACTCCCGCAGGATCCGCAAGATCGGCTGGGCAAAGGGTCGAACCTCATCGATGTAGCCATCGATTTTCCATTCCGCGTTAGGATCCGGCTTCGGCACCGTTGAAGAGTTCTTACTTGGACAGGGTCAAGACGACTGGCTCCGAGATTTGGCCATAGGAGTTCACGGCGCGCACCGCGACTCCGGCGGGTGCCTGGCGAAAGTCCAACCCGTTGGCTTTGGCAGAGAGCACGCGAATCGTCTGCCACTTGTCTCGATCCGACTCTTTCCCCTGCACGACCCACCAGCGCACATCCTGATTGCGAGTCGGCACGGCCCATTTGATGCGGGTCATCTGCCCGTTAGGTTTGATTTCCGCCAGCGGCTTGGACGGAGGACGAGTCCGGCTCATCCAGGGACTCTCCGGAATCAAGGCCACATCCTGATAGCTGCCTTTGAGCTTGGCTCGAATCCCATCGCGGTCATCTTCCAGGGCGCTGAAACTCCAGTGAATGTGACCTGAGCCCTGTTTGTTCGACGCCGTGGCGCGGGTCACATCAATCTGCCGAATGCTCTCCTGGGAAGGACGGCTGCGATCCTCATCACTCTTGATCCGGCTGGAGGCGATGCCGGGCCAGACGTGACGGCCTTTGGAATTCTGGGCACTCCACCAGCTGGAGAGCGTGGAGAAGCTTTGAGCCTTTGGATCAATCCGCCAGTAGAGCTGGGGAGAAAGATAGTCGACCCATCCTTCCTGAAGCCAGCGACGGGAATCGGCGAAAAGATGATCGTAGGAATCCAGCTGGGACTCGATGGAACTGGGAACCCCTGGACGCCAGATGCCGAAGGGGCTGATTCCAAACTTCACCCATGGCTTCGTCTGTTTCACCCGAACCCCCAGTTCGCTGACAAAGCCGTCGACCAGGGATCGGCGCCAATCCTCAATGGACAGCTTGCCGCCACTCTTGCGATAGGCCGCATAGTGGGAAGAGTCGTCATAGGGAAACTGAGCCTTGCCGGAGACGACCTTGGGATAGGGATAGAAATAGTCATCCAGGTGCACCCCATCAATGTCGTAACGCTTCACGACATCGATGATCACATCCAACGCACGATCCTGAACGGACTTGAGAGCCGGATTCATCCAGGTGTCATTGCCAGGAAGCATCATCTGGGGATTCTTCCGACTCACATGATCGGAAGAAGCGGGTTTGCTGGTCGTTGCCCGACCCCGGAACGGGTTGAACCAGGCATGCAGTTCCATCCCTCTGTAGTGCGCCTGCTCCACGGCATATTCCAAGGGATCGTAGCCGTCTGAAGTGCCCTTGCCCATCTGCCCGCTCAACCAATAGGACCAGGGCTCATACTTTGACTTGTAGAGCGCGTCTGCTTCCGGTCGCACCTGGAGGACAATCGCATTCAGCTTCAGGTCCGCCGCCAGATCCAGAAGCCGGTCCATCTCGGCCCGCTGCTGCGATGCGGAAAGCCCAGGCCGGGAGGGCCAATCGATATTCCACACGGAAGCAACCCAGGCACCCCGAAACTCTCGCTCCGGCATGGGAAGGTTTTCCCGGCTTTGTTTGTAGGTCAGTGCGGGAGCGGTCGCCACCAGTGTCAGCGAGCCCAACAAAGTGAGGATGAGGCTTTTTCGAGAGAATGGCATGGGTTGTGGAGAGGGAGTTCCAGGACCTTGTTACAATGTCATCGAATCAGCAGGTGACCATGAAAAATCAGGTCTCCTGAGAGGTTCCACTGACAAGACAAGATCTCAGACGAGAGAATTGGATCCAGTTGAGGGATTGACGGGGAAAAGCCCCATCCCTAGAGTCCCAGCGCCATGAGCGCCCCGGGGCCAACCAGTCAGCGCAGAGGCGCGCCCAGCTTCACAGAGATTATCGCCGCGGGTACCTTCGGCGGACGCATGGTGGTGCGCTTCGTCAAAGCGCTGATGCTCCTGCTCACGGGCATCCTGGGGGTGCTGTTTGTGGTGCCGCTCAAGCTCCTGGAGCAATCCATGCTCATCCCTTTCTATGAGGACCGTAGTCTCAAGCAAGAGCCCAAGCGCCTGCTCGGGACAGCTCTGTTCCTGGCGGTTGTGGGGATTGGGGGCATCGCATTAATCCGGCGTTTCCCCGACGCCCCCTGGAGCGTTCTCCTCTGGCTGGGCCTTGCCCTGAGTAGCATCCTGCTCCGCGCCTGGCTGGATCCCGGTTATGGAGCCACCCACATGCGAATCTACAAAGCGGTGCATGACCAGGAGTGGTTCCGTGGGTTTCAAGACCTCAAGGGAGGCACCTGGGTGCGACGCCTCACCACGGTGCTATTCTCCCTGCTCTCCCTCGCCGGTCTCATCTACATTCTGGTTTCGCCCAGCTTCACCTGGAAACAGATCCTCTATATCGCCATCGGCTACGGCCTTTTCTGGGGCGTGGGCGCCTTTCTCATGTCCGTCCTGGTGTCCGGACTCTTTGGACTGGTCTTCGCCATCTTCAATGTGCTTCGGGCCTACTTCGTCTTTGGTCTGGCCATCTTTGAGGAGGGCACTCCAAAAGCCATCGCCTTTCTCCTGACCTTTGCGCTCTGCCTTGTCCTGGGTCACGAAGCAGCCCAGTTTGTGGGAACTCATCTGAGCCAACTGGACGCGTTGGACCTCAAAACCCACCTCAAATCAGGGCTGATGTGGCTGGGGATCCTCACCGGCGCTCTCTTTGTGGAGGGAAGCGTGCTTCGCAGCGCCAATCGACTTTGGCTTGCCATCCTCAAGCTCGGCCTGGCTGTAGGCGCGGTCTATTGGCTGCGCTTCCGCTAGCTGATTGCCTTAGGGGATCCCTTTTCCCTCTCCTGTCGCTTGTCTTCTGCCGAAGGACTGTCTAGAGTTCCTCTCATGAACCTCCTCCTCCGTGCTTTCTTCCTTCTGGCCCTCACCTGCAATTTCGCCTTTGCCGGTCAACCTGAGA
>JBHIXE010000129.1:0-5394 GCA_041984905.1 Verrucomicrobiales bacterium | reverse complement strand
AAACTCCCTCCAACAAGACCATCAAGGTGAAGCTGGAAGGCGGCCTTGTCTGCGAAGGATGCGCCGACTACGTCACCACTTATCTCAAGAAACTCGATGGCGTGGGCACCAGCTACGTTTCCGTTCCGCTTCAGACCATCCTCGTCCAGGAGAAAGACGGAAAGAGCGTTTCGGATGACTTTCTGACCACGGCCATCAAGGAAGCGGGCTACAAAGTCACCAAGATCGAACGCAGCGATCTTCCCATCGAAACGGTGAAATCCGATCTGCAGGAGAGCGAGAAGTCCGCTCCCGCAAACTGAGTTCTCCCGTTCTCTTCGCGGAGAATTCGGAAGAAAGCGTGAAGGCCCGTCTTGCCGGGTTCTTCCGGGGCTGGTATGCTTATGGTAATTATTACCATGGCTTGGTATCATGTCCCATATATCCTTCATCCCCTGGCTGGCAGTGATCGCCAGACCTTCTGGCGGATGTATCGGGATCATGGTCCCTATTCCCCGCGGTCCAAGCTCTCCCGATCTCTGGCGATCGCTTCTGTCGAGGCGCGTCGATTTCTTGACCAGCGGGAAGAGCGGCAGAACGGAGAAGCCATCCGTCAGCATGAGTTGTCGGAGCCGCCCCTCTTCATCATTGGGCATTGGCGTTCCGGAACCACGCTGCTTCACAACCTCCTGAGCAAGGATCCCCGGTTCGCCTACTTGACCTTTTTTCAGACGGTGATGCCCTGGGCCTTCATGCAGCCGCTGCGGAAGGTTCGCAGGATGATCGCTGGGGTCATGCCTCGAGATCGACAGATGGACCAGATCGAGCTGGGGATCAATGAACCCCAGGAAGAAGAGATGGCTCTGGCCGCCATGAACGAGCTCTCCGTCTTCCGCTGCTTCTACTTTCCCCATATGGCGGACTACTACTTCCGCAAATCGGTCCTCATGGAGGGGCTAACGCCCAGTGAAGAAGCTGCCTTCGCCGATGCCTACCGATACCTTCTCCAGAAGCTGTCCTATGCCAACGAGGGTCGGCCCCTTCTCCTAAAGAATCCCGCCAACACCGCTCGCATGCCTTTCCTGCAAGAGGCCTTCCCGGGATCCCGATTTGTCCACATTGTGCGTAACCCTCTTCATGTTTACGCCTCCGCCTGCAATCTCTGGGAATACATGTTCGAGTCCTTCGCCTGGAGTGATTGGAGCGAGTTCCACAAGGAAGAGTTCATCATCACCTATTACCGGGAGTTGATGCAGGCTCACTTGGCGCAACGTGCGAGTTTGTCCGCCGGAGACCTGATCGAGATCCACTTCGAAGACCTGGTGAAGAACCCCATGAAGACGCTGGAGACGCTCTACCAGCGCCTGGATCTGGAGTTCAGCCCTGAGGCCCGGGAGAAGGTTCGCGCTCATCTGGATGCCACTTCCCATCACAAGGCCAAGCGTCACGAGATCAGCCCTGAGTTGGAAGCCCGGCTACGCTCCGAGTGGGATTTCGCCTTCGAGCACTGGGGCTATTAGGAATCGCGTCAGCAGCCGGCTTTAAGGTTCGGATTCCGCAGCCCCTGCTTCGAGATAGGCGAGCAGGTCCAGCACTTCGTCCTTCTCAAATACGTTGAGCAGTTGCGGGGGCATGGGAGACACGGGCGACTCCTCGTAGGTATCGATATCCGCTTTGGCGACCTCCACGAGTTCGGTCAGGTCAAACGGATTGGGCGCCAGGCTCAGGGTGGATTCCCGGAAGTTCTCGTGGATCACCCGGCCCATCACGACGGCCCCATCCGTCTTGGTGATGACCACATTGCGATAGATCTCAGCCACCACATAGGAGGGTTCCAGGATGGCTCGCAGCAGATCTTCCCTTCCGAATCGTCGAGAAACCAAGCCCAGGTTCGGCCCCGCCGGGATCCCGATCGCGCCGAACTGGTGACAGCGGCTGCACTGCCCCTGATGAAAGAGTTGGGCTCCACGTTCCAGGTCCACGGTCCGGTTGCCCGACTCATGCAGCACCTCAGCAAAGTCCTCCAACGACCAATTCTTGACGGGTTTTCGAGGTGGGAACTCGGGGATATCCACCGGAGAAACCACCTCGCCAGCAAGCAGGGAGGCAAAGTTGGGTCGCTCATCTTCCGGAACATGACTGAGCGCATTCTCTTCGATCTCCTGGAAGAAATTTGGCATGAACCGATCCCCCTTGGAGAGTCGCTTGGCGTGCGCCAGGCTTTGAAAGAACTCCTGCCGTTGCTCAGCGCTCCAGCCTGAATTCGCGTGCCCCAACACATCCAGATAATGCAGCCGATCTTTCTGGCTCGTGGATCCGGCGAGCAAGTTCATCGTCTTCCCTACAGCATCAGGAGCTTCCAGGAGCACCAGGATGCGAGCCAGTTCCCGATTCACGTCCCCACTCAAGTCCGGGTAGAGCGCCTCGACTTGCTCGATCGCTTGTAGGGCGGATGTGGATCCCGGCTCCGGCCTGCATAGCTCATAAATACGCAGCAGTGTGAGTTTCTCCGTACGACGGAGATCTGGAAGCTTCAGCTCACTGGTGAGCTGAGCCACCGTCTTCCGGTCTGCATCCGTCCCGGCCCGAGCCAGGGTCATCAGCGCGGTCAGGGTTTGTAATGGTCCCTTGGATCCGCCCCGATCGATCACGAGATCCAGGGCGAATGGCTTCCACTTGGGTTCCATGGGATCCACCTTGGCCTTGGGGTTCTCGGCCAGAAACTTGTCTCTCCACACATCGACAGGCTGATTCTCCAAGGCGACGCGCGCCGCATTGCGGATCCACGGGTCAATATGTCCCAGGTAACTGTAGGCGCGTTTCGCCACTTCGAGACTGGGCTCGGCCGTGTGCAGGTCCTCCAGTTCACGCCGGAGAGCCTGGCGAGCCGTCATTGCGGGTGGTGCACCAAATTCCGGCACGATCTCCTTGTTGTAGCTCACTCGATACAAAGCGGACTGCGTCTTGCGGCCTCCGGTCACAAAGTACATGGCCCCGTCCGGTCCAAAGTCCAGGTCCGTCACATTGAGCGGTCGCCCTCTCAGAAAGGTCTCGCCGCTTCCTTTGTAGCTGGCGCCTCTTACGTTTAAGCGCACCGTGATGATTCGTCCGTAAGCCCAATCCAGCACAAAGAGAGAGCGCCGATATTTCTCTGGAAAGTGACTCCTGGTCCCAAATTTCACCGCGGTCGGTGACCCTCTCCCTATATCAAAAGTGGTCGGCAGACTGTCCGGCGCATACACCGGCCAGCTATGCCCGGAGGCGGCCTGCTGCCATCCGTAGTTCGCACCCGATACCAGGTGATTAACCCGGGTGGGCCGGTAGAATGGCAATCCCACGTCTCCTTCATTGTCCGCATCAAAGGTGAACATCTCGCCGTCCAGATTGAAGGCGATGCCGTAAGGATTCCTCAGTCCTCGACACAGGACTTCCCAGGTCTTCCCGTCTTTGTCAGTCCTCATGACATACCCCTGAGGCGGAGCCCCTTCCGGCTCCTCCGAGGTATGCAGTACGGCGCCCTCCGGCAATTCGACCGAGTCCCCCTGAATCGCATAGATCATTCCGTCCGGTCCCAGAGCCAGATCATTGCGGCCATGCCCCACTTTCCCTTCAGTCGACTTGAGAAGGGAGACTTCGTCAAACAGGTCGTCGCCGTTGGTGTCCCGCAGACGATAGAGGCCCTTGGAATCATTGGCGTTCACGTAAAGACTATCATAAGCCCAGAGCAATCCCCGGCATTCTTCCAGTGTGTCTTCGACAACCTTGACTTGGATCTCCTTATCCTCTTCACCGGCCTGGGGAACTGTCAGGAGCAGCAACCCCTTCTGTTCCCTGGCAATGATCAGCCGGCCACGAGAATCGAATTCCATGCTGACCCAGGACCCCTCATCTTCCTGCGCGGACCGAAGCATCTCCAGTTCGAAGCCGGGCGGGAGCTTGGAAAACTCGATCGTATCCACTTCACCTTCCAGCGCCTCTTTCCATTGGTTGTATTCGTCCAGTGCGCTGATCTCTGGCAATTGGTCAAGACTCCATCGTACGGACTTTACCGGATACTCAACCTGAATCATCGGCTGAAGCTGAGGCGCATCTTCGCCAGCCTTCTTCTTGGGGATCTTGCCCTCGGGCCAATCCTTGACCGGTACCTCCGTGGATTGCCATCCCGCTCCGCTCTTGACCACACTCTTCCCGTCGACTGTAAGCTCTAGCGCCACTTTGGAACTCTGCAGTCGTACGGCGATCTGGTTGGCACTCCCCGCCTTCAAATGAGGGCGTACGTCAATGAGCCGGACCGGCTCGAAAGGTTCCAGCTCGATCACCACATCGCCGTTGAGATAGACCTGGACAAAGCCCCGGTCGGCAGCGACCACCCTCAAGAACGCTTCGCGAAACTGATTGGGCACTTCGAAGCTACGCCCCGCGTAAAGCGATTTGTCGTCCCGGTTGCCCCGCCCCATGAAACTGGACCCGATCCAGTTGGGGAGAGCCTCCGCCTGGCTCCATCCCATCGGAGCCCACGGCAACAGTAGCCCAAGCAGCGCGCACCAAACCGCTGTCCCGGTCTTTCGCGCATGGAGGGGGTAGTTATCACCATGCATGCACTCCATCACACGACAATCCCCAGGGGTCTGGCAATGCTTTTTCGTCGCTCCCCCTCACATTCGAGGACAGCGGGATCAAGGTTGAGAGGTAGTCTCAGGTTTTTGACTATTACCGAAGGCGATTTGAAAGAGAGGCAGTTCCGCTCCTTCCTGACAGAAACAGAACTTCCACAGCCTGAGCGGACTACTCCCCTTCGCGGACTACCACTTCAGCCGCGAATGCATCAAACTCCGGAGTACCAAAGATGATAAGATCCCGCCCCCAGACGGAGGCTTCGTTTCCAGAGATGCGCTCTCCGTTTTCGTCCACAAAATCCAGCCGGGCGGCACTGAACTTCCACTCGCCTTCCTCCCGATAACCCGCACAGGTCCCCTGGATCGAAACGCGATCACCCGCACTAATCGTACGCCGATAGACCCGAGGTGTAGCGACACTGGGAAACGCCTGCCTGGCATTGGGAATCTCGCGATACCAATCGACTGTGTTCTTTAGCTCCAGATAGTCACCATGCACCTTGGCCTCGCCCACGAAATTGACCCGGTAACGGTCTTTGCCTCCACTGGAGAAATGGTGACGGTCCATCTGGAGGGTTTTGATCTCCAGAAACCCAGGTGAAAACTCCGACTCAAAGTAGTCCCTCACTGCAGACTCGGGAGGCCCCCCGCCACAGGAGGAGAGAAGGAGCGCCACTCCAACCACGCTGAGGATTCTCAGCCCAGTCATCCTTGCTTGAGAGCCGGGCCTGGTCATCGGGCCCCTTTACTCCGCACCTTCCAGCGGATCCTGCCCGCCGGTGTGCTCCGTCACGGTGAG
>JBHIXE010000128.1:0-12847 GCA_041984905.1 Verrucomicrobiales bacterium | reverse complement strand
ATCCGCTTTCCGTGGCACGCTGCCAACAAGCAAGGCCCAGTTGACGCCTTCAAAGCCGCGATCCAGGTCCGAAGTCGGCGTGACTTCCTGCAAGAGCGGGAACGCGCAGTCTTCCAATTCCATCACCACACCGTTCAGAGCTTCCAAGGCGGGCGGAATCTCGATGAGCTTCAAACTCACGGGCTGGTCCGGACCAAACATGGCGCCGGAAGCGATGCGAAAGAGGAGAGAATATCCGATTTGTCCTGCTGCGCCGGTCACGGCGACGGTAATGGGCTCGCTACTGATCATGGTAAATGGTTTTTCTTTGGTCGACTAACTGACCTCACACTGGTGGAACTGCAAGGCCCGTTCGTCAACGCTTGCCCAATCGGTCACCCTCTTTCAGCAAAATCTGCGTACGATGGCACAGTTCCGCCCATTGCGGCTCGTTGCGAAGTTGGGTCACGGTCATGCCAAGGCGATGCTTCCAGTTGGCATCGCTGATGACACCGGGAATGTTGAAGCGATCATCCAGCCCCAACAGGTCCGTGATCATGAGAGAGACATACTGGGAGTTGCTGCGGAAGACCGCGCGCAGCAGCGCTTCTCGAATGGTGTCGTTGTAAGGCGGGGGATCGTCCACGTCCGCTTCCGGGCATTCGGCAAAGCGGGCCAGGGTGCGCAGGAACCAGCGAGCGCCATCCGCTTCATGGCCGCCTTCGCGAACCTGGTTCACCTTATGATTCCACTGCGTCTTGATGGGTTCGTGATCGTGGGTGGCATAGGTCGCCAGGGAAATGTAGGGATAATCGGCCCCTGACTTGAGCTCCCCATTGTGCTGGGTTTCCCAGATCGGCACCTTCATGCCGGCCATTCCCATGGCTTCCAGGCTACCGGGCACATAATCCGGCACGGTACCCAGGTCTTCCGCCACGATCTCAGCCTGTCCGGCAGCCTCCTGAATCATTCGCAGGTATTTCTCGCCCAGCGCCTTGTTCCGCTTGCAGTCTTCTTCGGTGTCATCCGGTCCCGGCTTGAACCCTGGCAGATCGCCACCCGTCATTTCCAGGGCTTCCTCATGGCTCTTGTCCACAAATTCGTGGTTGCGCATGGGTTGCCAGGGGAAAGCGTAGATCCGGTAGAAGCCCAGGGCGTGGTCGATCCGGAACATGTTGAAGATCCGGGTCGTCCGGTTGATCCGGCGACGCCACCAGGAGTAATCCTCCTTCTCCATGTAATCCCAGCGATAGAGCGGGATACCCCAGTTCTGGCCCCACTGAACCACAAAGTCATCATCCTTGAAGTTCACTTCCGGCGGTGCGCCACCGCACCACTTCAGGTCAAACTGCTTGGGTTGGGCGAAGACATCGGCGCTGTTGCGATTGATGCCGAAAGGGATGTCTCCCATCAGCTTCACATTCCGCTGCCGGGCATGGACAGAGACCTGCCTCCACTGTTCGTAGGCGATGAACTGAACGTAAGCGTAGTAGGCCAACTGCCCTTCGGTCTGTTCGGGAGCCCGCTCGAAAAGCCGCTCCAGGTGATCGCGAGCTTTCTCGATCGTGTTGTAATCCTCGTTCCAGTATTCCCAGCACTCTGAACCTCGCTCGTAGTCCATGAGCAGCCGGAACAGGCAGTAGTCGCCCAGCCAATCCTGTTCCTCATAGCAGAACTTCAGGAACTGTTCCTCCCGGGAGGTGCCTTGCTTAAAGTGGTCCGTCCGAAACTTGCTGAAGGCGAGCCAGAGCAGGTTGGACTTGATGCGCTTGACCTTGGTGTAGTCGACCACGCGCTTGTCCCAGTCCCGAGCCCCGGTATCGATCATCACCATGCGGTAGTCGTCCTGGGTCAACTCCTGAATCATGTCCGGAGTCGTATTCAGGGTCGTCGGCTCCAACGCCACGGAACTGATGGCATTGTAAGGGCTGCAATCGTTCCCCATCTCATTGATGGGGAGAAATTGAAGAAAACCCATGCCCATGTCCGAGGCCCAGTCGATCATCTGCATGACACCGGCGGTATCGCCGATTCCCAAATCATCCTCAGTTCGGATCGCAAACACGGGCACCATGATGCCGGCGATGCGCTGCTTTTGATCTTCTGTATTTTCCATGAACGGGCTTGGCGTTGAGAGCTTGGAAATGAGGGGCGACTATATGGACGGTGATTGTATGTGCGAGAGGAAATTCAATGGAAGTTAGTGCCTCGCTAGTTCTTACGTTTTAGCCTTCCTAGACTGATTCCAGATATTCCAATACTTGAACAACGAAGCGGAGTCATCGGGAGCAATTGTCTCACTTCCCCCAACAAATCGTGATTATGAAGCTCGATCCCACACAACAGGCCTCACAGGACCAATTTGGCCGTCAAAGTGCGCGCTACGGCAAATCTCATATTTTGGCCAATGTTGAAGATGTGCAATGGGCATTTGCGCAAATCCAACTCCCCTCACCCCCCGAAGCTCTGGACGTGGCTACGGGCGGCGGACACACCGCGATCTTTCTGGCCCAGCAAGGTTGCCAGGTGACGGCGTCCGATTTGACCCAGGCCATGCTCGACCGGACCCAGACCGAAGCGGAGGAAGCCGGAGTAACGCTCACCTTGCAATGCCATGCAGCGGAGGAGCTGCCCTACCCGGATCACAGCTTTGACCTGGTGACCTGCCGGGTCGCCGCCCATCACTTCAGCGATCCCGCGGCTTTCATTCGGGAAACCGCGCGAGTGCTGCGGCCTGGCGGTTGGTTTCTCCTCATCGATGGCAGCGTGGATGACGATGCTCCGGAAGCCGAGGAGTGGACCCACCAGGTGGAAAAACTGCGGGATCCCAGTCACGCTCGATTCCTGACGCCCGGCCAATGGAAAAGCCATTGTGAGGCCCACGGTCTGGAGGTGGCTCAAGCGAAGCTGGATCCTTTCAAGATGCCGGATCTGGAATGGTATTTTGAGACAGCCAACACCTCCGCGGAGAACCGCGCCGCCGTCCTGGATCTGGTGGAGAACGCTCCCCAGGAAGCCAGGGATCTGTTCCAGATTGGGCGGGAAGAGGACAAGATTGTCTGGTGGTGGCGCCGGTTGACGCTGCTGGCGCAAAAGGGATGACAAACTTTGATTTCGACAGGCAGGGGCTGAGGTCTCAGTATGAGCCGCTACCCTGATCTACTGTCGTGAGTTTGCTTCTGCCCCCCAGAGGTCTGGCCTTTGCGGTCCTGATCCTCCATTCCCTATTATCTGCGTCGGAGCCTCCCGGCCGTGCCGATGCGGAATTGATCCTTTCGGATGTCGTCCCTTTCCAGCTGGGTGATGCAGTGCCGGGCGTTCTGGAGAAGACGGGCGCCTCATCGCGAGTCTTGCTCAGCAACGATCAGGGCAAAGCCCTGGCGGCGATTGGCACGGTGACGGACGGGAGATTGCTGGCCTTCAGTCATGGATCCTTCCTCAAAGCAGGTTTCCTGAACCGGGAACCTGGGGCCTACCAGCTTATCGCCAATGGGATCAGTTGGGCGGGCAAAGCCCGGACGCCTCTGGTGGGGCTGGCTCCAGAAGTTGGGGATTTGGAGCCAGTGCTCGTGAAAATGGGGATGCGGGTGAAAGTCCTGGAACCGGGAAAGCTCAACGGCCAGGTCGATGTCTTTTGTCTGCAAGGACAACAAGAAATGACGCCTGAAGAGATTGGAGCGATCCAACGTTTTCTTCATAAGGGCGGCGGTGTGATCGTAGCGGCGACTCCCTGGCCTTTCAAAGACAGGTTCCCGCAGTTTTCGAGTTTCCCCGCCAATCAAATTGCCGGGCTAGCGGATATCGAATTTCAGCCGGAGGGCTATGCCTCGGTCAAAGGCCCCGTCAAGACGTCGCTGCCCGATCCCGAAGCGGCAGTTACCTCCACCAAAGCCCTGGCGTCCCGCTCCTGGAAATCTGAGGCGGAGCTGGACGCGCTGCTGGCGCAACTGGAGAGTGGGAAGCTTCTGACCGACAATGAATTGGTAACCTTCAGTCAGGCACTGGCGGAACTGGACGACGCCATTGGCCCAGTCATCCCAACCCTGAAATCGCCGATCACGCCGGCCAAAGACAAGCTGGCAGCAATGGTCGTCCAATTGCGAAGTGCCCTGAATCAACTTCTTCCGCCGGAGCACGTCCCCGCATTGCCCGCCGCCAGTGAATATCCCGGAGCGGTCGATCCCGAAGCGGAACGGGTCACCCAAGCCTTCACGATTGACGCGACCTATAAGGGATGGCTCACCGGTCGCGGCGCAGGCGCCTGGAATGCCAAGGAGCTGCGCCCCACCGGTCTCTATGCCGCTCCCGGAGAGGTCATCACGGTCACCGTCGAAGACCACCTGGTCGATGCTGGGTATGCCGTCGTCATTGGCGCCTACAACGGAGGTTTGGAGAATCGGGACAAGTGGCAGCGCTACCCCAACCTGCGTCGCAGTTTTTCCATTCGTGACCAAGTCACCCTGGCCGCCAATGGATTGGGAGGCCTGATCAACATCCAGGTCCCCCAGAATGCCAGCCTGGGAAAGGTGAAAGTCCAGATTGAAGGCGCCGTACGAGCGCCACTCTATGTTCACGGCGTCACCAGGATTCAGGATTGGAACGCGAAGCTCCGGCAGGATCCCGCGCCCTGGGCGGAGTTGGTTTCCGATCGTATCATCATCGCCATCCCCTCTTCCTTTATCCGGGACCTGAAGAATCCGGATGAAGTGATGACCGTTTGGAATTCCTTCATCGATAAGTCAGCAGAACTGGTGATGGTGGACCGGGACAACTACCGCGCCGAGCGGATCGTCTTTGAGCGCCAGCCCGCCGCAGGTTACATGCATTCCGGCTACCCGGTGGCCGCACCGCAGGATAAGAGCGCAACCTTGGCCGTGGATGCCAAGGCCCTTCGAGAAGAGGGCAACTGGGGCTTCTTCCACGAATACGGGCACAACCATCAGCACAATCTCTGGGCCTTGCCCGGCACTGGAGAAACCACCTGCAACCTCTGGTCGGTCTACCTTTTTGAAGAACTCGTGGGGATCGACCGGGACGAAACCCATCGAGCCATCTCACCTCTCAACCGGCGTCAGCGGATCAAGACCTACTTCGGGAACGGGCGCAACTTCGAGGAGGAGTGGAATGTCTGGACCGCGCTCGAAACCTATCTCCAGCTCCAGGAAGCTTTTGGTTGGGAGCCCTTCCGCAAGGTGTTTGATGAGTACAACAGGCTGCCGGAATCCGAATGGCCGAAGACGCAGCAGGATCGCAATGACCAATGGGTCATCCGCTTTTCCAAGGCGGTGGGCAAGAACCTGGTGCCCTTTTTCGAAGCCTGGAATCTGCCCATGAGCGATTCCGTTCAGGAAGAACTTCAGTCCCTCCCCGCCTGGGAAGATCATCCCGTGGCGGGTGAAGTGAAATAAATAAAGACCTAACTCAACAATCAGGCGAAGGCGGCGCTGCGCTCAAGCAGGGAGATATGGGCCAGATGATCCATCAACTCCTGGGTCTGGCGACGCCAGCGAGCCAGCATCTTGGGGCAGACTTCCGCGCGCTCTGAAATGGCGTGCTCCAACTCGGTGTAGCTGGCCACCAGCTTGCGATACTGCTCCGCGAGAATCCGGGAAGCGGCTTCCCTTTGGGCACAGAGAAAAGGCTGTTGATCCTGCTTCTGCTCCAGGAGTTTTTCCGCCTGGATCCGCGCTTCTCGCATTTGTGCCAGGACAATGCGTTCTTGAGCGACTCGACGCAGGTCGTAAGTGAGGCCGAACTTGCTCAAGAGCCAGATGGTCCACTTGGTAGGATCGTAGGCCCACTTGTCCACGCCATTGCGATAGTCGTGTTGGAACGTGTGATGGAAGTTGTGATAGCCCTCGCCAAAGGTCACCAGGGCCATGATGCCACTGTCCCGCGCACTGGTCTTGCTGCAGTAAGGACGGGAACCAATGCTGTGGCAAAGCGAGTTGATGCAGAAGGTGCCATGCTGCACGAAAACCACCCGGGTCACTCCCGCGAGCAGGAAGGCGCCCAACGCGCCGGACCAACCATTCCAAAGGAAACCAAGAATAGCGGGCAGGACCATTCCCACAACCACGGCGATCAGTTGCACCCAGCGGTGTTGCCAGCGAATCCACCGGTCTTTCTCCAGATCGGGCACATTGCTGAAATCTTCGTCCTCTCTGAGCTTGAAGAACAACCATCCCATGTGCGCCCAGAAGAGCCCTTTGGAGATGCTGTAGGGATCGTCTTCTTCATGATCCACGTGCTTGTGGTGACGGCGATGGTCCGAGGCCCAGTCCAGAACTGAGTTCTCAAAGGCACAAGCGCCGAAGATCAAGGTGAAGAGCTTCACCGGCTTCCGGGCCTTGAAGGCGCGATGGGCAAACAACCGGTGATATCCCAATGTGATGCTCAGGCCCGTCGCAAAGACGTAAAAGACAAAGAGGGAAACCTGAAAAGCATCCAGACCAAAATGGTAGAGATAAAGGGGAGTTCCAATGAGAGCCGTCAAGGCACTGAAGATGAGAAAGGAACTGGTGAGCCAATTGATCTTCCGAACAGGAAAACGAGAAAACACAGACATGATCAGTGGGGAAAAAGGGGCCTCGACAAGGGTGAAATCGGGTGAGGCACCAGCGAGAACACCGGGAGTTTATGCCGAAAACCAGTCTCTGAGCAAGATTTTTTGGAGGGATTGTGGCCAACACAGAGGTTAGCCACGGGCAACAATTCTGCAATGGAAACAACCAGAAAACCTCCGCGGTGAAGCTTCCCCCAAGGGCTTCCTCCTTCTCAGGACCAGACGCGTCATTAGAGCGTTGACCGCCACGGTGGAACCCCTGCCATCACCGTTGTCTACCTATTGTCTATATTATACTCGCCACTTAGTCGAGGCCGTGTCGCGGTTTTGACTGGAAAACGCGAGCCCGTGTCGAAGATTTGCACCATGAATATGGCTCACTCAACTCCCGAACTTCCCGATTCCACCCTCGATCAGGTTCTGCAGAACCTTGGCAGCGGCGAACAAGAGCACTTTGAAACGCTATACCGGCGCTATCGCGGGCTGGTCTTCTCAACCGCTCAGAATATCCTCAACAATATTGAAGACGCTGAAGACGTGACCCAGGACGTCTTCGTCAGCGCGCTCCAGAAAGGGGCCCTCTTCGATCCGAAGCGCGGTTCGGCAAAAACCTGGCTGGCTTCCGTAGCCCGAAACCGGGCGATCGACCGGTTCCGCTCCAAGAAGCGCCGGGCCAAGCTCTCCAACTCCTATGAGGAAGAGCTCGATACCCAAAACCAGGACGAGCGAAACGAAATCGAGGAAGGTATCTCCCTGAAGGAAACGGCTCAAGCGGTCCGCAGCGCGGTTCTCCAGCTCACTCGCGAGCAGCGCGAGGTGATCGAGATGACCTACTTCAAGGGCATGTCCCAGCGTGAAGTGGCCGAACAGATCGGCGCCCCACTCGGCACCATCAAAGCCCGGGCTCGTCGCGGTATCATCCGCCTGCGCACCATCATCCCCGAGAATGAGGAGATTGAAGTCCAATAGCGGCTCTTACTTCTTCTTTTTTGCCTTCGACTTCTTGTCGAAATAATCCAGCGCCGTCTCGGCATCGACCGCAGTCAGATGCGCCATGAGCGCTTCCTCCAGTTGAGCGGAAATATCCTCGGCATCAGTGACTTCATGGCCCTCTTCACGGGGATCTTCCGCGACCTTGTAGAGAGATTTTTCTCGAACCGTCCCATTTCGATTCCACTCGACGTAGAGCTTATGCGCACCATGGCGAACCGCTGAACAGAGTTTACCGGGCCGGTGGAAGAATAGAGGCCGAGCGGCAAGGTCTTCCTCACCACCCAAATAGGAAGCGAGACTGATGCCATCGACCTCGTCCGACGGCAGATCCTTTCCCCCCGCGAGCTCAAAAAAGGTGGGCAGGAAATCCGACCCCACAGCGGGGCTTCGATTCACGGAACCTGCCTGGATCCCAGGTCCCCGGGCAATAAAAGGTACCCGGACACCGCCTTCGTAGAGAGTGTGCTTGGAGCCGGTTAAGGGAAAGTTGGTGGCCAGCAGGGACTGGTCTCCCCCGGGCACGGTTCCTCTTCCCCCATTGTCCGCCGTGAAGAATACATAGGTGTTGTCGCCAATCCCGAGTTCGTCAATCGCATCCAGAAGTTGCCCGACGCCGGTATCCAGTTCCTCCAACATCGCTGCCCAGGCCTGGGTGTAGCCTCGATCCGGTTTCCCCTTCTCCACATACTTGATAATGGTCTGCTCGCTAGCGACCACGGAGAGGTGCACGGCATAGTAGCTGACCTGCATGTAAAAGGGATTCCCGGCCGTGGACTGATCTTTCATGAACCCGATCGCGCTCTTGGTAAGGCTCTTGGTGCGCTTCGGATCCTCGTTATCCACGAAATGATCCGGTCCCTTGTCGTGGCCGCCCTTCACCCCAAGCGTGCCGGGCATTCCGCCCGTGTTGTTCCCCGTCATCCCATCGCTGACGTCATAGCCGCACTCTTCAGGGGTGGAGATCATCTGCTCGCCCCACTTGCCAAAGTGAGCGCACTTGTAGCTCGCATTCGCGCTCTTGAGGGCTTTGGGAATGGTCAGGTGGTCTGCAGGAATCCAAGCGCTCTTGAATTCCGTCCCGCTCCGAGCCGCACTGGCGCCGCATTGAATCGCGCGGCGCGTCGGAGTGCAGAGAGGCGCCGGAGAATAGCCGCTCGTGAACCGCATGCCGCCTTCCATCAGCCGCGCCATATTCGGCGTTTCCAGGTAATCGGATTGGGCCTCAGGAACCTTCGGATCCATCGTGGCGGACATCTCGCTCCACCCCTGGTCGTCGGTGAGGAGCAGGATGATGTTGGGAGCTTCGGCAAAGCTTGCCCAGGGAGTCAGAGCCAGAAACAGGCAGAACAACGGGGGGATTTTCATAGCACTCGGCAATTGGGATACAGGATTTCCCTGCACTGGCTTTTTCCATTCAGCGAATGGTGTTTGGACTGTCTGAAGCGTTTTGTAGATCGGAGCCAGCATTCAGCTGGCAGGCATCTCGAAGATCGAATCCTCAATCTCCACCCCATGAGTGACCTTGTCGAACTGCACCGAGATAAAGGGGTTCAGGTTCATGAGGATCTCCATCGAGAAGGGATAGGGTATCCCATCCACCTTTTCATAGTCTCCTAACTCCACACGAAGCGGGATCAGGTTTCCCTCCACTTCCGATTCATATTCCATCCGCTTTCCGTAGTAGTTCCCTGCATCGATCAGGTAGGTAAACGCCGAGGCCGGATAGCCGCTGGCTGAGGTGCCATTCAGCACAAGCACGTTCTCGCCATCGACCTCTTTCTGTTCCTTAAAGCTCCACTCCGCCTCTTCGATCATCTCGATCCCATCGTGAAAGCGGGCCCCGTGGATCTTTTGTTCCCGCTCCGCGCCCTGGAGCTCCACCACGCCATTGTTGGGATCCTTTTTCCAGGCCATCTCCCCGTTGACGCCTTCCTCGTAGACCACTTGGCCACCAGCTTCGAGCTTCACGTATTTCTTGTCAGGAGCCTTCTGTAACACCGTGACTTGGAAGGACTGCCCAGCAGCACCCATGACCAAAGAGCCTTCCATCTTTCGAGTGGTCACACTTTCCAGCTTTTCCTTGCCACCAGAGGCTTCAATGACTTTGGCGACGATCTCATCCGCAGTGGGAGCAGCAGAGAGTTGGGCAAGCAGGACTGGGAAGAGAAAAAGCGGGGCGAGGTGTTTCATGTTCAAGGAATCGGATGAGACTACGGCGAAAGTAGACCCAGCATGAGGAAGTACGGTTACAACCGGCAAGCCAGAAGGTTGTGAGGATTGTCTTTCGGGCTAGAACTTCATCTGCTATAGATAAGATCCAATGAGTGCAGCAGCTCAGCGAGATATTGCGGATTTCTACCGGGACAATCCCTATCCTGGGCGCCGCCTCATCGCGATTGCGGTAGTGCTCTTTGTAGTCGACTACATCTTCCTTCACCCATTCGAAGAGCGGGGCGATGGCGGACCTTGGTGGGCACACGTGGAAACGGGAATCATGCTAATGGTCACAGCGCTGTATTTCCTGGGTTTCTGGCGAGGAGTCAGGGGCAAGGGATATCCCCGGGTATTGTTCCTGATGTCATTCCTCCCGTTGATCGGCCTGATCATCCTCAACTACCTTCCCGCCAGAGAGGACCCAGCATAGAAGAGGTCGAAGGGTGAATCATCCGCACCTGACAGGCGTCCTACCCGCAGGCTGTAACCAGCCTTCCTAACCTCCCTCTTCTTTTCATAGCGATGCAAGCGGAGACTTCCTCCCTTCCCCAGCCATTCAGTGGCGTATCCAACAAGATGGCGCTGGTATCCCTCATCCTGTCCTGCAGCTTTGTATTGGCAGGACCTTTGGTGAGCATTCCCGGCATCATCTGTGGCCACATGGGCCTTCGTGACTACCGCCAAGGTAACGGCGGACGCGGCATGGCCCTGGCCGGCATCATCGTTGGATGGATCGGACTGGCCCTCGGCATGGCCGTGGTTGGATTGGTCGTCTGGATGTGGATCGCAACGGGCGGCAATACGGGTCCTCAGCCCTGAGACGACCGCCGGTCTGTTTTTCGGGGCTTCAAGACTTGTCTTTCAATGGTCTCGCCATTGAATGATTACCGTGTCCAAGCCTGCATCCTCTCCGACTCACCGGAGGCGAAACCTGAAGGCATTGGGTTCCGTCATTCTGGGTTTCAGCCTCATGTTTGATGGGATTCTTCGTTCATCTCTACTGCTTTTGTCGTTTGGTCCGGTGGTTGGCATCACCGGAATCATCCTTGGACGCATGGGTCTAAAGAATTACCGACGGGACAAGGAAGATGGCTCGATTGCGTGGATCGGCATTGTCTTGGGTTGGCTTAACCTCATCTTGGGACTCGCGTATTGGGGTGTCATGATCTGGCTCGCCAAGTCATTGGACGCCTGGTAAGCCCTTAGCCCTGAAGCTGGCCCAGCAACTCCTCCAACCGGCGCATGGATTCGGCCGCGCCGGATTCCATCCCTGCATTGATGTGCCCATCCCGCGATTCCTGGGAATCGTGCTGGCAATGATTGATCAGCAGCGTCTGCCCGTCCGCTTGTTCCTGGAAGGTGTAGTTCTCGGTGACCAGGTGATCGCGGATGAACTCCACATCATAGATAAAGGTCTGCACGAAGCTCTCCGGCCGATCGATCTCCAGATATTCCCCTTTGAAGGGATGTACCTCCCCGTCTTCGCCGATCTGCACAAACCGCCACTTGCCGCCAACACGAAAGTCGAGTTCCTCCACGGTGGTCTTGTATTTGCCGCATCCCCACCAATGCACGATGTGCTCCGCTTTCGTGAAGGCTTCGAACACCAATTCCCGTGGCGCCTTGAACAATCGAGTGATTCGGATCTCGGTATCGGAAGGCAAACTGACTCGCATCCGGTAAGGCTGCGCGGCGTCCAGTTCCTTCTCCAAGGTTTCGAAGCACTCGCTCCAACCACCGAAGTGTCCCTGACGGGATTCCTCAGACTTGAATCCGTTCTGCACAAAGAGCATGCGCGTCTTGCCCTGACCTTCCTCCGTCAAGGTAAGGGTGATCCAGGTTTCGGTTCTGGGTTCGCCGGGATCTTCTTCCCAGATATGACTGAAGACGAGGCGCTCGGGCTGCTCCACTTCGCGATAGACTCCGCCTAGAAACAAATCCTCCCCTTGAGGTGAACGCATTCCAGCACGCCAGGAGCCCCCAGGCCGTAAGTCGCCTTCGCTCAGAATCATGCTGAATCCATGAGGGCAAGACCACTTCATGAGATGCTCGGGCTCCGTCCAGGCTTTCCAAACCAACTCCCTTGGGGCGTCAAAGACTCGCTCGATCCGGATCTCGTTCCGCACCACTCCGTCGACGTGTTCCGCCAGGCGGGCCAAGGTATGGTGAGCACCTTCAACCGCTCCATATTCACGCTCGACCT
This sequence comes from Verrucomicrobiales bacterium, assembly GCA_041984905.1. Taxonomy (GTDB): domain Bacteria; phylum Verrucomicrobiota; class Verrucomicrobiia; order Verrucomicrobiales; family DEV007; genus JBHIXE01. The sequence continues at coordinate 893 of JBHIXE010000128.1, read as the reverse complement.
GGTCTCGAAGCTCGGCAGTTTCAAAGATCGCTCTCAAAGTCACCAAAGTGCTGCCGTCGCGATCTTCAAAAGTAACCCGGCTCACGAACTTCACTCCACTATCCTCCCCTTCACCGCTGTGGTGGTAGGCAATGAGTTCCGGTCGCTGAATTTCATCAAACTCAATCCGGTTCTCGTAATCCCGGCCATCGGGGCCATGCATGGTGAACCGCCAGATGCCCCCGCTATTGAACTCGGCCTCATGAGTGGTGGTGCGAAACCCTCGCGGTCCCCACCAGTTGGAAACATGCCGGACGTCCGTCCAGGCATCAAAGATCAGTTCCCGCGGGTGTTCGAAGAGCCGCGTTACTACGATTTCGTTCGGCGCTTCTTGAACGGTGGGTGCGCTATGAGTTGGTGTCGTCATTTGGTTTCTCGTTGGCTTGCAATTCTTTCAGGTAATCATCGAGCCGATCGAAGCTCTCCTCCCAGAACCGGCGGTATTGCTCCACCCAATCGGAGAGGTCTTTGAGGGGCGCCGCCTGGAGCCGGCAAGGCCGCCACTGAGCCTGGCGCCCTCTCTCAATGAGTCCGGCTTTCTCCAGCACCTTCAGGTGCTTGGTGATGGCAGGCATCGTCATCTCAAAGGGCTCCGCCAGCTCGGTGACGGTTTTCTCACCGGAAGAGAGCCTCTTCAGGATCCCGCGCCGAGTCGGGTCCGCGAGAGCGGAAAGCGTGAGGCTGAGAGGATCGGCTGCCATCTTGTTTTACTTATCGGTTAATTAACCTTTTGGTAAATTGCACTTGTGATGGGAGTTGTCAAATCGCAACTTCACCTGCCGGAGATGTCGCTAGCGCTCAATCACCGGCTAATGGCTAGCCAATGCCTCGGCATTGGCCGAATCGAGAAGCAA
>JBHIXE010000127.1:0-12855 GCA_041984905.1 Verrucomicrobiales bacterium | reverse complement strand
AGACAAACAAGTTCTGCCAGCCAGTTCCTTTCAAAAGACAGGAGAGAATGTGATCTCAATGGAATTGATCGAATCCTTTTGCGCCTGGCTTTCCGAGTTTTTCATCGATGAACTCTCACCATATGCAGAGGAGTTTCCGGTCTTCTTTGGAATGGGGCTTCTCGAAGACCTAGTTTTCGTCACCCCCATAGGTGAACCGTTCTGGACTGAAGACGGCATGCAACAGCGAGTGTACCTCCAAGGCGATCTGATCATTACTAAGACGGGCCAGGTAGCTCTGGCGCATCTCAACAAGTGACTACACTACTAGATCGAAGCCTCGCCCTACCGAAACACCGCATCTTTCAATTCCCCCTTCCCCAAAGTTGCCGAGCGAGTTACTCGCCTCCGTCATCTTCATCAAAGCACTGCCGCATCAGATCAAGCACGTTCATTTCAAGTGCGACAGCAATCCTCACCAGAATTGCAAGCGTAGGCTGCCGACCACAGCTCTCAATCAGACTCAATGTTGAGTTGTCGATCTTCGCTTTCCTCGCTAGGGCGACCTGTGACAGTCCCCTAGCCTCACGTTCCCTTTTGAGGAACGAAGCGAGTCTCTCATGAGCTTGAGCGATCTGGGCTTCTGGGTCAGCCACAGAAAATTACTCGCCCAGATCGCCATGATGAGTTATTTGACTATAGTCAAATACAAGCCTTCGACGTCATGCCCCATTCACAACGTTCCCGCCCAACCGCCTTGGTCGCTGTCTTCGTCGTCTGCGGATTTCTCTCCGCCATTCAAGCCCAACCTCAAGGTGCAATCCTCCACAAACCCTTCGCGGGTGCCCCAGATTCTCTGGTCAAAGCGACCGAATACGATTCCATCGAGAGATTCGGCCAGGTCATCAATGTCGTTCCCACTGGGTCCACTCAGTCAGCCAGGATGATGCGTGAAACCGTGGTTGAGATTATTGAGTATCGCGACCTCACTTCGGCGACACTAACCACCCCCGAACAGACCCAGCAACTCCAAGATGACATTGCAAAGCTTTCGGGTGTCATCGCCAAATTCCCCGAGACGAAGAATACTTTGAGTCCCGAGCTGGTCCGCCTTCAACAAGCCGCTGAGAAACTGGAGAGCGGAGAAGTGCTTCTATCGGGAAGGTGGGTCCCAAGGTCGACGATGGCGAACACCGAGCCAAGTGAGGCCAATGAAGGAACCGAGGAGGAAATTGGCGACTTGACCATTGCCATTGAAGGAGGTGGTCAGCGAACGTTTAAGCAGGCAAAGATACTCAAGGTCGAGTCCGACGGACTCCGTATCATCCATTCTTCAGGGACAGCAAAGGTTCACTACACGCAATTGCCCCAAGAGCTTCGAGGTCGTTGGACATTCGAACCATCAAAGGAAGAGCCTCAAATGACACGACCTCCCTCCCCCACCATAGCTGACAGCGTCTCCAAAGATGTCGCATCGCCCGAAGAAGAGGACATGCTGTATCCGATTCCTCTCGGTTTCTCCGAATACACCAAGGACCGTCGTGAGGCCAAAGGTTTGCTTGTCATTCTCGATCGAATGGACCGATTCTACGGCGCTAGCGTCCTGAAAAAAGGGAAGACCTATGTCCTGGATAGTCTCGCAGGACAAACTTTCGGCATCCAACAGCGGACCGTCGATTTGTTTCTGATTGCCGATGTTCGCGGCCAGTCGATGGCTCTCATTCAGTTCCAGCCCACCGCTTTCGAGGGCATTGGACTTGGTCAGGGCGATCGAGCAAAGGCGATTGGCACCTACTTAGGTGATCAGCAAGTGGAGATGCTCAATGGTGCCGTGCAGACTTTTCCAGTCTTCGATCTCAAAATGATGACTTGGACTACCCGCCAGGGCAATACCGCAGTCGTGAAAGCTGGGCCGGTATCCCCCTGAATGCCACGACGACTTTTGGTTCAGAATCCAAGTATTCTTTCGATGCAAACGAAAGGGGCCCTCAGCAATCAACCTGCTCAACTCCATCTGACGAGGTGAAAATGGTCTCTGGAACGCCATTCAAGTCGAAATCATCCTCGTCAACCTGTCGGTTCAGCCGGATTGGTGTGTTCTCAAGAATCCATGAACACGCCCCCGACCCTTATTGGCGTGCAGTCTTGGCCCATTCTGGCGCAAAAACCATCAGCAAGCTTTCCTAAGATCGGCGTCTATTTTGTTCGTCGCTCTTGGGCGCATCGAAGGTGACACGAGTGGCATACGGCGCACAGAGTCGCAGTTTCATGGGCCCTTAGAATCGCTACAAGTGCGGAATTTGAGGGTTCCAGCGAAAAAGGTTCGGCACTCCACCAGTCAAATCGTTCGAATGCTCTGTTATACTCGTCTACGGACATGCAGCCGATGGCAGCGGATGCCAAGACATCAAATTCGGGATCAACATGATCAACCTCCTCTGTCGGTGCCACATTGCAGATCTCGCAATAAGGATGAGCCCTTTTGTATGGGCCAATAACTCTCGGCTGAATTGCATCCCTCAGTGCTCTCTTCAGCCAGTCGAGATCCTCTCGTGGCCTTAGGCACTGCGTCCAACTAACCTTGTGCCATCCTCGGCCGTGGAAAAAACCCTCAAAGTCATAGCCCGAACCTTTTCTGGGAGATTTTCGAAACGCACTTGGGCGCAACCCTTTCTTGGAACAATAATAGTGTTTTGCCTCTACCAGACCAGAAATCAGTTCAGATTCAAACTCCTCGCTCATTCCAAAGCTGCTTAGCAGATCTTGAATTGCTTTCTCGAGTTCGGTCTTTGATAAGCCCGCATAGTATGGGGTTCCGCCCCTCATGACTTCTGCTGACTCCATGCATGGTTGTAAATTGAGTCAATGTAGTGACCGCGAATGGTTCTCTTCCCTTCATCCGGTGGTGTTTGAGAAAACGCAACGCCAATCAGGCAGATTTCATCCACCAGAAACTCGTGGGCCGAATTTCTACTCAACCGAATTGCCCATATCCCTCCTCCGCTTACACCGGCGTAAGAACTTGGCAGCGATGGCGAGTGCGTCCTATCGCAAATACTATCGACATAGTCCCACCCATTAATTCTAATAATATCCTCAAGCCCCATGGCTCCCCAAAAGATCATACTTGAGTGCTGATGCTCTACAATGTCACCATAGACCGATGTCTTGTGATCCTCAGACGGGTATCCGATCAATGCTGTGCAGATCTTATCGTGGACAAACTGTTCAGCCGTCTCGAGCCGTCTTTCATCAATTCTCCAGAAGGAAGCAAACATTTCCACTGACTTTAGCGAAGGGCTTGGCAGAATCTCAATGAAACACAGGTCCGGCCCCTCGCCTTCAACCTGCGGCTTCGCCAAAGCATGGACCTTCATGTTCTGGGGAGGAATGACCCTCGTGTTGTTCCGATGGCCCATTACAACGATACTGTCGGTTCCATCCTTCCCTAGACTAATGTCCCTCGACTGGCTATTGCTGAGGCAATGGAACGCGGTTAGTATCCCCTTTTTCTCCCCTCGTTGAACAAGAGTCCCTGATCCAATTGCACGGAACCCTTCATTCTTGCTGTCAAGATAGCAACCGAGGGCGATGGAATAAGGACCAACTTCCCTTCGAATGGAATCCGCCAAAGAACCGGGAATTTCACTTGTTGGGATATCTAAGTAGACCATAGTTCTTCAAAGTCTCCCGTCGCAATTATCTGTCAAGTAATCTGATGGACCCCCGACCATTCTCACCGGTGCAAAAACGACCGTTTCTGCACGGGAAATTCAGGCTTTTCATTTCCCCGTTCCAAACTCGTGCGAAACCCATTGCAAAACCTATCCAGTTTTGCGATAGGTTTTTGCAATGAAAATTGGCTACGCTCGCGTCTCCACGGAAGGTCAGACTACGGATTCCCAGATCGACCTGCTAGAAAAGGCCGGTGCAGAGAAGATCTTCAAAGAAACCGCATCAGGCGGTCGGTGGGACCGCCCCGAATTTCATCGCATGATGGAGCAGCTTCGACCCACGGATGTCGTAGTCGTCACCAAGCTGGATCGTCTCAGTCGGTCGCTACTGGATCTTCTCCGCATCGTGAAGCACATCGATGATGCCGGTGCCGGGTTTGTCAGTTTGTCAGAGGCGATTGACACCACCACTCCCGCAGGCCGGATGATGATGCAAATGGTCGGTGCCTTTGCGGAGTTTGAGCGAGAGATGATCCGGGAACGCACCAAGGCAGGCTTGTCGGCAGCCAAGAAACAAGGTCGCCTGGGTGGCCGTCCACGAAAACTGTCGGCTAAGCAGGTTGAAGCGGCTCAGAAGATGATCGACCAAGGAGAATCGATGACCGACATTGCCCGGCTCTTCCGAGTCCATCCATCGACGGTTAGCCGATTGGGCTTGGTTTCAGCTTGATGATGATTGGAGCATCAGTCCGATCTTGTCTCCGCGAAAGGTCTGAGTCGGCCTGTCCTCTTTGAGAACTCCGGTCCTGGCCGGCACCCTTCTCTCTGAGGCGTGGTCGCCATGCGAGGTACAACTGTCCAACCTATCACAATTGAGCGCTAATTGAAAGCAACGTAGAGCAAGCAGGGACTCCATAAAGATCCATTGTGCCTCCTCTGATTGAGCCAACCTCTAAATCGACTTTAGGCTTTGGGGGATGCATGACATCATCTCCCCCGCTTCCCCAACCACCCCGCATGACCAGGCGGTAGCCCAGTGTAGGGCTGTTGGGGTCCACGAAGACCGGGTTCTTATCGACCACACTACTCTTACCTGAAGGCACCACAGCGATGGGATCTCCCAAGCTGACCGTATTGCTGTGATCGATCTGGCTGTAGAAGCTCCCGAACGTATTCACGTCTGCGGAGATACTCGTGTAAGAGGTAGGTGTGGGACGCTTGCGCACATAGTTGATGGCCCCTCCTGGAGGAAGGAAGCCGTAACGCAAGCCGGCAGGGCCTTTGAGGACCTCAATCCGCTGCTTGTCATCAATTGCTGGCTCTCCGCTTTTCACGAAAGGCAGGCCATCAACGAAATGACCTTCCCAGGTTCCGGTAAACCCACGAACCGCAAAGTCCGTCCGGTTGTAGAAGCCAGCCCCTTGCGGGATGGAAACGGAAGGCTCGTATTGGAGGGCCTCCTTAGCGGTAAAAGCTCGTCGATCTTCAATCAGATCCTGAGTGATGACCGCCACACTGAAGGGCGTTTCGATGATTGGGACGTCACCAAACAAGACTACGGAACTGTTCTCCGTGTGATACTTGATGGGCGTTTCACCCGTGATCACAGTTTCTTGTAGCGTGGAATCCGTCTCCACGACAGGATCCAGCTCATCATCCTGAGCAAATAACGGTGAAGCCAGAGGCAGTGCGCTAAGAAGCGCCAAGGCCGTGGCTCGGACGGTTGAATATGTGCGTATGTGTTTCTAGGTGGTTGAAATAGGCGCAGACCTCATCTCCAAAATCGAGACTGAGTCTCAGTATCAGAATTATTGAGACCGCGTCTCAACTTTGTCTAGTAATTTTGCGAATTTTCCTGAGAGCTTCGGACGAGTGATTTTGCCCGATGGTAGCGCCAGATGGGTAGGAGCAACGTCTAAACTGACGGTATTAATTGCAATTGAGTCTCAATCTCATTACCCTGCAGCAGCACTCCTTACTATGACCCTCTCCCTCAGGCTCCCGTGCCCCCTTCACCCAGTCGAGGATCCGAGCTTCCGTGAAAGTTGACTCGATCCAGAACTGCCTCTCGGCTTCCTGTTGCTTGGAGTTCGACACCCTACCCACTCAAACCAAAGACAGAGAACCTCCTTCTCGACAGATGCTATGGGAAACTCGACCTCCATGTTCCTGAAGAGAGCGGAAGCCTACTGGCAAAGCAAGGGATCCAACCTGACTGTCGCCCGACGTGTCTTGTGCAGGCTCTTGGTCGAATCGGAAGCCCCTGTATATGCCGAACTTCTTCACAGAAAGGTCAAACAGGAGAACGTCTCCATCTCAGTTTCGTCGGTCTACCGAAACCTGAGAGACCTCGTACGGGGAGGTATGGCGCGGGAGGTCGAAGGCAAAGAGGGCTGTTACTATGAAGCAATCACTTCGGAGAAATCGAGCATTGCTGCCCATCTGATTTGTAGAGACTGCGGACGAATCCTCTCCATTGAATCTCCCGATTCGCTGATCGAGGGCGTCGCCAACCTTGGTCCGGCGAGTTTCGAGATCGATAAGATCACCTTGCGTATCGAAGGAACCTGCGGCCACGACCAGTGCAGCAAGGCGCAAACAAGTAACCTGGCTTCTGGCTGATGCTTGGCACACTCTCTCGAATTGCCTCCGTTCTCTACTTTGCATTCCTGACCCTGCTCGTGGCAGAGAGCGTTTCTATGGCACTTCTGGCCTGGCTAATTCCCCAGGACGAAGGCTGGGTGGTTGCGGCCGCCATTTGGATTCTCCCTGCCTGGGCAGTCCTTATCAGCGTCGTTTTCCTGATCGAGAAACGCTGGCGGTTTTCTCTGATTCTCTGGGCCGTGTTTCTGGGAACCTCAGCCATCCTCTATTTCTCAAGAGCCCAATGAAGCGTCAGCGATTCTGGAAACTCCATGCTGTCCTGGGCACCGCGCTAGGTCTCCCTCTCTTCGTCATTTTCCTGGCGGGATCTTTTGCCTTCTTTGTGCAAGAGGCCATCAATTGGACCGCCCCTCATCATTCCCGGGCACTGCCAGAGAACCTCCCTTCGTTGGACGCCTTGGTTCAAAACTTGGACAGCCAGGCAGGCCTCATGGAAAGCGTGGCTCTCCTACTCGTGTCCAACGAACACCCCGTTACGAAAGCGTTCTGGCGTAGCCAAGCAGATGATGCCCACGCAGTGATCCGGACGGAATGGCTACAGAATCCCATCGATGGCACCATCGAGTCCGCTCCGGGACATCACGAGGATTTTGCTCACTTCCTGGTAGATCTTCACTATCTCAACGTCTTTCCCCAAGGAAGACTGCTGGCGGGCTTGATCGCCATGCTCTTCTTTTCCATCATCCTATCGGGAATTGTCTATCAGTGGCGAGATCTCTTGAAGGATCTGAACCTGCGGGAAATGGTGCGCCAAACCCTTACCGGGTGGCGCCCTCGATTCTGGAGAGACTGGCACCGGTCTCTCTCCGCACTCACCCTCCCTTACCAGGTGATCTTTTCCATCACGGGAGGAGTCCTGGCACTCGGGCTTCTGGCTACATCCCCGACTATCTTTTTCTTCTTCGAGGGAGATCAGTCCAAGCTTGCTGCTGCAGTGGTCCCGGCCACGTCTCTAGCTCCTTCACAACCCACCAGTTCGCTCGAATTGGACAAGACCCTCGATCACGCCAATGAGATATGGGGAGACAAGGTCACTCCTTATGTCGTCGAAGTCATCCATCATCACGATCCCGACGGCCACTCTATCGTCATCGACGGCCGGGAAAGTGGAGTGGGCTTCTTCCGCCAGCACTACCTGGTCTATTCGGGGGATGGGGAGTTGCTCCAGCAATATGCTCCTGGAGATGTGCTAGGGGCATCCCTCATTGAAGCAATCACGAATCTTCATTTTGGGATCTTCGGCAGTTTTTGGATCAAGCTGGCGTTTGCCATACTGGGATTTGTGGTCACGATCTCGATTGCTTTCGGGGTCTATATTCTGATTGAGAGACAGCGAAACCGCACCAGATTGGATTGGGTGCTTTCCGTTTTGACCCGTTGGATTATAGGCGGCATTCCCTTGGGAATTGCGTTGGGAATCCTATTCAGCACCTGGCGCCCCGAACTTTCTGAGCCCGTCTTCTGGGGCTGCGTTCTTGCCGCCCTACCTCTGAGCGCCCTTCCCCAGCGCAGAAGCTCACTTACCGGGTTGCTTGCCGGTGCGGCCCTGTTTTCGCTTCTATCCGTCCTGGTCTTTGCCGTAGTCCACCGTCAATCGCCCTGGCCAACGAGTCATACCGCCGATTGGATGATTTCCTTCTTCAATACTTGCCTCATTCTCCTCGGAGCAACATACGCGTTCATAGCCTGGCGTGTCTGGGTGCACCCGCTTGACCGCTCTGCTTAGCAGCCGAGCGCCGTTCTCTGAACAGAAGGACTATCCCTTTCCGGCCTGTTTGTAGGCCATCAAGGGATGGGTCGCAACCAGCTCTACCCGGACGGATTCGCCAGGGTCAAAGTTCAGTTCGTGACTAACCCTCACTCGAACTTCATGACCTGCTTCCAACTCGGCGGCATAGAGTCGAGACCCTCCCTCAAAACGGGACCAAACGACCTTTGCGTTGGAAGCCCCAGTCCTGGAGATTGAAACATCATCGGGCCGCAGAAGGAGATCTGCCCTTCCACAGACTCCATCAACCGGAATGGCTTGCGCGGAGCCCAAAGCCGTCTCGGCAGTCTCTCCTCTCACAGTGACGGGAAGAAAGAAGGCTTCTCCGAGAAACTCCGCCACAAACCGGGTGGTTGGGCGTGCAAAACAGGCTTCCGGCTTATCGATTTGTTCCATCCTCCCCTGACTCAGGATTCCCACGCGATCGCCGATGAGCATGGCTTCCTCCTGATCATGAGTCACCCATATTGCCGGGACACCCGCCTCTTTCAGCGCCTTGCGAATGGTCCAGCGCATGCTGCTCTTGAGCGCCGCATCCAAGTTGGAGAGCGGCTCATCCAGGAGCATCAGGCCAGGTTTGTGGGCCAGGGCACGAGCCAGAGCCACCCGTTGTTTCTGTCCTCCTGAAAGGGTGTCCGGCATGGCATGACGCTGAGGTTCCAGGCTTAGGGCACGTAGCCAATGATCCACCTGGGATGGGTCGCTCAGGCGAAAGCCAATGTTCTTCTCGACATTCAGATGGGGAAACAACGCGAAATCCTGAAAGACCATCCCAACATTTCGTTTCTCTGGAGGAAGGAAGTTACTGCGGTCGATGAGAATCGCGCCCATGCGGATCTCCCCATCCGCGATGGGAACCAATCCAGCAATCGCGCGCAAGATCGTGGTCTTACCACAACCTGTGGGACCGAGTAGCATGAGGATCTCGCTCTGTTCCAACGAGAAACTGAGCTCCCTTACGACGGGAGTCTCACCATAGCTCACATAGAGTTTTTTTAGTTCAAGCATCTCGACGTTCGTTCTCAAACAAGAGGACTTCGGCACGCTTTTCACCCGCCAGAATCAAGGCCAATCCGCCACCGGAAAACAGGATCAAGAGAAGACCCGGAATGGCAGCTTCACCAAAGTATCCCGCTTCATAGACGAGCCAGAGTTGGGTGGCAAGCGTTTCAAATCCCGTAGGCCTCAACAGGAGGGTCGCCGGAAGTTCTCTCATGGACTCCAGAAACACCAGGGCCCCACCAGCGACCACTCCGCGGAGTGCCAGGGGGAGCGTAACTCGCCGAAACACCTCCGGAGGGTTGGCGCCCAAAATGCGCGCCGCATGAATGACGTTTCCATCCAGACGCTCTAGAGTTGATCGCACCGACCCTGCCGCCAAGGGAAGAAACCGCAGCACATAGGCGAAGACCAGCAGAGCGAGGGTCTGGTAAAGGAAGGGCGCCTTCAGGCCCAGGTAGACCAGCGCCGTGCCCATCACAATGCCGGGGATCCCGTAGCCCAGGTAGGTGACCCGCTCCATCACGCGACCCAATCGCCCCGCCGTGGCCGCATAGGCAACGGGGAGCGCCACCATTACAGCAGCCACCGCCGCCAGGAACGACGCCTGGAGCGAGTTCCAGGCGTGGACGAGTTCGAACCCGGACGTCCCTTCCCGCACCAGCCAGATCCCGAAGACCAGCAGGGGTAACCCAATCGCATGAGCGACGAGAAATAGAACTGCCACTCCGCTTGCGATGACCCATCCCTGCCCCAACGGCAGGGACAAGCAGCGGCCCGAGACTTCTCTGGGGGTGCGAAAGCGTGACTCCGCAACAAGGACCAGCGCTACGATGAAAAGCAACTGCAGCGAATACATGGCTGCCCGTCCCAAGCCGAAGGCGTTGTACTCCACAAAAATGACCCGAGTAAAGGTGTCCAACCGCATGATGGCTGGCGTGCCGAAATCCGACAAGGTGTAGAGCGCCACGAGTAAAGCCCCGGCTGCGATCCCATTCTGAGCCCTGGGCAACACCACACGCCACAAGCTCAGGGGGAGAGATAGTCCCATGGTCCGCGCTGCATGCACGAGATTCCCATCCAGACTGCGCAGTGATGCGCGCGTGGTCAGGAACACAAAGGGAAAGCAATAGAGAATCATGACAATAGTCGCCCCAGCCAAGCCTTCCAGCCTGGGCAGGCTCAATCCAAGGAGGTTCTCGATTTCCCCGCCCGCTCCAAATGCAGCGTAAAACGTGAACGCCCCAATATAGCTCGGCATCGCCAAGGGAGCGGCCAAGGCGATCAGCCAAATCTGCCTGTAGGGCAGTTCAAAGTACGAGGTCAACACTGCAAGCCCGCCTCCAAGCAGGACTGAACCCACAACCGTGAGAAAGGTCAGTAGTAGCGTGTTCCACAGAACTTCCAGCGTCTGAGCGTTGAAAACCGTCTCCGACTGGCCAGCCAAAATGACCAGCACGACAACGGGTAACAAGGCCGCGATCGCTACGATGAAGGCAAAGGGATAGGATCGCGGCAGGCGCCTCATAGTACACCAGCATCCCGCATCAGTTTCAGCGTGGGCTGCAAATCGGCAAGTTGGGAGAGCTTGATCTCTGGCGGATGCAGAGAGTCCAGGTCCGGGAGTCCTACTGGAGTTGAGCCGCCAGCAATCATCGGGATTTCATAGGCCTGTTCTGCCAGGTAGGTCTGAACCTCCTTGGTGAGCAGGTAGCGAATAAACGTGAGTGCAGCGTCTCCCTCTTTCAACGCCATGACGCCAGAGGCATTTAAGAGACAACCCGCGTCATGGTTGCTGAAGGCCAGTGCCACTTTTGCTTCCGGATCCCCTGCTTTCAGCCTGAGCGTGTAATAGTGATTGGCGAATCCCAAATCGACTTCACCACGGGAAGCCGCCATGACAACGCCCAACTCGCCAGCGTAGCTTCGAGCGTGCTTTTTGACTGCGCGCAACCACTTGACGGTTGCCTCGTCCCCTTCCAACAACCGCATCGCAGTGATGAAGGATTGAAAAGCACCATAGGCAGGCGCCCAACCAATCTTCAGCTTGCTGTCCGCTAGCTCCATGACGCTTTCAGGCACATCCTCAGCGGAGAGTTTCGTAGTGCAGTAAGGAAGGGTCCGAATGCGTCCCGAAACCGGCACCCAAGTCTCATAGCGAAACCGCTCGTCAATCTGACTCGTGATAATGTCCGGCAAGGTTTGGGCTTTTCCCGTCCCGGCGACCAAACCTATGGCTCCGGAATCGACTGCCCAAAACAGGTCAGCGCGCAAGGCATTTGCCTGAGCCTCGGCTACGATAGTGTTCGCGAGAGCTGCCGTTGGTCCACGCCGGATCTGAAGTTTCATCTCCGGGTTCCGCTTCTCGATTGCGGCGATGACATTCTCATAAAGTCCGCCTTCCCCTCGGCCAAGGTAAAGTGTCAACTCCCCCTTGATCTCGGGCAGGTCATCCACGGAAATGCCAGCGGCTGCTCCACCCGCTTCTTGCGCGCGAAGACGGCCTGCAACTCCAGGCAAAAAGCCCGCTGCCCCTAGAGCAGCGGACTTCAGGAAATGACGACGATCTCCAGGTCTAAAAGACATCCTTTTTCTTCTTTTCAGCTTCGGCCAAGAGCGAGCTGGCCTGGTTCAGTTTCCCCTTCATATCCTCAGTAACCCCCTTGATTTCTGCCAAGGGCGCTTCTTTCTCAATCACCTTCAAAAGGGTCACATTGAAGTCCTTCTCCAAATCTTCGACCAACTTCGCATCCTGCTCGATCAATTGACCTTCCACACCCTCGAAGAGGTTAAGGTAGGTGTCGTGGACCATTTCCGTGGCGGCTTCAAAGTCGCGCTCCGCACACTTTGCCATCACCCGGTCTAGCTTGTCCTGGATGACTGCGATGGTTTCCACGGGACTCAGGCTCTCGTCTTCTTTCTTCTCAGTGGTGGCCGTGTCACCGGCAGCCTTGGCCTTTTCCGCCTGCACTTTGGCCGCCATCTTCACGGCACCAAGCGCCTGCCACAAAATCTGTTCAAGGGCCTGTTGTGATCCCTGAACCTGAGCGGCGGGGGCTTTGCTATCAATACCTTCCTTGATGGCAAAAATATTCTGCCAGATCTTGGCGTAGATCGGGATGTAGTTCAGTTCAATGGCGTAGTGCATCTCGGCGTCTTCCCAAAACTTGAGCAACTGCTCGGTGTCTGGAGATTCGCCAGCCACATACTTGTCCACCACGCCGGCGTAGTTGCTCATCACGACCGCCAAGTTTTCTTCATACTCTCCAAGGTGGCTTTGAAGGTCTTTGATGTCGTCTCCGATCTCGCCATGGGCACGAGTCAATTGGGGAGAGGCAATGAGTAAGGAAACGGCGAAGATCGCGAAGACCTTCACGCCCTGGATCAACGAAAAGTGAGGGGTGGTCATGGTATTTGAGAGAATGGGTTAGGGTTGGTTTGAGTGGAGTTGCCCTCTTAGCGGCAAGTGAAGTCGGTGCCTCCTTGAACAAATGAGACTCAGTCTCAAAATGCAACCACTTTCTTAGTCTGGAGGTCCAGTGTATTTGCAGATGAGTAGGTTCCATTCATCCCCTCCCCCAGGATATGGAGAGGCTACTCGACCTCGAGAAGTGTGTTGGCTTGATAGAGCCGGCCATTCTTCATGACATAGCGCGTTCGGCTGGAGGTGCGGAGGTCCTCAAGAGGGTTGCCTGCGACGACGACCAAGTCAGCGAGTTTCCCCACCTGGATGGAACCAAGATCCTGGGCCAGACCCAGTGCCTCCGCTCC
>JBHIXE010000126.1:0-12922 GCA_041984905.1 Verrucomicrobiales bacterium | reverse complement strand
AATTCAGGGCGTAGAGCCGCTGGGGATCCATCCCGGGAAAGCAGAATGACCGGGAGTTGTCCTTGCCCCACACCGAACTCAGTTTGAGTGGGTCATAGGAGTTGATTTGGAAGATGCCCTGGGGCTCGGAGCCTAGCATGCCGACCAGGTATTTGCCGCTGGGGTTACGAGTCAGCTGTCTCGGATCCTTGGGGAACTTGCCCTCAGCGGCAGTGCGGGACGAGCCATAGTCCGTATGTTCAAAGGTCGCCTTGATGAGGCGTTGCCCGGAGGCGACGTCCCATTCAACCAAGGTCCAATCATGGAGGTAGGCGATGACTCCGTTGGGAAGCACCTGGAAATCCTGAGGCCATTCTTCCAGGGGAGCCACCAGGGCGAATCGGGCTGGCCTGGCTCCCAGGTAATTCAGATTGATGCTGTCACGTCCCCACCGGATCGATCGGAAAGCCGATGCAAGCCGGCCGCCAAAAGGCGAAATATCCACCACGGCATCGACGAAGCCCTCCTTGGGAGGCAAAATCTCCGGCGTCATCTGCACTCCCATGCCCGGGTTTAGCCGAGTCCAAACCCAGAGTTGATCATCCACACTCAGCTTGCCCACGGGGAGGGAGAACTCGCGTCCATCGCCGACCCGGCGAATCTTTACCTCGCCATCGAGCACACGAAGAAACTCCGCTTCGAGGGCATCGCCCTCTGGGTTCGTCCAGGTGCGCGGCTCAGCATGAAGGCTGGAAAAGACCAGAATGGCAGCCAGCACCGTGGCAAGGATTCGCATACCTGTTCTTATCACCCGGCCTCGGCTACCGCAATATTACCAGCGCCTGGAATCGAACGAAACAGGCGCGCTCCAGGCTGATCGCCGAACCGCCGGGTGGTCTCGATCAGGCCGCTGCCGAGTCCGAGGGATTCGGGTGGGGCGAAGGCGGATTGGTGCCTTCAAACTGAACGTCGAGCCACTCGGGATCCTTGCATTCGCCGAAGCTTGCGAAGACCCAAAGCCCGTCCTCGTCCTCAAACCCATTCTGGGCATAGACATCCTTGCAGGGCATGTTCTGTGGCGTGCTGACATAGCGCCCCACGACGCGTTTACCTCTTGAAGCCGCCAGAAGCTTGATCTGGTTCAGCATCGCCGTTTCCACTCCGTAGCCGAAGACCCGGCAACTGAGCACAAAGACGGGGATCTCCAGCTCCAGTTCCGATTCCCGGACCACGAGCACACAGACCACTCCCATGTCTCCAAAGCGGTCAGACATTTGAGCCTGGAGGACATGGAAATCAGCAGTGCGATGCCACTCAGACACCTCGCTGAAGGTGGTCCGGCTGCCCTGCATGTTGAACTGATTGGTACGGTTGATCAGTTCCGTGACCCGCTTCAGATCCCGCTGTTCGGAATAAGTCACCGTCAGCTTCAGTTCCAATTCCCGGAACATCTTGGCACGGTCCAGTCCCTTGGACGGTTTGCCACTGCCCTCGACGAACGACTTCCGGTTCTCCCGATCTTTGTACATCTGGGTACGGTCGACCGAGGTGTCGGCATCAAGCAGCATCTCCCAGATCTCGAACCATTCCCAGACCTGCGGATTGGTGGCATCCAGTGCTTTCACCATGGGGAAAGCCTGGCGCACCAGTTCCCGCTCATCCCGGCGATCGTCCACAAAGACAAAGTCCTTCATCTTCAGGTTGAGCTCCTGCTCCATGAGGGGGAACCCATTGACCTTTGGCTCCCAATTGATGTTGGCGAAGACAAAGTCGTCCTCGCTCAAAACACCTCCATCCCAGTGGACGTTGGCGGGATCATTCTTGGAATTGATGGCAAGCAACACGCCCTTGGCCTTGAGCCTCTTCAACGTTTCCTGCCGGTCCTGATAGTGGGTCACCGCCCCTTCTCCAATCACCCCATCCCACAAGGTGTTGTCGAGGTCACAGACCACCATCTTCTTCTTCAGCAGATGCGCGACCGCATTGCAGATCTTCGCGTACTGATTGGCGACTGCCTTACCCATGGCGGCGGGATGCTGGATGGGGTGCCAGTAGTAAACGGAGCCCAGTTCCATCTCCGAGTGGCTCCTCAATAACTCCAGCTCATCAAACCGGTAGAGGTGCTGGAAGGTCTCGCGATTCTTCTTCGCCAGGTAAGACACCAGCCATTCGTCCACCATCGTGCGGACCTGACGTCGTTTGACCCACGTGATCAGGTTCTTAAAGAGCCGCTTCTTGAAATCCCCCCGAATCAGCGCCGCGGTGTTGTGCACATAGACCGGACAATCATAGTGGCTGGCAAACACGTCGATCACCTCTTCGACATCGCTCAGCATGGGGAAGACTTTGGAGCAAAGCTTCCGAACCCCGGGAAGAACATTGGAAGGGTTCAGAAACCAGATGAATTCATGGTGCTTCTCGTAGGTGAAGGGACTGAAGAACACCAGGTCGAAGCTGCTCTCTTTCGCAAGCGCTCGAAGATCGGAGGCGACTTCCGCCATGTAGTGAGAGGTCACGAAGTGCGGCCGGATTGCGATTCCTCCCTGGGCCGCTTTTCCTCCCAGGAACGCCATGACGTCCAGGAAGTAGCAGTCCCCCACGAAGAGGATGCTCAGCTCCGTCTTGAACTCCCGTGTGAATAGAACAATCAGATCCGTGTAGAATTCCTCAAGGGCCTCAGCCGCTTCCTTGGAGAGTTGGCCGTTGAGAGCCTTGCCCAGGAGGTCCCGGTCACTCTCCAGCAAGGCAGCGATCCGCTGATTGCGCTCCTCCGTGGAATCCCCTTCCACGTAGGCCATCTTCATGCGTTCTCCAACGTAAAGGTCTCGGAACTCCGGATTCCCGTTCCCAAGATATTCCTGGAGGTAGTCGATCAGGCAGATCAGTTCCCGCTCCACAAAAGCATCCAGATTGCTGGACTCGGATTCCTTCTTGATCTGTTCCGCAAACCTCGGGATCAGGCGGGCGGAATCAACTAACGAATGAGCCAGCTCTGTGCGGCTGGCTCTGAGGATTGTCCTGAATTCACTGCTGCTCTGAGGGGACATCTTCTCCAGGGAATTGATTGAGTGACTCTCGAGACAGCAGACTCAGATCTGAAGAAAACCTGCCGGACTCGAAAAAATACAGAAAACTATTTCATCCGTTATAATTTCAATAATTATGGATTTTAAGCTCAAAGTCAACCTGATTGCCCGGTTTTTACCCCGTTCCCAAAGGGCAGATGAAGGTCAACGTCATTCCCTCCAGGTTATGCCAGAACCCAAATCAGGGAGAAATCATCAGGCAGAACCCGGTTTCCCTCCAAAACCTCTCGTTCGAGGGCATGCGCCAGATCCTCACCCTCCCGATTGCGGAGATGATCTTCCAGCCGCTCGTAGCCCACGAACTTCCAGACGCCATCGGTAGCAGCGAGAAATCGACTCCCCCTTTCCAGAAGCAGGCCAAAGGGAGTTGGGCGGCAGGCGGAGGATCCCACGGGCGGATTCTTTTCCTGCTGAGAGGTCAACTCGGTCATGGCCGTTCCTGCTTGGAGGAAATACATCCGGGAATCGCCAACCGATGCACCGCAGAGCGATTCGCCATCCAGCGCGAACCCAAGGAGAGTCGTGAAGCCATCGCACCCTTCCGCGACAGCCCGGTCCGCCTGGGCGAGGAGACTCCTCCAGGACTCAGGCCGCAGCAACTCATCACGTGAGAGCTCCTGGGAAAGTGTCCACACTGCCTCGCAGGCGATACGAGAAGCCTGAGCCGCATCTGGCTGACCTCCCTGACCATCGGCCAGCAGTCCAATCAATAGCCGCGAATCGATGGGATGCCGAAAGACCAGAACATGATCCTGATTCTCCGAATGGCCTGCTCCTTGAATCGAGCAGACATGGTAGTTCATGAATCGAAGAGGGCTTCTTAAGCCAGCGAATCGGCCAGATCCGGACGTTTCTTGGCGCGAGCCTGGCGATAGTCGATCGCCGCCTGGACCAATCCTGCAAAGAGAGGATGGGGCTTGTTCGGCTTAGACAGAAACTCCGGGTGAAACTGAGTCGCAAGGAAGAAGCGATGCTCAGGAATCTCGACGATCTCGGCCAGATTCAATTCCTTGTGGAACCCGGAAATCACCAGCCCCGCTTCCTCCATCTGCTGACGATATTTCTGATTGAACTCATAGCGGTGCCGATGCCGCTCAGACACCTGGCTGTCACCATAGAGTTCGGCAGCCTTGGTTCCCGGGACCAGTTCGGTCACGGAAGTGCCGAGCCGCATGGATCCGCCCAAGTTCTCCACGTTCTCCTGCTCTTCCATCAGGCAGATCACAGGATTGGGAGTCTTGCTGTCGAATTCCGTGCTGTTGGCACCCTTCAGCCCGCAGACATTTCGGGCGAACTCAATGGTCGCGATCTGCATGCCGAGGCAAAGCCCCAGAAAAGGAATCCCCTCTTCCCGGGCGTAGCGGGCCGCAGCAATCTTTCCTTCAATCCCGCGATCGCCAAAACCTCCGGGAATGAGCACACCGTCCATCCCTTCCAGGAGAGCATGAGCTCCCTGGCGCTCGATATCCTCCGCATCCACATTGGAGTAGAGCACTCGGCATTCGAATTCTGCACCGGCGTGGGTGAAGGCCTCATAGATGCTCTTGTAGGCGTCCTGCAGCCCCATGTATTTGCCAACAACGCCGATTTTGATCTCCCGATGAGGATTCTTGATTCGCTCCACCACACGTTCCCAGAGCGCGAGCGCCGGTTCCTTGGTCTTCAAGCCCAGGATATCGCAGACAATGTCATCGAGCCCTTCTTTGCGAAGATTGAGCGGCACTTCATAGATGGTCTGGTCCACATCCTGTCCCGTGATGACCGCGCGACGATTCACGTTGCTAAAGAGGGCGATCTTGTCCCGCACATCCTCATCCAGGGGACGCTCGCTGCGGCAGATGATGACCTGCGGCATGATCCCAATCTCCCGCAGTTTGGCGACACTCTGCTGGGTTGGCTTGGTCTTGAGTTCACCGGCGGCCTGAATGAAGGGCACCAGGGTGACGTGAACAAAGAGAACGTTCTCCGGCCCCACATCGTGGGAAAACTGACGGATGGCTTCCAGGAAGGGTAGCCCTTCGATGTCCCCTACGGTTCCGCCGATTTCGGTGATGATGACATCTCCGCCCATCGTTTCGGCGACTTCCTTGATCCGGTTCTTGATCTCGTTGGTGACGTGGGGAATCACCTGCACGGTCTTGCCGAGGTAATCTCCTCTCCGTTCCTTCCGGATCACCGTCTCATAGACCTGACCGCTGGTCAGGTTATTGAGCTGGGAGAGCACGCAGTTGGTGAAGCGCTCATAGTGGCCCAGATCCAGGTCCGTCTCCGCCCCGTCATCCAGGACGTAAACCTCCCCGTGTTGGAATGGGCTCATGGTACCGGGATCCACGTTGAGGTAAGGGTCGAATTTCTGAAGGATCACCTTCAGGCCCCTGAGTTCCAACAACGTGCCTAGAGAAGCGGCGGCCAAGCCCTTGCCCAAAGAGCTAACAACACCACCCGTAAAAAATATATACTTCATCCTGCTGCGCCGAACTGATCCGTGACTATGCGGGCTTGTTCGAGAGTGTCAACGCCGGTTGAATCATCGTTAGTGATTACCACGTGAATGCGGGCCCCATTTTCCAAGGCGCGCAACTGTTCCAGGCACTCACTTTGTTCCAGAAGTCCCTGGGGCCAGTCCACATATTGCAGCAAAAAGTCCCGTTGAAACCCATAAATGCCCTTGTGCCGGAAAAACTTCAACCCCGGCACTTCCGCAACACGAGGATAGGGAATCAGACTGCGGGAAAAATAGAGCGCCAGCCCATTCTTGGCCAGGACCACCTTGACCACATTGGGATCCGCCAGCACATCGGGGTCCTCAATGGGATTGGCGGCTGTCACCATATCCCGGCTCGGATCTTCCTGCAGCGAGCCCACCAACTCATCAATCAGGTCCGGACTGATGAGCGGTTCGTCCCCCTGAATGTTGATGATGCAGCCGTGATCCGGAAACTTCCGCGCGACTTCCGCAGCGCGATCCGTCCCGCTGGGATGGTCTTCCGCCGTCATGCAGACTTCCGCGCCCCATCCCTTCGCTGCGTTGAAGATGCGTTCGTCATCCGTGGCGATGATCACCTGATCGAGTTTGCGGCACTCCAGACAGCGTTCCCAGACGTGTTGCACCAGGGCTTTTCCCGCGATGAGATGGAGGGGTTTTCCCGGAAACCGGGTCGAAGCCCATCGGGCGGGAATCACGCCAAGAGCGGTGGGTGAAGGAGTTGTGGACGGTTGGTCGGGCACAGGCGTTTGGGTATGCTGAAGCTGCGTTTCTGATCTTCGAGATGATGGACAAGTTGCCTTTACGCAATTACTTTTCCCTAGATGCGTCTCCTCCTCACCCTCCTTTTTGCCTCCCCGCTTCTGGCCCAATCTTCCCAAGGAGGCTCCGAACTGCCTCCCGAGGAGAAACTCCCCTTCCAAATGGAATCCACGGAGTTTCCCGCCGAGGTGATTGACGAAGTGCTGGTTCCCAATCCCGCAGAACTTTTCTCCATCCTGGACAAGCTCGGCGAGCCGGATTGGAAAAGCTGCATGCGCCCGTCCTCGGACCTGGTCCGTGGCGGGGACCGGACAGACCTGGCGTTGCGATTTGGCACCATCATCGCGGAGGGCTTCATCGCCGTGCAGGCCGAAGATCCCACCTCCGTTCTGGACCTGGGACGGGATATCATCGAACTCTCCCGGGACCTCGGCCTGGAAGATGCGGTCTTCCCCCATTGCCAGGCCATCATTGAGGCCACGGAGAAGCGCAACTGGGACCGAGTCCGCCAGGAACTGGATCTGACCCACAGGACGGTTCAAGACGCCATGGAACAAATCCGGGACGAGAAACTGGCCCAATGTGTCAGTATTGGCGGTTGGCTCCGGGGTACCGAGGCGCTAACAGAGGTCATCGGCAAAAACTACAACATGGACAAGGCGGAGATTCTGAATCAGCCCGAACTTGCCACCTACTTCATCAAGAAATTGGAAGCCATGGATTCCACCAAAGCCCTGGATACCATTCGCCAGGGGCTGGTCGAAATTCAGGCGCTCATGGTGCAACACCCCGCCGATAGCATCCCCGCGGACACAGTGACCCGTATCCACAGCATCTGCAGTGCCATGGTCGCGAATATCACCCCTTCCGCCAATCCCTAAACGTCTCGCTCAAGAGGACATGAAGACCCGTCTACTCGCTTGCCTTTCTCTGGCGTTCTTCTATTGGCCAGCGGCTGCCGACGAGGAAGAAATCCGGGATGAAGCTCATACCCTGATTCTCCAATCTCTTGGAGAATACATCGAGCAGGACTTCACCATTCCCGCCAATTACCGGAACGGGGAAATGGACACCGGCACCCGCCGGATTGTGCGGCAACAGCTCTTCAAAGGTCATGTCTACTGGCTCTGGGCCGCCACCAGCTTTCCAGGCTGCGAGATCAAGCTGGATGTGCTCGACAACAAGGGCCTGGACGTCGTGATCGAACGCACCGAAGAAGACCGGGTCACGGGGGTACGAGTGAATCCCACTCAAACCGGAGCCTATTATGTGGTGATCACCATCACTTCGGAAACGCCTCAAAGTGTGGACTGGGCGCTGGTCTACGGGTATCGCTGACGCCGCCGGTGGTCTGGGTCCTTCGCATTAGAGTTGATCCCACCACAAAGAAAGCGTAGCGTTGGAAGGAGTTGACCATATGGTGATTCCAACCTTTCCAATCGCTGGCTCCGAATCCGTCCTTTTCCTTTCGGGCCAATCCCGCCGCTGATCCTTCCGCCAATGGGTGGTTCTTCCCTTTCGTCTCTCTCATGATGACCGATCTCGCGCGAACTTGTGATCTCCTTTCCCTGCGTTGATCCGTCTCCTCCCGCACGCCTGATGGAATCTCGAACCATACAATTCGAAACCCCGCACTTTCTGCAGTCTTTGTTCGCCAATGATCAGTCATTGCTCAAGATCCTGGAGCAGCAGATTCCAGTCACGATCACGACCCGCGACAACTGGGTAAAGCTGCAGGGAGAGAAAGAAGCCGTCGACCAGGCCGAGGAAGTGTTCCAGCATCTGGAATCCGCTCGCCGCAAAGGGGTCGATATCACCGAACATTCCTTTCAATACGCCGTGGATTCCGTTGCCTCCAAGAACGATCAACCTTCGATCGACGACCTTTCCGAAATGCGGCTTCTGGGGTCCGCTTCCAAGGCTCCGGTGATGCCCAAGACTCCCGGACAGATGGAGTATCTCCAGGCCCTGCAGGATGAAGACGTCGTCTTTGGGATCGGACCCGCGGGCACCGGCAAGACCTACCTGGCGGTCGCCAGTGCTCTTCAGGCGCTCAAAGATCGCAAGGTCCAGCGCATCATCCTCACTCGCCCTGCTGTGGAAGCGGGCGAAGCGCTGGGGTTCCTCCCCGGCGACCTCAAGGAGAAGATTTTCCCCTATCTGCGGCCTCTATACGACGCCATCTATGACATGGCGGACACCACGGACGTGGAACGCTGGATTGACAAGAACATCATCGAAATCGCGCCACTCGCCTACATGCGGGGACGCACCCTGAACAAGGCTTACGTGATTCTGGATGAGGCTCAGAACACGACTCGCGAGCAGATGCTCATGTTCCTCACTCGGGTTGGTCCCGGATCGCGCTGTGCGGTGACCGGTGACCCCACTCAAATTGATCTTCGCCGCAATGTGCCTTCCGGACTCGTGGAGGCCATTCAGGCCCTCCGGGAAGTGAAAGGCGTCCGCTTCTGCCAACTGCAGGGCGGCGACGTGGTCCGTCACCCGGTCGTGAAGCGGATCATTGCCGCTTATGACGTGCACCGGAAACGCGAAGACGAGGAGGCGGAGAAGACCGCCCCCAAACAGCCGGCCGCGTAAGGCGCCTGCCCTCTGCGCCGGTCCAACTAACCTGAATTCGCCATGTTTGAATTCTTATCCAAACCCAGCCAACTCGAACGCCGCGGGCTCTCCAGCGGCAAGCGGCGGCTTAAGGTCAAAGAAGGAGATCTGGTCGATGCCCTGGAAGAAGGAAACGCTACCAAGGCGGCTCTCTTCGTGATCTTTACCCTCGCGGTCACGCTGCTGGTGCAGTTCGGCCGTGATCAGGGCGCCATCTTCGCCAGCAGCATGTCTCCTGGCGCCAACATCCTGCAGAGCGCCCTGGTGGTGAACGTGATCATCATTTCCATGGTGATCCAGTTCTACGTGAACCACGAGACCAGCTTCGCCCAGAACGGACGCGTGGTGCTCATCCTGGGCGTCATGCTGGCGCACCTGTTCCTGCTTCAGGTAGCCTTCATCCCGGCCCAGTCCGAGTTCATCGAGGATCACTACCAGTTCCTCATTCCCGCCTACGGCCTCGCGCCGATGGCCATGTCCATTCTCCTGGGCCGGAATCACGGGACTTTTGCCGCCATTTACGTCTCCCTGCTGGGAGCGCTCCTGGTGCAAGCGGAGAAGGCCTTCCCCTTCTTTGTCCTCAGTCTCGTCTCCGGGTTCGTGGCCGTGTTCTTCACCCACCAGATACGCAGGCGCAGCACCGTGGTGACGGCCGGTTTCTACGTGGGGATCGCCACCACGATTGTCGCCATTGCCACAGGCCAGATCCCAATCCAGTTCGCGGAATGGCAATCGATGCTTTACCAGGTTCTCACCACAGTCCTGGCCGGCGTCATCACCGCCATGCTCGTCAGCGGCATCCTGCCCCTGGTCGAGAGCATTTTCCGGATTACCACGGACATCACCTGGATCGAGTTGGCGGACTTGAATCACCCGGTTCTCAAGCGACTTAGCTATGAAGCGCCGGGCACCTATCACCACAGCCAGGTGGTCGCGCGTCTTGCAGAAGCCGCCGCGGAAAGCATCGGCGCCAACGGCACCATGAGCCGGGTCTGTTCCTACTTCCACGACATTGGGAAGCTGAACAAACCCCAGTATTTCATTGAGAACGTCAATCCGGAGGAGAATCCGCATGACGAACTCACTCCCACCATGAGCGCCCTTATCATCACGGCTCACGTCAAAGACGGGGTCGACCTGGCGCTGAAGCATAAGCTGAACAAGGAAATCATCAGCGTGATCCGCGAGCATCACGGCACCTCCCTGGTGCAGTATTTCTACCATCGCGCCATGGAGCAGCGGAAACAATTCGAAGAGAAGGTCGAGCAGGGCAAAGCCAATGTGGACGACGTGCCCGTGGTGGAAGAAAAAGGCTTCCGCTACCCAGGGCCCAAGCCGCGTTCCCGGGAAAGCGCCATCATCAGCCTGGCGGACAGCATCGAGAGTGCTTCGCGTTCCATTGCCAAGCCCACTCCGCCGAAGATCGATCAGTTGATCCAGGAGATCGTGGAATCCCGGCTCCAGGACGGGCAACTGGATGACTGCGGATTGACCTTGGCGGATCTCAAGACGGTGAAAGCCTCTTTCCACACTACCCTCTGCGGCATGATGCACAGCCGAGTCGCCTATCCCAAGGATGAGTCCGACAAGAGCGGTTCTGAGAAGGGCAAGAAGGAGAAAGAGAAGGCCGAGCCCAAGCTGGAAGTCGTGAAGGAGCAGCAGCAGAACGAGGCCGCCAAGAAGGCTAAACCCAACGTCGCTTGATTCCGGAGCTCGAGTTCTACAACTCCCAGCAAGGCGTTGTGTTCGATGAGGAAACGCTCCTGGCTCGACTCCCGAAGGCTTTGGAGGCAGTGCTCCAGCGGGAACCTGCCGGCAATCAGCCGACTCTGACTGAGCTGGATTTCGTCGAGATCACGATTCTATCGGACGAGGCGATCGGCGAAGTCCATGGCCAGTTTCTCGACGATCCCACGCCCACCGACGTCATCACCTTCCCCTACGGCGAGATTCTCGCCAGTGTCGATACCGCTCAGCGTGAGGCTTCTGAACGCGGCTTCCCCCTGGAACGGGAGCTGCTGCTCTACCTCATCCATGGCCTGCTTCATTTGCATGGATACGATGATCACGACCCTGTTGACCGGGACGAGATGCACCGAATCCAAGGGGAAATCCTCGAACAATTGTGGCCACACGGAGAGCTTGGTATATCATAAGGCGCATGTTTTCGGTACTCCCAGCGCCCGAACCGGATGATCCGGGCATCTACCTCAACCAATCGCCTCTGCCTCTGGAGCTGTGGCGCTCGGTGGAGATAGCCCTGATTGCGGCCGTGCCGGGAGGTCCCATGGTGTTTGAGGGCCCCAAGGGAGATGCCGCCGCCTGGCAGGACTGGCTCGATGGCGAGTTCACCCAGGCTGTAGCGCCGCACCTGGTCCGAGCCCATGCCGCTTCCCACCATGGGGTGCGGGAACTTGCCGAAACCGATCACGCGTTCGACGCGATTCTCACCGATCCACAAGTCAAAGAACGCAGCACCCAGGCCGGCCGCCGCTTGCTGGAGCGACACGAAGGGGCCCGGCACCTCAAGCCCATCTCCAAGCTGCGCACCCTGCAGGACACCAGCGGCTGCCCGGGACACGCCGCCACCGTATTCGCCCTGCAGTGCCATTTATTTCATGTGCCTCTCGCCCCTACCCTGGTGGCGTATCTATATCTGGAGTGGCAATCCGCCGGACATCGCGATGGCCTCTCCGGATTTCAAGACATGACACCGGATCTGCCCCAGCGCCTTCACCAATGGGTGAGCGCGCCCCAGGGCAAGGAACCGTTTCAACCACGTGCATTGGACTAGGACTCCTCCTAACCACCCTCTCTTGCTGAAGGAATGCCCACCGTTACCGAAAAGCCCGGAACCGAGATTCTCACCGATACGGAAACGGATACCAATCTGGATTCGCCCTGGAACGTCGTCGTTTTTGATGACCCCGTGAACTACATGGGATTCGTAACCTTGATACTACGCAAGGTTTTCGGTTACTCCCAGGAACGCGCCGAGACGCTCATGCTGCAGGTCCACAACGAAGGCAAATCCGTCGTCTGGACCGGCAACCGGGAGAAGGCGGAATTCTACGTTCAACAGTTGCAGAGTCATCAACTGTTGGCGTCCATGAAGAAAGCGGAGTAGGACGGCCCGAGGCTCACACTCCAGAATCCAAGCACAAACAAAGGCGCATGCGAATTTCGCTCGATGGCGATCACTGGTTATTGGAAGAGATTGATGATGTGCACTGGTTCATGCTCATGCAGCTGACTCAGGCTGCGGACATGAATCAGTCCGAGAAGGGCCGCAAACGGCTTCTCCCAGATGTGGCGGACCCGGAAGAAGAAGAGGTCAACGCGGATTGGCGGGAATACATTCAGCCCGGCCTGGAAACCCAGTTCACCAACGATCTAGAGACCGTGTCCAAAGATCTCGATACCGCCTACGAAGAGGAGAACGACGATGGCAAACCGCTCCACTTCCTGGAGGTACCCATCGCCCATGCCGAAACCTGGTACAGCGTCCTCAACCAGGCGAGACTGATCATCAACGAGGAGTACAACATCTCCGAAACCGAGAAGAAGCTCTACATGGGCGAACAGACGCCCTCCCAGATTGAAGAGAAGAAGTGGCTCGTCATGGTGCAGTATCGCGTTTATGCGATCATTCAGGAATTTCTCCTGACGAATATCATGGAGCCGGGTTATGAGGGATGAGTGGCAGCGACGTACGAACGGTTCGTTGACGTTTCCATAACGCCGGAGCGCGAGCGTCCCCGCTCGCCTGTAGAGGACGAGAGCGCAGACTCCCGGTTGGAGTTCACGCTTCAGCGTGCGAGGAGACTCCCGGGCAAAGACTCCCGGGCAAAGACTCCCGGGCAAAGACTCCCGGGCAAAGACTCGCGTGTCGGAGCGCGAGCGGCTCGCTCGCTGGCGCATCCCTTGCCGATAGAGATCGCCAGCATTCTCGTCATATTTCGATAACCTGCCGTAGATGTAATGTCTC
>JBHIXE010000125.1:0-13002 GCA_041984905.1 Verrucomicrobiales bacterium | reverse complement strand
GAAGTTAGGGCTGAAACCACCTGTAGCTTCCACGGCGGTCGGAGCCGCAGCGGCCAGAAGAGTCAGGTAATTAAGCCGTTCGAACATGGTAGTTACTTTCTTATAGGTTTGTCTTCTTGTCCGCCGCCCACAGTTTGCCCATGGTCCCGACGGTCAAATTCTGGAATTAATGATGCTCGCCGTGGTCGCTATGCGCGGTGGAGAGTTTGATGTAAACAGCACAGAGCAGGGTGAAAACAATCGCCTGCAGGAGCCCGACGAGAATTTCCAGGAAGTAGAAGGGGAGAGGAAACAAGACGCTGGAGATGAACTGGAGGACGGGCGGGAAGCCCATGATGTTCCCCAGGTCACCCATCACGTGAAGCAGGTTTTCACCCGCAAAGAGGTTCCCGAAAAGTCGCAGTGAAAGAGAGACGGGGCGGAACACGATCGAGATGATTTCGATCACACCCACGAACATGAAGATGATCAGCAAACCTGCCCACATGGCGCCCTTGATCCCTTCCGGTGGGAAGAAGGTGTGCTTGATGAAGCCCCAGGGGCCCGTCTCCTTCATGGTGATAAAGAACCAGAGGAGCATGAAGGTGACCGCGATCCCGAGCGTCATATTCAGGTCTGCGGTCGCGGGACGGATGAGAGGGATGTCAACGTGGTTGACCGTGGCTGGTCCGGCCGCGACCTGGCCCTCTTCCAGAATTTCCCAGCCCGCGGTGCCGACACCGGGGAAAAGTCCCATCCAGTTGGCGATGAGGATGAAAAGGAAGGTGGTGGCGAGCAAAGGAAAGGCCTGGGGCGCGACTTTCTTCCCGACAATGCCTTCGACTTGATTGTAGAGAAACTCGACCACGAACTCGAAGAAGTTCTGCCACGCGTGAGGGATGAGCTTCATGTTCGTGGTGGCTTTGACCGCAACCACAAGAAGGACCGTCAAAACGATCAACGCGACGAAGATCGAGTTCGTCAGAAAGGCGAAGAACGGTAGGTCCTGGAAGAGAGGCAGCTTTTCAGCCTCAATATTGAGTCCCAAAAGGGGCGTGATGGAGTGTACTCCAAGGTTGCAAGCTAAGCTCGACATGAAGGCAAGGTTAGGTGGGTTGGACCGGATGGCAAGCTTCCCTACAGGCCGCCGGTCGCTCCTCATCTACGCCCCAGCAAAAAAGGAGGCAAGTGCAATTTGTGAAATTTTTCACAAAGTCCGCTGACCCGGAAATGGTGGGTCCTAACGAACCGTCAGAACCAGCTCTCGCTGCTGGTTAGGAATCTTGCTCGTAGATCTTTGCAATCTCAAGAAAAATAGATTCCAATTCCGAGTAATAGGCGTCATCCCCCATTTGATCCCGTGTTTCCCTCAGGGATTCCGCTTTCAACTCCAGTTCATTGCGCCGTTTGCGGACTTCGGGAGAGAGGCTGCGATCGAGATCGTTCGGCACCAGGTGAAGGTTTCGAGCCACCAGTCCGTCCGGCTCGGCGTCTTTCGCTTTCCGCGTGGCTCGAAGTCCTTCGAACCATTCCGCCGGTGTGCCCTTGCCATCGCCGTTGTCATCAATCATGGCGTGTTCCGTGGCGAGCCGTGCTTCCTTTTCAAAGAACTCGGCGGTCTTGTCGGAAGCGAGAAGGAAGGCTTCCAGCAGGGAGACTTGCTCGTCCTTATTGAGATCCGCTTCCAGACCTACCAGGGACTCCGTGAGGAACTGACCAAAGCGGGAGTAGAAGACTTCATGGCCGCTCTTGGTCGCGGAGACAATCACCCGGTTGGGGCCGGAGAGCGCGGGAAGGAAAGGGGCGCTGGCGGAAGTGGCGTTGATAAACGCCAGGTCGCCTTTCCAGGGCTCCAGCCATTCGGCGATCTCTTCTTCGGATACATCCGGGCCGGTCAGGGCAAAGCGCGCGGTGCGCCCATCAAAGGTGCCATGGCCGATGAACACGATCCAGAGTTCCGCGGGCTGGTTCTCGATGGCCAGTTTGATGGCGTCCTGCAAGGCTTCCCTGGATGTCACTCGCATGGGTCTTGCCTCACCCAGCAGTGTCGCGGATTCCCAGGTGTCCGCGGAGGTCTTGAACCGTGCCGCAAACTCTTCCGAACCAGGGGCTCCTTCGGCAATGATGACGAGCCGTTCTGATTTCTCGGCCGGTTCCGCATGCAAGAGCGCAGGCAGGACCAGGCAAAGCACCAGGCCAGTCAGAGAGCGAATGTGAGATCGTGAAATCATGCGAGGCCTTTCCATCTTCTGAGTCCCCATTCGGAGGCGAACATCAGGATCGCGATCGAGAATATCCAGGGCTGATGCCAAAGCGGTTTGGCCCATTTTTCCGTGATAGGCGCTTCCATTTCGGGCAGTTCTCGAACCAACTCACCCAGCTCATCCAGTTCGACGACACGACCGCCAGATTTCTCGGCGATTTCCTCGAGGAATGCCCGATTCGGGAGAAGAGAGCGGAATTCTTCCGCGTGAGGATTCCAGCTCCAGCCCGCTTCGCCTTCGCCCAGCCGGATGCCCGCGGCATCATTGACCAGAGCTTTCACCAGGTAGTTGCCGGGTTCCGCGCAGACAAACTCCGCGGTGAAAAGACCGGGTTCCTGAAGACTGGGCTCGGCAAAAATGATGGAGGGTTCTTCCTCGCCCGGAGCCTGGATTTGCAGCTCGGTGGTGGCGTTCTCTTCCGGGCGGAAGGCAGCGTCCCGCACTTTCACGGCAATTCGGCGCTTGGCATATCCCTGTTGTTCATCCCATTCAGTGGTGACTTTGACGAAGGGCGGTACGTCCACCACGGTCCAGCGCAGCAATTGGCGCCACCACTTGTCCATGTCGTCATGGAGGGTGACATCCTGCATTCCCCAGCGCCAGACGTCAGCAATGGTGATCACCGCAACCCGGCCTTCCCCAAAGCGATGCGTGACAAGGGCGGGATACTCGCGCTGCTGCTCATCGACCACGGTGGCCACGGGGCTGGCGCCGGGCTTGATCGCTTGCAGTTGGTTGATGGATTGGAAGGCGGGCATGTGAGCCAGGCGAATTTCCTCGTCCTCTTCGGTCAACCGCAACCGGGCCCAGGGTTCCAACCAGCCTTCGCGAGTTAGTTTGAGCCGGGAGGCCGTGGAAGCACCGCCATCGCTCAGGGCCGATCCATCCAGATACACCGGCAGCATCTGACCGATCGGCGTCTTGGCGTAGTCGCCTAACTGCAGGGATTCCTGGCCTCCGAGCATGAGGAGGGAACCGCCTCGGATGGAGACAAACTTTTCAATGAGCAGCTGTTGATCTTCGGTGAAGAAATCGACCTCCAGGTCATCAATGATGATGCAGTGATAGTCAGCGAAGAGATCTTCACGCTCCTTGGGAAAGCCGTCCCGGAGTTCCTCGGCGTCTCGGGTGTTGAGCCGGATCAGGACGGGTTTGTCATAGGACTCTTCCTCTTCGGGCAAGTTGTTCTGGAAGCCGCGAAAGAGAGGATTGCTGCTCTCCCCCCGGCGACCGCGCCAGACAAACTTGGGTTCCCGCTTGGCGACCCGGACCAGGCCCACGAGATCCACCTCGTCATCCTGCTCCAACGCCCGACGGAGGAACTTGTATTCCCAGTTGGGCCGTCCGGTGAGGTAGAGCACTCGATAGGGGCCATTTCCCCGATCGATCGCGACGGAAAGACGGTTGTTGTGAGGGGTGGTTTCCTTGCTGGGATCGGCCGCTTTTTCGGCATCGACCACTTTCAACTCATAAAGGGAGACGCCAGTCTCGACAGGCCGGAACCGGATGCGCACCGGCAGTGCTTCGGAGGAGGTGGAGATCTTGAGCGGTTCTCTCTGCACCTCTTCACCCTTCTGATTGAGCAAGACCAACGCCGCTTTCTTACCCTTGTAACCTTCCGCCTTCACCGTGGCGGAGAGCGTGACGGGCGCATCTTCAAAGGCGGTCTGGGTCACTGCCAGATCCGTGACGGAGAGATCCCGCAGAGCCTGGTCTTTTTTCACCAGCACCGGAAACACCGGGACGTTCAGGTCCGTCTCTTCTAAAGCGGCGATATCCGTGGCGTTTCCGTCCGAGAACACGAGCATGCCCGCCAGGGGCCGTTTTGCATAGCGCTTCTGAAGGCTGTCTACGGCATGGACGAGATCCGAGCTCTTGCCTTGGAAATCGACCTCCTCGCCAAACTGGTTCGCCTTTCGAATCCGGGAGTCGAAGGCAAAGCTCTCTACGCGAAAGGTATCGCTGAGTTTGCCGAACCAGGAGTCCATGCTGTCGGTGGCGGAACGGAGATTGCCGATCAGCTCTGCACTGCCCTGCACCTCCATGCCCTGACCATTGTCGACCAGCACCAGGAAGTCATTGGACCCGCGCTTGGCCTCCTCGCCCGTCCACATGGGTTCAAGCAGTGCGAGTAGGAGAATGGCGATGGCGATGAACTTGATGCCCATGCAGGTCCACTTGATGCCCGGTGGAAGCGCCTGATTGCGATAGCCCAAAAACAACAGCACCAGGACGGCAAGCAGCCCTGTCACCAGAAAGATGGTCCAGCCCGCGCCGCTCTGGTTGAATGAGATTGATGCCGTCACCATTGCAGTACCCAACCCGGCAGGATCACTCGCCACTGGCAAGCTTTTCGTAGTATTTCCGCACCAAATCGCGATAGGGACCCGGAACAGGATCGCGATCGATGGGGACCAGAGAATCATCCTGCTCCGTGCGGGCCAACTCTTCCGACACCAGATCCCGCAACTCCACGAGAGGATCAATGATGGTCTCACTCACCACGTCCCATTGAGGCGGGGTATCATTCCGGCGATAATCGATGCGCATACTGCGAGCGCGGTCGAGCACCTTGGAGGCTTGAGAGCGGAGTTCGGGCACTTCGAGCACGTCTTCCACTTTGCGCAGGCTATCCGCAAAAGCTTCGTAGTCCTCTCCCATCAACACACCGGGATCGCGAGCCTGATCGATCTGGTCGAAGAAGAGGGGAGGCGCGGTCTGATTGGAAGCGCCGCCGACGCTGTCGTCCCAGTTGTCACCGCCAAAGAAGTTGGAGCCGCCTCCACCACCTCCACCGCCGCCTTGAGCGACTTGCGATTGAGAGGGTTGAGGATTCTGAGGAGTCCCGGGTTGTTGACCGCCTTGTTGCTGGCCCGGTTGACCTTGCTGGCCTTGGCTCTGCCCCTGACCGGGCTGCTGGCCGGATTGCCCCTGAGCCATCTGGGATTGTCCCTGTTCTCCCTGACCTTGACCCTCCTGACCCTGTAGTCCTTGCTGGCCAGGCTGTTGGCCGTCACCAGGCTGTTGGCCGGGCTGCTGAGATTCCTGTTCCCCCTTTTGAGAGGCGCTCTCGGCCATGAATCTCTTGATGAAGCCCTTGCCTTGCTGGTCGGACTCTTCTCCAGATTCGTTCTCCGCCATCTGACCTTGGCCCTGACCCGCCTGCTCACCTTCCTGAGTCTGGCCCTGGCCGGGTTGATCGGAAGGTTGCTGCCCTTGGCTGGGTTCCTGGCCCTCCTGCGGTTGTTGACCCTGGCCTTGAGCATTGGGTTCTTTACCTGGCTGGCGATCATTCTGAGCCAATTGTTCAGGCGAGGGCTGCTGGCCTTGGCCCGGTTGCTGGCCGCGCTGCGGATCGGTGCCCGGCTGTTGTCCTTCCTGGCCGGGCTGATTGGGAGTGCCTTCCATGTTCTGAGCCTGTTGCTCCTGATCCGGGGATGTTCCGGGTTCTTTGGCGTTCGGATCACTACCGGCACGACGCTGGCGTTCTTCTTCCAACGCCTGGATGGCGGAGTCCAATTCATTGCGAGCCATGCGCAGGGCCTGAGCTTCGTCTCCCAAGACGGTTTCCGCGGCTCTCTCCACGCCTTCCTTGAGCTTCTCAATGGCGCGCCCGGCTTCCCGCTCCATCTTCTGGGCTTCGGTCAGATTGCCGTAACGCGTGTAGGTGGAAGCTTCATCCAATGCTTCGTCCGCTCCGTTGATCCGGGCTTCCCGCACCGTTTCATACAGGGAATTGGAGAGAACCGGCTCGCTTTCCTCGGCTTGCTCGGAGACCTGCTGCATATTCTCCAGCAGTTTCTGCAGTTCGGCTTTCTGATCTCTCAGCTGCTGCACGACTTCCATGCGATCGAACTCACTGTTCTGCTCGCTGAACGGATTGGTCGGATCCGGAACGTCCTCGAATTGCTCGCCAATCTCCTCCTGGCCATCGGCCAAATCCCGAGCTTGCTGGCGGAGTTCTCGCAGTTCCTCGGCAAAGCGCTGCGAGGTGCGTTGCCGGAAGTCTTCTCGAAGCTCATCCATCTCCTGCTGAGCGCGAGTCGCCGAGTTGGCGGCTTCCGATAGCTCATTGTTTTTGAGCTGCTCGTTGGCTTCCTGAATCTTCTCCCGGGTCTCGGCGAGCTTCTCCCGCTCTTCACCCATACGTTCCTGGTTTTCCTCGCTCTCCATCCGCTCCATGAGATCGTCCACATCCCGCAAGAGCTCTTCCTGCTCCTCCTGAAGTCTCTCCAACTGGCGTTCCAGTTCCTTGCGCTCTTCTTCCGTCTTGGCCTCTTCGAGCGCAGCCTCGATTTCCTTGATCTTCTCCGCGAGAGCCTGTTCCCGGCGGGCCAGTTCCTTGAGGCGGTTCAAGACGGCCAGGTCTTCTTGTTGAGGCGTGGTTTCCTGCTCCGGCTGGGCCTGGCGCTCCGTTTCGTAGCGGTTCTCGTCTTCCTTGAGATCCAGCTGCATCAGTTGACGCTGCTGTTGCTGGGATTGGCCGCTGGAACTGCTGCTTTGGGAGCGGGTCACCTGGCTCTCCCGGCTCTCTGCCTTAAGCAGGAGCTGGTAGGCGGATTTTTCCGCCGCCAGGGCGTCCTCCATCCGAAGGCCGTCGGATTTCTGGATGACCCAGTCCAGGAAGCTCACGGCTTCCATCATCTTGGCCTGCGCTTCCTTCAGCGTCTCCGCCAGGGTAGGGTCCTGGACCTGCTGCAGCACCATGTCCACATTGGTGGCCACGGTTTCCTGGGCTGTCTTGATCACCTGGACGTCTTCAAGCTGGCCGGCAATACCGGATAGAGTCGCGCGGCGCGCCACTTTCCAGGTGGCGTTCATGATCTCCTTCTGCTGCATGCGCAGCTGTCCGCTCTGAGATTGCTGGCCTTGTTGGCCCTGTTGTTGGCCGCCTTGCTGGGTTCCCTCCCGGAAGATGTGTTCCCAGTGACGGACTTCCGCAAAGAACATATCGCTCTCCACCCGGCGTGGCTCTCCATCCGGTCCCAGGTCTTCCGCCCAGAAGTGATAACTCACCAATTCCGTGGGTTCGGCGCCAAATTCTTCCAAGGCCAGCAGGGTGGCGAAGTCGTGCTTCTTCTGGCCGGGAAGAGGCTCTCCCTGGAGCACGACTTCGCGGCTTTCTTCGCCCACCGTGATGGAAGCCCCAATTCGCTGGATGCCGAGGTCATCCCAGACCTTGCCTTCCAGGTTCATCTCTTCCAGAGCGGAGACTTCTGAGTCTTTCCCTGGGAAGGCCAGTTCCATCTTGGGCAGCTGGTTCTTCTTCAAATTCACCGTGAACCAGGGGGGCGTCTTGTTGGCCCTCTCGTCACTGTCCACTAGATGGAGCCGGTATTTCTTCTCTTTCTCCGGACGAAACTTGGCGGTCAGCCTGGTGGGATCTTCCGGGTCGGCGATCAGCGGGATGATCTCGCCGTCTTCCCCGAATAGCTCCGCGTCGGAGACTTCCTTATTGATCTTGAAGGCAAAATCGAGCTCAGACCCTTCCAGAGCGGTGACCTTGCGCACATCTTTCAGAGTCTTGGTCTCCAGCTTGGCATATTTGGGCGGGGAAATCGTGACGTCCGCATTCTCCAGCTCTGGATGAACGTAGATGCCGATATCAAAAGTTTCTGAAGCTTCATTGGGATAGGCGATCCGATAGCGGACCGGTTCGTCGATATTCGGAATCACCGCGCCGTAAGCGGGATCCTCCATGACGCGTTTCATGGGAATGCTTGCCAGCAGTTCGTCGCTTTCCGCCGAAACCAACTCGATGGCGGCTTCATTGGGGACGACTCCCTCGAAGCGGGCCTCCACGACCAGCTTGGAACCTTTCTCCACCTCTGTGGTGCCGGGGGTTACGCTGATCTCAGTGGCAAGTCCCGAGGGGCTGCCAGCCGTTGGTGTGAGAGCGTCACTTCCGGAGCGTGGAGAAACGGAAATCACCAGAAGGGAAACCGCGATAAAGGCCAGAAGCGAGATGCCCTGGAACATGGACGCCCATTTCCGCTGCTCTTCCCGGTAACGTTGGGTCCAGGCGTGGGCCACGGAATGATCTACCGCTTCGCAAACCACCCGTTCCTGGAGATAGCTGAGCTGATGTCCCTCGTCTTCATCCTGCTCCACCGCCGTGACCAGAGCACCGTCCAACTCGGGGTATTCGGCCTCCAGACGGCGGGCGATGGCTTTGAGATTGGCCGGGCGCTGATTGGCCCAGGCCCAGGCCCCGATGAGGAGGGCGGCGGTGGTACCAAGCCAGAGCAAGGTGACAGCGGCGCTCCCCGACTCTGTCTGCTGGTGGTAGATCCAGTAGCAGAGCCCAAAGAGGGAACTGGCTCCGATGGCGATGGCCGTAGCCCGTTGGCGGCGAAGGAGTTTCTCAGCCTGGATCAGGGGCGAGAGCCGGTGCTGCAGAATATCGGAAATCATAAGGGGCGGGCCCGTTAGGGAATTCTCAGTCTAGAGCATGAACCGTGCCTTTGGCGAGGGGTTTCGGTTGGGCCGGCCTTTTGTGCAAACCTCCCCGTTGGACCCCCACGGCACTTCCTGAATTACACGCTCCGGGCACCCTAATGCTTTTCAAAAATGTGAGGCGGGCGGATTCGCCGGCTTGACCCTCGAAGGACCAATGGGGAAGACTTTACGGCGGTGAAGAACTTTGTCGTGAATCAGTTTCGGGGGTGGCTCCTGTCTTTTCTGGCGGTGGGAGTGATCATGCTCTTTGTCAGTCCCTTCATGTGGTTGTCGATGCGCCCCGGAGACGACTTCCGCTTTCACCTGGGAAAGCCGGAGCTCCACACCCTGGTCCCGCAGGATGGAACCGGCTTCGAGCACAACAATCTGGTGGAACTCTCCGGTCGAATCCGCCCGAAGACCTTCATGATGAACCGGAAGGGAATGCTTGATGGAACGCTGGATTTCAAATTCCAGGTGGAGGGGTTTCCGGAGAATTTGGTGGTCCATCTCCAGGATGGGGAGGTCTACGAGCAACTGGTGGCCGCTCACGAGGCGGACCGGGCCAAGGTGCCGGCACTGACTCCGGAAGAGGAAGGGAAAGCTGCCGCGGATGCCGTATTTGGTGACCTCGAGTTTGATGTGGAAGGCCCCGAACTGTCAAAGGTGCTGGCCCAGGAGCATTCCTTCAAGGGGCGTCTCTACCGGTCCGATCGAGGATTGGGTGGGGAGTTTGTTGCTTACGCCGGGAAATCCGATGGACGGATTGCCGAGTATTTCAACCATGTGCTGAACTATAGTGCTTCCGAGAATTTGGCCTTTCTGGTAGCGGCAGAAGAGGTGCCAAATGGGGTTGAGGGAGTGATCGATGGGAACGCGGGAACCTTCCTCGTGGGCATCATTCTAGGAATCATTGGTATTTTCGTCTTACCGCTTTTTGCGAAGGATAAGAAGGGTTAGTCCGAGTGGTTACCCGTAGATCTTGTTCACTTCCGTTGAAATTTCAGGAAGGTTACAAAATTGGCGATTTCCAATTTCTAGTTTCTTGATAACATGTTGAGGCATGGAGTTGGACGGTTTGTCGATCCACCTCGAACTTCCTGATCTTTGGCAGCAAGATGCTGTTCGAGCCCTGAAGGCGAGTAAAGATGTGGTGCTGGATGCGCCCACCGGCGCGGGCAAGACCTTTGTCTTCGAGCTCCTGGTCAAATCCGGTCACCTGAAAGGCCAGGCGGTTTACACCGTTCCCACTCGCGCTCTCGCCAATGACAAATGGCGGGAGTGGACTCAGAAGGGCTGGGACGTGGGCATCGCCACGGGTGATCTGGCGGTGAACGTGGATGCCCCGGTCGTGGTGGCCACTCTGGAAACCCAACGGGAACGATTCATCAGCGGCAATGGTCCGCGGCTCCTTGTGATCGACGAATATCAGATGATCGGGGATCGCCGTCGCGGGTTGAACTACGAACTGGCGGTCGCGCTGGCGCCGCCTCAGACCCAGCTCCTGCTCTTGAGCGGAAGCGTGGCGAACCCTCAGGACATCGTGAGCTGGATGGAGCGCCTGGGCCGGGACGCGGAATTGATCCAGACGAAAGTCCGTCCCGTTCCCCTGGACGACACGCCCATCTACACCCTTCCGCAGGTGTCCCAAAAGGCGGTGAAGAATTTCTGGGCCCGGCTCGCGGTTCAGGTCCTGATGGCGGATTACGCGCCGCTCCTGATTTTTGCTCCCCAGCGCAAGGGCGCGGAAAAGATCGCTCAGAAAATCAGTGAAGGACTTCCTCCGGGACAGCCGGTTCCGCTGACTCAACAGCAGGAACACGTGCTGGGTCCGAAGCTCGCCAAGATGGTGCGCAATCGAGTGGCTTATCACCACAGCGGATTGAGTTACGCTCAGCGCGCTGGAGTCATCGAACCGCTCGCGAAAGCAGGGCACCTGCGGGTTATTGTGGCGACCACTGGGTTGGCTGCTGGGATCAATTTCTCGGTTCGTTCGGTGCTGGTCGCGGAGACCCAGTATTTCGAGGGCCCTTTCCAGAGAGAGATTGCGCCGGATGAGCTGCTCCAGATGTTTGGCCGGGCTGGCCGGCGTGGTCTGGACGAGCGGGGCTATGTGTTGTCTTCGGACTCCAGTCCCAGGTTGGAGGATGGGCGCCCCAAGCTCCTGCGCCGGAACAATGAGATCGACTGGCCGACCCTGCTTCGGGTCATGGGCGAGGCGAGTCATCATGGCGAATCTCCCTTCGAAGCGGCGCGCCAGGTGTGTGAGCGGCTTTATTCCCGGCAGTCCATCAGATTGGGATTTGAGACTCCCGAGGAAGAACGGGCGCTGCCCCCACATCAACCGAAGCATCGAGATGACGCGCTCTTTGGTCTTGGGCCCATGCGCCGTGAGATCCGCAATTCGCAGCGGGCCTGGGAACGGGAAGATCCGCACGGTCGGGGAGAGGTCGCCCTCAAGGACGTGTTGGTCTTCAACGGAAAGAAGGCGGGCTGGAAGCCGGCTCTGGAGAGCAACGACTTCATGCGGAATCGCGTCAGCAACCTGGGCCGGGTCTGCAAGCTGAGCACTGGAGCTCCGGTCATTTACGGAGCAGAGATGGCGGTGGCGAATCTTCGGGGAGAGAACCAGATGCTCCTGACCAAGCGGCTGCGATCTCTCACCAAAACTCCCAAGAACCGGGCGGAAACCTCCCCGGATAATCTGCAGGCTCTGATCCAATCCATCGTCCGCGAGCAGGAGCCCGGGGCGGAGGTGCTGAGCATCGAGAACCGCAATGACCTGGTCTATGCCGTGATCGATTACTCGGACGTGGCTGTGGAAGCCTACAAAGATTCGCTTGGGAATTGGCTCGTGGAACCGAAGCGGCGCACGGTCAATGTGACCTTCGATACCAGTTATGTGGATAGCGAGACCGGAGAAATGCGCAATCCGGCAGCGAATTCAGCGGCCTACGCCTGGCGAAAGCTCGGACTGATCGATCCCGATGGGACACCGACCTTGAGAGGGCAGGTCTTCAGCTTTTTCCAATACGGCGAAGGGCTTCCCGTGGCAGCCGCCCTGGAGGACGAGACATATCCGATCGAGGATCTGGTGATGCACCTGGCCAATGTCCGGGCTGGGCACCGGTTTGAAGGCGATGGCATGGTGGAAGGAACCAGTGAACGACTCGCCATGATCTGCCGGCAGACCTATGGACCGGTCGACTTTGAAGGGTATCTGCGCCTGGGCTTGCCTCCCGGTTATGGAGAGGGGGCCGCGGAGGTGATTGAAGAGCGGCTCGCGGGTCGATCTCGCCGTCTCAGTGCGGACAATGCGGCCGAGTTTGGAGAAGGGGACATCGAACGCGCGCTCCTCGAATGGCTCAGCCTGCTCCGCCACATCCGCAACGCTCCCAGTCTGGACTACGCGCGTTGGCAGGAGTTGCAGGCAATCGCCGCCCAAAAGCTGATTCGTTACGAAGATTTCAGTGGGTCTCCGCTCACGATCCCCGTGTTTGAGGCCCACATCCTGCACCAGACGATCAACCACAAACTGTCTCTGCGTGAGGCCACCCGTTTTTAGGGCGCTGCTTCCATGAATTTCTCCCTATGCTGAAATCAACCGACCTCATTGCCGCCGTGCAAGCTTGCCTATGCTGAAACGCTACCTGAGGCAGCCTGCCCATTACATGTCCGTTGCGGAATACGAATGGCGCCACGCGCCGCGCAGATTCCGCTCCCCATGCCCTCACTGGGAAATCCCCAATCGCAACATACTTCTCTTTCGAGGGACCAGGCCCTACAGGCTCATGTGAGACGTTAGGCGATCTTGTGAGTTGGAGTTGATGGCAGGCTGATGAATCCCTTGTCGGCCAGGAATGGCCTTGCGTGTTGGTCGAGCGTCATTCTCCGGTCCCCGCATCTCAGCATGCAATGGGCCCCTATCAAACATGAAGCGCGCCAGCGCTGCGGAGCTACGTAGTCCAAGCTGCTAAGGCAAATCCCGGCAGGGTAAACATGAAGCGCGCCAAAGCTGCGGAGCTACGTCCAAGCAGTTAAGGCAAATCCCGGCAGGCAAACATGAATCGCGCCAGCGCTGCGGACCTGCGTAGTCCAAGCAGCTAAGGCAAATCCCGGCAGGGTAAACATGAAGCGCGCCAGCGCTGTGGACCTACGTAGCCGGGGAGTGACCGAAGGAAACCCCCGGGAGGTGTCCCCCACAAGTTCGAGCCACGTCAGTGGCGAAACCTCTTTGCGTAGCCTCCCGACCTTTGTCTCGCCGCTGCGCGGCTGATAATTATTATTGGCCTTTCCGGGGGTTCCCTTCGGTCACTCCCCG
>JBHIXE010000124.1:0-13160 GCA_041984905.1 Verrucomicrobiales bacterium | reverse complement strand
GGTGGACGGCACGGTTGCCATGGCTGGCGGCAGCGATGTGCTGGTTTCTGCAGCGGGTGACCGCAAGGTATTTGTTAGTGCTGGTTCGGGTAGCAGCGTCAATAACGAAGGCGAGATCACCGGTTCCATGGTGGAGCTTCGCACTCACGGGAACGCCTACGCTCTGGCGGTGCAGAACTCTGGGGTAATCCGCGCGAAGGGCGCCGATGTGAAGAATGGCCGGGTTTTCCTGAGCGCCAATGAAGGGGATGTTTCCAACACTGGACTGATCGAAGCTCGCAATGGCGACGGCAGCGGCGGTGAAGTCGGCATGACCACTGGTTATGGCGAAATCCACATCTCCAATATGGTCGACGCTTCCGCTTGGGCTGGAGACGGCGGTAAGGTCAACGTTCTGGCTGATGCGGTGACTTTGACTGGCGCCGAAATCAATGTGGATGGCGATAAGGGTGGTTCCGTGAATATCGGAAACGGTGGCACTTCTGAAGTCAATGTGATCGGCTCCAAGATCAGCGCCAACGGCAGTTCCTCCGATGGCGGAAACATCAGCCTCGCGGGCGGAGACGTGGTGATTTATGGCGATAGCACCCTCGGTGCCGTGGGTGAGATCAACGGTGGCGGCATCACCATCACCGGTTCCAACATGGCGAATGTCGACGGAAGCCTGGACGCCAGCGGTATCTCTGGTGCGGGCGGTAAGGTCCTGATCAGTTCTGGTGAAGCCTCCGTGGGAGGCAGCATCAGTGCAGATGGCGGAACGGAAGGCGGACTGGTCGTGGTCTCAGCGGCACAAACTTCGATCACCGGCAGCCTGAGCGCGGACGGTGGTTCCGCGGCTGGAGGAACGATTGCTGCAACAGGCAGTGCCCTCGAAATCGGTTCGGGAGCAACGATTACAGCTGACGGCGCTGACGGCGGCATGGTCCAACTGCGGGCCAGCAATTCGGCCGTGGTGGATGGTAACGTGACCGCCAACGGTGGCAACAACGGTGGTAATGTGGTTGTTGATGCGGCCAACAGCACCACGATTGGCGGTTCTCTGAGCGCACTCGGTGAGGCTGGCGACGGAGGTGACGTATCCGTTACCGGATCGCAAGTGGCATTGGGTGATGTTTCCGTGATTGATGTGAGTGGCGGCGAAGGTGGGATCATCTCCGTGGGCGGTGGTTTCCAGGGGAACAACCCGTTCCTGCGCAACGCGACGGACACCACTGTCGCTGCGGGCTCGGTTCTGCGTGCCGCGGGCTCTACGGATGCTCTCGGTGGGAATGTTTATGTCTGGGCTGACGGCTCCACTTCCTTCGCCGGTAACATCGTGGCACCTGGCGGATTTGTGGAAGTCTCCGGCAAGGAAAACCTGAACTTCTCCGGTATGGTGCAGGCTGGGCGATTGCTTCTCGACCCCACCAGCGTGTTTCTGGTGAACTCCGCCACCCCTAACGCCAACCAGATTGACGTTGTGGCTCTGCGTGCCATCCTCGAAGGGGGCACGGATACGATCATCCACACCAACTACGGCCCGGCGACCGGAGTAGGCGATATCACGATTGTCGACGACCTGCGCTATTCCGGTTCCGGTGATCTGGCGCTCTTTGCCAATGGTTCCATCTTTGCCAATGCAAGCGTGAAGAACCATGGAGACGGCAACATCAGTCTCGTGGCTGGTTGGGATCCCAGCACTTCCACTGTGTCCTTCAATAGCAGCTCGCAACAGGCGGGTCCATTCCAGGATGCCGGAATGACGGCCAGCTATGACCTGAACTACGACAACATCTCCAATGGCATCTTCGGCTCCTATGGCGACTTGGGCGGTGACATCTTCATCAACACCAGTGGGAACAACCGCGAGGTGGAAGTGGGCAGTGCCGCCGGCGAAACGAACGCCCTGGGTTACAACATCACGCTGTCGCCCGGCAATTCCAATGACGACTATGCTCAACTGGGCTATCGCCGGACTCGCATTTACCAGCCTGACGGGATCACCCCGATCGAGGTCAGAGGCAATATCAACGTCAATGCGGCCAACGACTTCATCATGGCCGGTGATCTGGTCAATAACCGCAAGAGCACTCATGTGGGTCATGGCGGTTACACCTGGCGCTGGGACGTGGGGCGCACCCACGAGACTCTGACTACCCGTGGCCAAAATGGAGATGTGTGGAAATCGGGTGTGATTGCGCGGGACCGGACCCTGCTTGGTTATATTGAGAATTATGATCTTGCTGTTTCTCTTGGCCAGAGTCCCAACGTTGCCTTCGTTCAGGAAACTGACGCTAGTCGCGCAACCGCAGGCCTGGGTGCAACAGACATTCAAACGGCGTTGGAGACCGGTAATGGCGCTACCTTCACATTGATTCAGCAGGACAACATCGTGGCTGGGAATGTGTTGATTGATCCTGATCTCAATGTGGGGGGAGACGAACTTACCGACGTTAACTCCGATGGCATCCTTTACGACTCCGGCAACAACGCGGTTGGAGAAATCAATTACGACACTGGCGTGGTGACGATCAATGCCGCTGGTGGATTAGTGGCGGACGGCAGCAATGCACAAGTCGACTACAATCACGGCAATGTTTACGACTACAATGGTGATACCGCCATCTGGGTTGAGAAGGCCCAGGATTGGTCTGGTGACATCAATGTGAAGGCCGGGGGCACCATCCTGCTCCAGGGTGGTAACAACGATAGCTTTTCTCAGATTGGCCACGGTGGTCTATCTGAATCCACGACCAACAACAGCATTGCCAGTCTCTCGCTGGAGCCCGGTGAAAACCATTATGGCGGTCCTCTCGCGGTGAATCTTTCCGGCGACATTACCCTGGAATCCCAAGTCCTGCTGATGACGGCAGGTCAGAACAGTGACTCCTGGGCGATGGTCGGTCACGGCGGGCGCGACATGCGCGGGGCTCATTCTGGCGACATCGACATCACGGCTCCTCTCTTCGTAGGTGGAATTGCCAACACTCGTGACACAGGCGGTGGCCGGGACTGGGTCATGATCGGTCATGGCGGCTTTCAAACCACCCACCCCCTGGCGCTTCCCGAATTGGGTGAAGTGGTCCAACGGGTTGAAGTGGACAATGACAATGGTACTCCACAGGGCTTCGGGTCTGGGGACCTGCCAAATGACTTTGCCCTCCAGGTGGTCTACATCATGGGGGATACGGACACGGGCGGTTACTCCGAACTGACCAACTCCAACAACCCGCACAATTTCATCTCCACGAACAACCAGTCCCTTGGGCGGGTGAACACCAGCAACTCGAATTTCCTTTGGACCAACCAGGACTTCACGCTGCTGAATGGAACGGGAACGCAGGCTCCAGCCGTCATCCCCACGCCCGAATGGGATCGGTCGGATGTGATCGCCTCGGATGATGGCATCAATGGGACCTTCCTCGACACCCACGAAGTTGGAGCCCAGATCAACTCGCTGACTGGGGATCCGAATGCGACTCAACTGGGTCACTCTGGTAATATCACGATCAATGCCAATCAGGGCGCCGTGGTGTTCCAGGCTGGGGTGAACTCTCAGGACTGGGCCAAGATCGGTCACGGTGGTGAGCTTTCTGCGGGTAGCCATACCGGTAACATCAATGTGACCGCAGGCAGCGATGTGCGCTTCGAGCACGACGTCTGGAGAGCGGCTTATGTGGGTGAGAATCCGAATGCCACAACTGGGGTTGTCAGTAACAACTTTGGACCCAGCCGTAGCTACAATCAGATCGGCCACGGCGGTGACCGGTCACCAGGTGCTCATACTGGAGATATTTCGGTGATTTCTGGTCGTGATGTGGTCTTCGAAGCTGGGTTTGACCGTAGTCAGGCGCAGATCGGCCACGGAGGTTGGCAAGACCACAGTGCCGGTACCAATAATCGCGACCCCGCATTTGCTCAGGGGACTCTGTCAGGTGATATCACGGTGTCC
Source organism: Verrucomicrobiales bacterium (assembly GCA_041984905.1). Classification (GTDB taxonomy): domain Bacteria; phylum Verrucomicrobiota; class Verrucomicrobiia; order Verrucomicrobiales; family DEV007; genus JBHIXE01. The sequence continues at coordinate 9,229 of JBHIXE010000124.1, read as the reverse complement.
GCAAACGGTGACATTCGTTTTCGCAGTGGGTTCCTCCGCGGTAACTACAACTACAGCCAGATTGGGCATGGCGGGTATCGCAACTATGCGGCAGCTGGCGAGGGCCACAACGGGAATATCTCGGTCACGGCCGGTGGTGATGTGGACTTCATGGCTGGCGATCCCACGAAGGGTGCTAACCGTGAGAATGCTTACACCATGATTGGTCATGGAGGCATTCTCAACAGAGGCGACTACTGGGGATCCATCGACGTGAGTGCGGGCGACAATGTCTATCTCGTGGCAACCGGCGGTTACGACGGTTACTCAAACGACTCCGATAGCAACGGCGGTAACTCACAGGGTAACGTGTATGAGCAGGACGCTGGCCGGACCCAGCCCGGTTACAACAGCGCGGAAGATTACACCAAGCGAAATGCGCTTCGGGACACCCGCACTGGAAACAACAACTTCGCTCAGATCGGTCACGGCGGTATCGCCTCGGACCACCAGAACAATGGTGATCTGCGGGACCAGTCAGGATCGGTTACGGTTGGCATCGGCGTTCTGGGTCTTCTGGAAGGCCACGTGCAAGGAGGGGCCACCCTCGCTGAAGGGCACGCTGATCGGGTTGAGTCGAATATCTCGGTGAACGCAACGAGCGGGGATGTGTATGTCCAAGCCGCCATGCATGGTGCCTCCATCAACGATGCGGACTACTTCAAGATGATCTACGAAGGCACGCTGACGGATGCCGTGGCAGCGTTGAACCCGGTGCCCAATCACCTGCAAGGCCACCTGTTCACGATCAACGCGGATAACCTGAATGCCGCTGTTTATGATCGTGGTCATACCACGCTTGCCCCCTACGATACGAATGATCTGAATGCGGCAGCCGGCGGCTACAACTTTGGGGTGACTCAAGGTGCAACCTCGAATGGCAACGGAACACCAACTGCCCTCAACCGGGTAGGCTTCCAGGGTGACTTCCGCACCTATGACGGTTCCAATCCTCTGGAATTGACCGGGAACGATAACAACGGCTACTCTCGGGCCGGCACCTATGCCATCTTCCCGGTTCTGCCTGCGGATCACCCCATGGCTGGCTACGAAGGCACCCCGATTCCCTGGGCCAACTCCAGCTATGCCCAGATTGGACACGGCGGTCGTGACACCACGGTTCAGGTATCGGGAAGCGTAGCTGCGGACACCATCCTCTCCGAGGCGGAAAGCCTGGCTCTGGATGTCAGTCTGGATCCGACCATCATCGCGATGGGAGAGGCTCTTGGCTATGGCGCCAACACCCCAGCCGTGACTCGTCGCGCTGGGCATATTGGAGACATCTCCGTGACTGCCGGCGGGAACATCACCCTTCAGGGCGCCGATTTCGAGCGCAACCTGTTCGGGGAAACCAACACTGGCGGCAACAGCCCAATCGAGCATTACAACTCCAGCTTTGTGGAGTCCAACTATGTCCAGATTGGTAATGGTGGTGACGGCGCTCGCGGCGCCCATGGCGGAGACATCTTTGTCCAGGCCGGTGGCAACATCGACATCATCGCGGGCAAGGGACACCGTGACTACGCCCAAGTCGGGCATGGGGGTGTGGACGCGGATTTGATCCAGAACAACGAAAACGGGATCAACCTCAACAACACCACCAACGACAAGGCCAACCAGGGCGATGTGCAACGCCGGCCCATGACGGGTGACATTACGGTCATCTCAGGAGGCAGCATCACAATGCACGCGGCTCAGAATACGAACCCCTGGCTCAATGGAACCAGATCGACCTCTGACGACGGCACGAATGCCGGTAACAACCCCGGAATTGTCCTCGATGAGAATGGCAATTACCTGCGGGAGTTTGATGGGCGATTTGACGCTGGTGCACGCGGAAACACCAGCCAGTACTCCTACAGCCAGATTGGCCACGGTGGGGCAGCTACTGAAGGCATCTATTCCGGTGCCATCCGGGTGGAAGCCAACGGAGGAAATCTTGAAATGCTGGGTGGCGATGGGATTGCAGACCAGTATGTCCAGATCGGCCATGGTGGCCGTGCAGCCCGTAGTGATGTTCCGATCGACTCACCGATCACGGTGACTGCCAGCGGTGACTTGATTGTGAAGGCTGGCGAAGGTCGCCGGAACTACACCCAGATTGGTCACGGTGGTGCCGATGCGGACCTGTTCAGTGTCTTCACCTCCACCAACAACAACCCGGGAGACGGCAACAGCACCTATCGTAGTATTGGTTACGTCGGTGACATCACCATCAATGCTGGAGGAGACTTCCTCCTGGCGGGCGGTGACGGTCAGCATCTGGTTGATTTCCACCAGCAGAACGCTGGGGATGGCGTCAACGATGGACCGGGCAATGACGGTGACAACGGTGACAACAACAATGATGAGCTCCGGGACACGGAAGGGAACTCTGGCTCCTTCGAGTCTTACGCCCAGATCGGTCACAATGGCTATGCCACCAAGGGTGACTCCACCGGGAACATCTACGTCAATGTGGGTGGAAACGTGGATCTGATGGGTGGTAACGCACTCTCCAGTCGCCGGAACATCGATGGGGAGATTCACTCAGGCACCAGCGCCGGTTATGCCAACCACGATCTGCTGATCTACTCCCAGAACTCAGCTGGTATCGGGCACGGTGGAGTCAATGACTCCGATGGTAACTTCGTAGGTGACATCGACCTGATCGCTGGAGGAGATATCACGATGAAGGCGGGCGCCTTTAACCGGGCTTATGTCCAGGTTGGTCATGGCGGTTACAACTCGGATATCAACCTCGCGGGAGAAGAGCCTGTATTCACAGGGAACATCAACATTCTGTCCCTTGGTACCATCCTGATGGAAGGTAGCACGGGCTTCGACCTCTTTGATGTCACCGCCTTCAATAACTTCCACCAACTGGGCAAGTGGCTGGGCGACTCCTCCACGACTCAGAACAGCTACGTCATGGTTGGCCATGGCGGCATGGAGTTGAATGATGCTGAAGGCGTGGATGCCAACGGCAACATCTCCGTTACTGCAGTGGAAGACCTCGTCATGCTGGGTGGCACAGTAGAGCGGGATGCCTACGTTCAGATTGGTCACGGGGGCCTTTCCTCGGAAGTCGATTCGGATGGAATGATTGAAGTGACCGTGGGCAATGATTTGATCATGCGCCGAGGATCTGTGCGTGACCGCACGATGGGCAGCTTCGCCGGGGCCACTCCTCCCTTTGCGTTGAATCGCGGATTCACTGCTGCAACTCCGACACCGGTTGCAGGAACGGAATACGCTTTGGCCAATGGAAATGATCCTAACGACGAGTTCGGCTTCATGAACCTGGCAGGAAGCGAGTTCGAGATAGGCAATGCCTATGTGAAGATCGGTCATGGACAACAGCGCTATACCCAAGATCAGCGCGACAACGATCACCGGTCAGATAACCTGCCATTCAATACGGTCCTTGATCGTGCGACTTCCGCCCAGTCCTGGTCTGGAGATGTGAGTGTGTCCGTAGGAAATGACGCCAATCTCCAGGCTGCTCTGATCGGTCACCTGGATACCGTCACGTCGAATACGAACTCCGGGAACTTCACCACCTCCGGTACCACGACCATTGCGGTGGCTCGTGCAGATCTGCAAAATGGCGGCCAGTTCATCGTCGACAACTTCTCCGATCCCTTCCTGACGGCCGGCCAAACGGTGTTCAGCTCGGGAGAGAACGGGTTCTTCATCACTGGCCTGAACAACAACCAGCTTCGGATCTACGCTCCCACCCGGGATAGCGTGGTGAACATGGGCGGAATCGCCATCAATGGCTCCACCTTCTTCCCAGCGCCTGTTGGCACCATTCTTCCGGATGATGACGAGCAGGACGGCATTGCGGAGTTCACCTATACCTATGGCCCGGATGGCGAACCAGAGCAGGACTTCACGCCTGAGGGCTTCTACCCGCCGGCAAATGGCATTTCCGCTCCGTTCTATCAGGTCTACTATGCGTCCTTCGATGGTAGTGCGATTCCGGGTCTGCCTCAGCCTCCGGTAACGCCTCCGACGACCTCGCCTGGACCGTCTATCGATGTGCAGCCGGAGATTGTGCTGCCTCCTCCGCCACCGGAAGTCCGCTTCTCCAACTTCATCGAGCTCAACGCAACTGCGATCGACTCGTTTGATGATAACGAGGAGCAACTGGCCGAATCCAACGAGCTGAACATGTTCGACGTGACCCGGATGGGCACCGGCGTGCAAAGCAAGACGAACAAGGATCGAGGCTTCAACAATAATCCCAGCTCCAATACCGGAACCGCCAGCGCTCCCACGGTGAACAATGGCGAAGAGGACGAGGAGCAAGAAGGAGAGTAAAACCACGATCGAATGGTCCCACACCGGGACAGACTCTCCGCGATCATCCATTCCAAAGGAGCCCGGCCGAAAGGTTGGGCTCCTTTCTTTTTAGGGGAATGATGGAAGGGCAATGGAGGCTCTGATTTGGCTCAGGGCGGGAAAAGCGTTAGGTTGCAGGTTGAGAACCACCCATTTCCTTAGATCGCCATGGCCGCTGACTGGATACCCGCACTTGCACAGTCCACCTTTGCTCCCCGGAGGGTCGAGACTGCGTTACAGCGTCTCAACAGCGCATGGATGGAGAGGGGGAGAGAGCCCGAGCAACTGGAACGGGCCATTGAGAGTTTCCCGATGGGAAAATCCGTCATCGCCAAGTTGCTGGCCTCATCGGCCATCTCTGCGGAGAAACTCATCTATGCACCGGAGATTCTCGACTGGTTATCGGAGCCTGAGATCTCGGTCACGAACCGTCTGCCCTGGCAAATGCAGGTCGATCTGGCGCGGCTTCGTGCAGATGAAAAGAACGGTTTTGATCGGGATTTTCGCTATCTCCGCCGCTTCAAGACTCGAGAGATGCTGCGGATCGCCCTGCGAGAGATCGCCCAGGCAGCTCCCCTGGAGCAGACCGCGCTGGAGTTGAGCTGCCTGGCAGATTTGTGCGTGCAGGAAGTGCTTGCGGGCTGGGACACGGCTCTGCGCGCGGAGTTGGGAGATCCGGATAGCCACCTTTGTATCCTGGGGATGGGGAAGCTTGGCGGCAAAGAACTCAACTACAGCTCGGACATTGACCTGATCTTTGCCTACTCCGAGGAGGGTTCCCTGAACCCCAACTTCACCTATCATCAGTTCTTCAACCGACTGGGAGAGCACATCGTGCGCACCTTCTCAGAGACCCATCCGGAAGGCAGCCTCTTCCGCGTGGATATGCGGCTGCGGCCGGAAGGGGACTCAGGTCCGCTGACCAGGAGCGTCGATAGCATGGAAAATTACTACTCCGGCTATGGCGAAACCTGGGAGCGCATGGCCATGGCCAAGGCGCGATGTATCGCGGGGGATGAAGCGTTGGGATACGAAATCCTTCAGCGACTGCAACCCTTTGTCTACCCGCGCTACGTCACTCCGGAGATGATCGAGGAGATTGCCCACACCAAGGGACGGCTGGAACGGGAAGTGGCGGGAATCAAGAACCGGCACCGGGACCTCAAGAATGGATACGGCGGGATCCGGGAGATCGAGTTTGTGGTTCAGTCTCTCCAACTCCTGCACGGCGCGCACCATCCATTCCTGCAGCAGCCCAGCACCTTGAAAGCTCTCGATACATTGAGTAGCACGGGAGTCGAAGGGCTGACTCACGAAGACACCTTGACCTTGCGCGCTGCCTACCGGTTTCTACGAACCGCCGAACACCGCATTCAGATCGAAGCCGAGCGTCAGACGCATACCCTTCCGGCGGACGAGGACGCCATGCGTCGCCTTGCTTCCAGTCTTGACTATGAGTCTGTCGGAGCCTTCGAGAGCCACCTGCAAGAGGTGCGGGAGGGAGTGCGGAAGATCTACGATGCGCACTTTCAAGCGGAGCGCCCTGCCGCCGTGCTGGAGTTTGAAGGATTTCGGGATCCAGAGCGCGCGGTCCAACTCTTTGACGAACTGAGAGGGGCAGGACCGAAGGGTGGCCTGGCCCCACGCACTCGGCGCATCTTTGCCCAGTTGGAGCCATCGCTCTTGAAGGAACTCAAGCTTGCCGCCGAGCCAGATCTTGTCCTCAACCAGTTGAGCCGGTTCGTGAAAGCCTATGGCACGAGTGGGGCGCTCTATGAACTGCTGCTCCAGTATCCCCGTCTTCTGGAGCTCTACCGCGGCATTTTTGACGCCAGCCCAGTGCTTGGAGAACTCGCCATCAAGCACCCGGACCTGGTGGAGTCGGTGGCGCGGGAGCGGGACCTGGATGAAGAACTGACGGTCGAGCGGTATCTGGAGCGTGAACGAAGCGGATATGCAGCGGCGTCCGCCAAAGGCGTGGATGAGAAGGATTGGCTGCGGGAATTCCGCAGGTTTGAATGGTTCCGCATCCTGTTGCGGGATGTCATGAAGGTAACCAAGCTGGATGGTATATTGCGGGAGTACACGGCCTTGGCGGAAGCCTGTCTGATTCAGGTCCTGAATTCTCTTGGCGTTGCGGACTCCGTAACCGTGATCGCGATGGGCAAGTTTGGGGCGAGAGAACTCTCCTTTGGTTCCGACCTGGATTTGGTCTTCATTGGTCAGGACACGAGCGCCGCTCAGGCGGTCTTAAGAGAGTATGGCCGCATTTCACCCTTGGGAGGAATTGATGAGATCGATACCCGGCTGCGGCCGGAAGGGGAGAATGGTCCCCTCGTTCATTCCATCAATGGGTATCACCAGTACTTTAGTAGTGGTAGGGCGCAATTCTGGGAGGCTCAGGCTCTCAGTAAAGCCCGGCCTGTCAGCGGGCCGGAGAGTGATGCCTTCCTGACGATGGCCAAAGAGGAGTGGAGCCGCTTTGGAAGGGCCACAGATCTCATGGAGCAGGTCGGCGCGATGCTGGAGCGGGTTCACGCGGAACGCAGCCACGAAGACGGGTTTAACGACTTCAAGACCGGCAGAGGAGGGATGATGGCCTTGGAATTTGCGGTCCAGGCACAGCAGATGAGGCATCAAATCTGGGCGCCAAACACTTTGGAAGCTGCCGCCCGGCTCCGGGATGCCAGGCATTGGACGGAGGAGCAGCGCGCCAGGCTGGAGGCCTGCTACCGGTTCCTGCGGCGAGTCTCATTTGTGCTGAGGCGTTATCACATCAAAAGCCGCTCCAGACTACCGGAAAACGCCCAGGAACTGGAAGGGTTAGCATGTCGGTTAGGTTACGAAAACGTAGAATCTTTCCTGAATCATTATCGAGTCGTCAGGAATGAAGGCGAGCAGGTCGTGATGTCTCTATTAGAGATGACCAGATGATTACACTACGTCTTATATGGTATGGGGTGGTGGTTGGAGGCAATTGACTGAAAATGAACAGGTATTGGAAAGGAGTAACCATGGAAATCACCCCTAAATTCTGGCTACTGTTCGGGGCTTACAAGGGCTTGTCCTATAGTGCGTTTGCGAGAATAACAGGATTGGCATCGCCCTTGCTGCACCTGTAACCCTCATCGGGGCCATCCTCGTTTCCTTGACAAATGTTGGGCGAAGCGATAGGCCCTCAAAGGACCCCCGAATACCAGGCAAGGGGGCTCAGTTTGCAGACCTTGCCCTGCAAACCCCTTAACGAAAAACCCCTGGCAACCACGATTGAAAGATAGATATGACTCCTAGTGAAATTACTGGAATCATCCAGAGTCAAGGCATCAAGATTCTGGACTTTAAGTTCTGCGACCTCCTTGGCACGTGGCAGCACTTCTCCACTTCCGCCTCTGATTACGAAGAGGAAGTCTTCCAGGCCGGACTCGGCTTTGACGGATCCAGTATCCGTGGTTGGCAGGCGATCAATGCTAGTGACATGCTGGTGATCCCAGACGCCAACACTGCCTGGGTGGATCCCTTCTGTGAAGTGCCGACCCTGAGCCTCATTTGCTCGATCGTCGATCCCATCACTCTGCAGCCCTACAGCCGCGACCCTCGCGCTGTCGCTGCCAAGGCGGATGCCTACCTCAAGAGTTCCGGAATCGCGGATGTGGCCTATTTTGGTCCTGAGCCAGAGTTCTTCATCTTTGATGATGTACGGTTCAGCTACGAGCCAGGCGGGTCCTACCATTCCGTCGACAGCGTGGAGGCAGCCTGGAATACGGCACAGGATGACAACGGCGGCCCCAACCTTGGTTACAAGCCCCGGCACAAAGGTGGCTACTTTCCGGTGAGCCCTCATGACACTCTCCAGGATATTCGCTCGGAGATGGTGCTGCTCATGGAGCAACTGGGCATTGTTGTGGAGTGTCATCACCACGAAGTGGCGACAGCGGGGCAGTGCGAGATCGACATGCGGTTCTCTCCAATGATGCAGATGGCAGACCAGGTCTGCATCTACAAGTATGTCGTGCGAAACGTGGCGAAACGGCACGGCAAGACGGCCACCTTTATGGCCAAGCCGGTGTTCGACGACAACGGAACCGGGATGCACACCCACCAATCCCTGTGGAAGGGTGGCACGCCGCTGTTCGCTGGTGATGGTTATGCCGGTTTGAGCCAGACCGCGTTGCACTACATCGGTGGGATTCTGAAGCATGCCAAGGCGCTGATCGCCTTCACCAATCCCACTACCAATAGCTTCAAGCGCCTGGTGCCTGGGTTCGAAGCGCCTGTCAGCCTGGCTTACAGCGCCCGAAACCGGTCCGCGGCAGTACGGATCCCCACCTACAGCAACAGTCCCAAGGCCAAGCGGGTGGAATTCCGGACTCCGGACGCCACCTGCACGCCTTACGTGGCCTTCTCCGCCATGCTGATGGCGGGTCTGGATGGGATTGAAAACCAGATCGATCCTGGCGAGCCGATGGACAAGAACCTCTACGATCTGTCACCGGAGGAGTTGTCCACGATTCCCCAGGCTCCTGCCAGCCTCGAGGGGGCATTGAATTGCCTCGCTGAAGACCACGAGTTTCTCCTCAAGGGAGACGTGTTCGATACCGACTTCATCGAAAACTGGATTGAGTTGAAGAAGGATGAGGTGGATCAGCTTCGCCTCCGGCCTCACCCGTACGAATTCGATCTCTACTACGACGTCTGATTCGTCGTTCGGAAGAATCCACTTACCGCGAGAGCCGGATCAGGAAACTGGTCCGGCTCTTACTGTTCTGGTCCCGTCTGTTCTGGAAAGCAGGCTCACCGCCTCTAGAGCGGTTTCAGTAAATCTGTAGCCGATGGAAGAGGATAGGGATTAGGAAAAGCGGCTTCG
>JBHIXE010000123.1:0-13242 GCA_041984905.1 Verrucomicrobiales bacterium | reverse complement strand
AGCGCCTCAACTTTGCCAGCAAGCTCGAAAGGGCAGTGGGCCACAACATCGTCGTGGATATTCAGCATCAGACTTGCACCTTTAGGCAGTCGTCGGTAGATCAGGGTAAGGGCCATCTTGAAGCAGTCTGCAGCGGCCCCCTGAATAGGAGTGTTCAGGAAGGCTGTATAGCGTGCCCACTCGGTGTCGCCGCTGTATTTCGGCAGAGTCCTTCGCCTTCCGCTGACGGTGCGCACTTCGGTCTGAGTTCGATCTTCTGCCTGCCTCCTGCATTTGTCTCGATATTTGCGAAGGCCAGGATATCCGTCGAAGTAGGAGTCCAAGAGTTGTTCGGTCTCTTCAAGCTCCATGACTTGACCGGCTTTGAAGAAGAGATCTTCCCACAGACCTTTTGCTCCCTTACCATAGGCGATCGCGAAGTTAAACATCTTTCCAACTTGGCGTTGTTCGGGCGTCACTTCAGACTCGTCTATCTGGAATGCTAAAGCGGCAGATTGACTATGGAGATCGAGGTCTTCGTCGAATGCTTGCAGCATTATTGGCTCATTAGCGACTGAGGCCAGGATCCGTAGCTCGACTTGACTCAGATCACCGTTGACGAAGGTGTAACCTTCGTTGGCCTCAAAGCACTCTCGCACTTCTTTGGCCAATCCCTGAAGGTTAGGCTTGCTGGAGGTGTAGCGGCCCGTCTGGGTTCCGTAAGGGTCAAAGTATGTGTGGACACGCCCGTCTTCCCACAGGTGTTTGAGGATGCTAGAGCACTGGTTCGCAAGATTGCGGTTTTTCCTGAAAGCGACGATGGCGTCAGTTAGTGGGTGCTCACACTTTTTGAGGAGGTCCGACTTAGTATCGTCGATCCAATGATAAACCTTGGCTTTGACACCGTCCAGCATGTCTTTGTGGCTGTCAGGTTTGGCATCTGGACCGAGGTATTCCCGGATGACATTCGCGGCTTCGGACGCCTTGCCTTCATGGAATTCCATTAGGCCGCGAACCTTTGGCTCATTGACCTTGATCCCATTGCAGATCATCTCGACAGTGGCAGGAATCACCTCCCGATCTTGTGTTGCTGATTCGGTAAGATCTTCGTCATGGAGTTTTTCTTCCAAGATCGTGTCGAGTTCGCACAACACATCCGCGTTTCGGCAAACCGAGGTCATTTGAGCGGCTGTCAGCGCTTGGTCCCACTTGCCGGGTTCGACCTCCATCTTGCGGCTGAGGTAGCGGGGTAGGCAGGCTTCGAGAGAAAGGTCTTTCACGTCGTGGCCGTTTTCCGAGACCCGCGCGGCTGCTTCGGTGCAATGAGCGCAGCCTTTGTGCCGGTGACCAAAGTGGTGGCGAAGGTAGATGAGTGTGGTCAGTAGCTCATGGCCACAGAGATTACGCTCTGCAAGACAGGTTAGGAACTGCGGGATCCGAGTGTGTAAGAGTTTGAGATCAATAAGCCAGGCTGCTTGGCCCTCGATCTTCAGGGCGAGTATGCGTGCTTCGGTGTAGCGCGGATCCCACATCCAGGTCTCCAAGTTTTTGGGGGCGCTGAAACGTCGCTGCAGGTAGAGATAGACGTCTGCATTCTCTTGGGCTTCTAAGGCCTTCTGGACCCCATCCAGGGCTGATTCGTCGGAGACGTATTGGAACTGACAATTATCGGTCTGGGCAGCTTCTGCCGCCGCCATCGAGGTTTCCCTGATTTCCGCGCGTCGGGAGTTGATCACTTCTTCCTGTGTGGTCTTTCGCAGAGTCCGCCCGTTATTAGGCAGTTGTGGAACGGAGATGGAATACTCACGGTTGTTGTAGCCTTCAGCCACTTCGATCTGGTAGCGGCCGCCGTCGAAGTTGTAAGTGCCTGGATCCTTGAAGGCTCTGCGAAGAAGCCATCCCAGGCTTTTGGCTTCTCGGTCTGCAGTCGCCACTCGATCAAAGCGCTGGTCGACTGAGATCACACCCTCTGATATTCCGATCTGAACAATTTCTGTTGTGGAAAGGCTGGTCCTCGGTTTGGCATTTTTTACTGCACGGAATAGATCAACCAATCGCCGATGATCGCTGGTCCCAAGTTGGAGACGCCTTTCCTCCATGCCTGCCATAAGGCGTGCGTTTGGATAACACATTTCCAAAATGCCCGAGGCAGCATCTTCCCACTGTTCGAAACGAAAGCCGGTGGTATGTCCGGGTTTGCATCCTTTCTCGATCCAGATCTGAACGATTTTCATCACGGAGGCTACAAACACCGCCCTATCCCTAGAGATGACCTTCATGAGGGCGTTCACGCCTTGTCGATCATTCCACTTGGTGTAGAGGTGATCTTTGGCCTGCTTTCGCAGCCGAATAGAAATGGACCGTGTCGCGAGGTCCCGTCCCAGGGTTCCACCATTTGATGTTGCGGCGAGGAGTTTGCGCCGAACATCAAGGTTCTGCATGAAGTAGGGGATTCGAGCGTTGAAATACGGCTCCGTGAGAAAGGAACAGAGGTCGACGTTTCTTGAGAGGCTCTCCCCTTCAACATTGTCGATGTAGGCAAATGTCTCGCCTTCCTTGAGCCAATGGCTCAAGTCTTCTCGAAGCTCTTTGTGGCCGTGGCGGGCGAGTGCGCGCGGGCTAATCCCATAGAGCCACGACACAATTTGGCACAGGACCCCGCCTCCAACTCCCGGTTCACTTTTGTCGATCCAGAAGAATGGTGCTCTCTGGTTTTCGAGGAGTCCACATTCCAGTAGGGCGGGGGTGATCAAGAGAATGAAGGCTCGGTCAAAATCGGCCAAGGTGTCAAAATGAAAGTCTTGCAACAGCCATTCGAGAAGTCGGCGTGCCTCAGCAAGATGGAGGTTCTGCATGCATTCGCTGAAATCAGGGAGTTCGTTGGCGACCAGGATACCATGTTCAGAGCAATAATCTGTGACAAAGCGTGCCTTGGGGAACTCGGCCTGCTCGCGGACAATGACTGGGTGTTTAGCCAAGGTATGGAAGTTCCGTAGCAGAGTTGAGTCGAGCGATGCAGCGGCCGAAATTCTCTTTGCAAGATCGGCATTTAGTTGAACTGGAGCCTCTCCATTTCTGGTCCGCGTGAAGAAGACCGCAATCTTAGGATCATTGGCAAAGACGGCGAGCTGATATTCATCTAGACAGATCAAGGAACCGTCCTTCAGTATGGTGAGTCTGCCGCCGTGACAGTATGTGTGGTCCCTTAGGGCTAGAAGTGCCTCTCGCGTCCATTTGCTGTTTGGCTGGCCAACGTCAATCGCTTGCTCCGGCAATTTTGGACTGCGCTCTTTCGCGAGTTCCGACTTCTGGGCTTTGATCTGGGCCTTAAAGGTCGTCTTCGTTACTCCTTCGAATGAGTTCGCGATCAGGTTGACGATCTGGGCTTCGCCAAGGGGTTCACAGTTCGCGGCAACCTTTGCAAGTTTTCGCAGTACTTCACTGCGCTCCTTCCGGTCTTTTGGGAAGGCTTTGATCTCCATTTCGATCAATTCCTGGGCGAGGCTGTCAGCATCACTGCTGGTAACCTCGATAGCCTCATCCACGAGTTGCTTCCAGAAGGTCGGGAACCTCGCGGGCCCGTGTTTCTCAATGCAGTCGTCAATGCCCTTGGGCTCTGAGAAAGGGATCCTTGGGAGGAGAAGTTTCACATCCTCGGGAAGAAGCTCCCTCAATTGGATAGCTGCACGGGAGAATTCATAGTTCAAAGTGGTATCGGTGTCGCCCAGGAACAGCACTGTGTGGATCTGATGTTTATTGATCAGAATGCGGATACTTTTGTGTAGCCGTCGGGCTTCTGGATCTTTCTGCTCAGGGGCGGGTTCCTGAAATCCCCAGAAACCGGAGATGCCGACTGCTGAGAGGCCCTCCTCAGTCAGTGCCAGGGCTTTGAATTCACCTTCAACAACTACCAGAGTGCCGTTCTGCCCAAATGCCTGCCTCCCTGACAGGGGCACGTACACCTGCACAGGGGTTCCGGCCCGCTGGTGATACTTCCTCTTTCCATCTGGCATATCTAGCCTCATCCTAAGGAAGGGGTTCTTCTGGCCCTTGATTTCCTTGTCGGGGATCTCCAAGACTTCGTCCTTGATAGGATCAAAGTAGGGGATGGCTAGGCCTGGGGCAGCAAAGCCAAGCAGCTCTTCAGCCTCTGGGGCTTCGATTGGGAAGATCAGGTTGTCCTCAAGCGTCTTTTTGGAGATCCCAGGCCGATTGAGACGGCCTACCGTATCCCAGGTGGCATTGATAGGTCTGACCTGTTCGAAGGCTTCAAGAATTTCTTGGAGCTGCTCACTGGGTTCCTGTGGTGTAGATTTATTGCTCATGGCTTTAGTTGGGTGTGCCAAGTTGGAAGCCATGGATCAAAACTGGTCCGAACGAGCAAACTCGTTTCGTACTTATAGGTAAGGCCCGGAAGTGGGAAACCGGCCAACCCAATGATCCAGATGGCCACCGCTTCGGCGGTGGTTGTTTTGTTTAAGGTTAGGCTGCTGGATTAGAGGTGGCGGTTGTTCCTTGCTTGGGGCCGGAGGAGGCGGTTGCCTTCCGCCTAGGTGGTAGTTCTCCGTTAGAGATTCTCTCCCAAGCCTTGAGAACCTCCTGGTATGGGTAGAGGGTGAGTCGCCCGCGTTGGACCACTGGTGTGAACCAGTTGGCAGCGACGCAGTCCTTCACGAGGCTCTGGGAGCCGAACATGGTGGAGGCATCGTGAAGACAGATGCCCAGCCGCTTGTTGGTAGGTGTGGTATTCATCATAGTGGTATTGAACGCAGTTTGATCTGGTTCATGCCGATAAATACTGAGCCACTTTGAAAGAGGTGAGACTTACTGTTCTCCAAAGGGGAGCAGTGGGGCAGAGCTTGACAGGTGCTTGACCTTGTTATGGGGATTACACCTCAGGTGAGATGCCCTGAGAGCAGGCCGAGATGGCTTGGTCGACAACGAATTCTCAACAGGCGTCCAGTGTTATAACCTTTCTACCCTTTTCCTTTGAAAAAGAGAATGGGGAGGAGAAAGAAAAATAGGGTGGTGTATTTTTTTCAGAGGCCAGGAGTGGATGGGGGCACGAGAAAGGGTGAAAAGGGAGGATTGTGTTATACCCTTGGTAGGCCTCCCTGGAAGCGGAGCGCAACTACCGGATTACGGCCACATGACCAAATCGGTCGCTAAGTAACCTCTGGAATCGTCAATGGCTCTGCAGTCGGACTTCCTGAACACTACCCAGTAGATGGTGGCCTACGACCTCAACCCTCAACCAAGAGTCAATCGAACCTAACCGACAGGAAGTACGGTGGATGGCTTTTGCGAGGACGTGACTAGGAGATTGCTGGGAACGAGCAAAGAGCAGATCTGTGGACCTGGATCAACTCCTCGAAGCTGGACTGCCGGGAAGGGGTGTTTTGTGGTATGGCTTGCACCGCAGTCAGGTCTTCACAACGCTGTGCGCTACCGGGTTGGCACGTGCATCGAGAAATTGGAGAACCATCCTTCCGGTTCCTGCTATTCCAGTCCTCTTGTTATCGGCTTCCGGTGACGACTTCACGGAGCCACGCCTTGGGAAGGACGCTTCGGAACTTTCTGATGGTGGCGTTGAAGGTGCATTTGCCGAGCCTCCTTTGGCAACCGCAGGGGCAGGGCAGCTTATTGGCGATACGCTTCTTTCTGAGAATGCAGAGTAGAGCAGAGCGAACCTGGTCGTCGCACTCCAAGCCGAGCAACTCTTTGTAGTCGTCGAGTTCGCCACGGATGCCATGGTCCAGTTCGCCGAAAATGAAGTCTTGCCCGCGTGAGAGCTTTAGGCTCATCGCATACAGGTAGGGAACGATGCAGGTCCTGCTGAACCCGTGGACGGTTGGTTCTTCCTGCAACCGGACCATGAGGCGGATTCGTGAGCCCAAGCATAAAGTCCCATCGCTATTCACGTGGAAATCAGCGATGCGGGGGATCTTGCCGCCCAGCTCAGTGACACATGGAACCCGCCGGGGAAAGTCTTTTGCAATGGCGAGGCCGAGTTGGTAGGAATCGCTGATTTGCGGGTAATCGCCGAATTGAGCCCGAAAGAAGAAGTCCCCTTCAAGAATAATGGCGTCCCCGTTAGAGGGCCTGATCGAGATGAACGGCTGATCGCCAAGAAACTCGTTCAGACCCGGTATCACGGTCGGCTGAGGCACTATTTGCACCAGGGGCGGGCCTGTGTGCCGGTGATAACCTGGACGTTTTGATAGGCCTTGGGCTCTTGAGGCAGAAGCGCCAAGATCGCGGCAATGTCGTCATGAGGGATGCGGATGCCAAATTTTTCTTCCGTGAATTTTTGGATCGTCTCCTCGGAGGCGAGCTTTTCCAAATTCTGAAAATCGGCGCGGGCCTGCTGCAACCACAAACGGAAATTTCCTTCCAGGTTGAGGTGGGCATACGCTGGGGCGTACCATTTATCCGCAAAGTCTTCGTTCGGGTTCACGGGATTGGGAACGCGCGGCATCGAGGGTTGGACGTAGGAGTCCATGTCCTGGAGAATTCGGTCAAGTGCGGAGGCCGTATCTTCCTCGCCCTGGTAGGCTTCGGCGGCCAAGGTCGTGATGATGATGGATATTGGCGCTGAGTCGGTGTTCTTCGAGAACATGCGATCGCGATGCCTTTTCAGAATCTGGACAGCCTTTTGAAGCGGAGTCTTCCATTTCCAGGTAGGTAACTTTTCCACATTAGCCTGCTTCGCCATAGCCGCTATCTCTTGCATCAGGCTGCTGGCCAGCTCCATCCGTGACTCAAACCAGAGTGCGTATCCTTCGGAGTTGGAGATCCGCCAGTCGTCGTCAATACTGCGATAGTTGGGCAGGCGGTTGTCGGTGATGTTGCCGGAGTGCTGGGCTACGGCTGCTGCGAGTGTTCGGTCGATCCCGTGCTTCACCATGGCTTCGGCTATGGTTGCACGTTTGATCATCTCTTCCGGAATGGAGGGAACGACATCCATGTGGAACGAGAGTTCGTCCGCATATTCGAGCCGCCAGCACCGGTGCTTCTCTTGGAGTTCCTGGCTGATCTGCCGGGCTATGCGGTAGGCTTCCAGCTCATCGCCCACCAGCGTCTTCAGGTATTCCTGGGTATGTGTGAGTTTGGTAAGGCCCATTTCGAGTCGGCACCCGACATCGAGATCGAATGAATCACTTTTGAACAGCGGAGGGTTCACCGTGCCCAGTCGGAAGGAACCTTGGCCGTAAATCCGTGGTCTATAGGGTCGTGTGGAAGCGTTTTCCCGGCAGAACCAGTCACCAAGGTCCTTGTAGCGATCGTGAGCTTTCTGGTAGTAGCCCTGCGGGATTTCCAAGGCAGCCCCGAGGGCGTCGACTATTTTTTCTTTAATCTTCATGACATTTTTAGCTGACCGTGTAACAGGGCTCGAAGGATGCTGATTGGTGATCGAAGAATCCTCTATCGAAGAGTTCAGAGGAGGCGTGCCGCCAGTGGGCCTCACCCATCGCCACGAGTTCCTTGCTAAGTCTGTCCAGGTGGAAATCGCCCGGCGCGGTGACAGGGTTGATTTCATAGAAGCGGTCCCTACCAAGGAGATGATGCACCATGCCCGACGCCGACTGCGACTGTCCTCGCATCATGAAGTCGATGACAGGAGCGGCCATTTGGAGCTTTCCACCCATTGCCCGCAGATCGTTGATCGAGATCACCTCTTCAGTCGTGCCTATGCGCAGTGCGGCGACATTGGCCTGCTCGAAGCTCAGATAACCTAAGGCTTCGGTGACGGCGAGCATCACCGGATTGTTAGCCCACACCCCTCCGTCGAGAAGTTGCAGACCTGACTCACTCACCTCAGGCGGGAGGTAGGTAGGTGCGGCACTAGTAGCCAAGGCTACATGAACTGCTGACTGCTTGTAATCTGTCTGGAGCCGGGGGTGGTGTGAAGTCTTGAAGATGTGGATCCCGTGAAACGCCGGGTCGAAAGCGGGAATCAAGAGCCGTTTGTTGCTATCGCCCAGTTTGCGATCTTGGAACAAGCTCTGGAGGGCATCCCGCAACCCCTCAGGAGAATACTTTACTGTAAGCCAGTGCTTGGCATCTCCTACGATGCTCGGCGGGAAGATTTGTTCTGCCCTTTCAAGGTAGAGCTGCTTGATTTGCTCCGCCGAAAATCCCAGACCAAGACCGAGTGCGATGATTCCACCTGTGCTGGTCCCGGCGATGAGGTCGAAATGGTCAACCACTCGAGTACCGCGTTCTTTCTCCCAGTTGGCGAGCAATGAAGCGATGAAGAGCCCTTTGAGGCCGCCGCCATCCAACGAAAGAATCTGAAACTTCCTGGGCTCCATGCTCGACACCGTAAGCTGTGAAAGCTTACGGTCAAGCACGAAGTCATAGTGTCTCCTGATTCTGCGGACGGAACATCTCTTGGAGCCGGATTCGCGCTACAATTGGGTTGACGTCAAAGATGCGGGCGGTGTCGTTCTCTGCATCCGTGCGGTCTGAATCATGGAGAGCTATTCCGAATGCGGTCTCATCGAAATATTGAGAAACGAGTTGGTGAACGAGAGGGCGGGGTAGGAGCAACCCACCGATTGCCCGGTTGGCCTGCCATTCCCACCATTTTCCGTCGTATTTTGATCCCGCAGCAGTTGCGCCCGGTGAAATGTCGGTGCTCCTACATACGAAATTTTGGGGTCGGAGGCCATCGGATTCTCGACCGAAGAGGTCTGCACTTTGATCAGAGATGAAGAGCTTGGGATGAAGAAGGCCATGGCCTCCCTCGTGAGCGAGTGTGGATCTCACCCTTCTCTCAGCCGTGCTTGTTCCTTCTTCCTCGATCCACCGTGCGATTGTGAACCCCGTCACAGCTCCCATGGAATTGAAGACAGTGGAGCCCATAATTGATTCACCCATATCTTCATAGAGAATAGGAACATTGAAGTATTTCTCCAGAAAGAGGTCGATTTTGATAGCTGCTGGCTCCGTCGGGAGTAGGCCGACTTGCTTGAGTGCATCAATGCAAATGTCGTCTATTTCCTTCGTCTCGTAGTGGAGGCGAAGGGGGAATGGCCCTTGACTGGTGCGATACTCTTTCAATCAATATTCCCGTCAAGGCGTTCTCGGAGTTTGTCTGGTGAGGTTCCTCCTTGGATTTTGGCCTTCAGCGATCGGAAAGCCATACCGGCCTGGGGATCAGCAAACATCATCTTCTTGATCTCTTCAGCTTCGTCCCTGAAGTCGTACTTTTGCAACTCTTCAACAGGAACTCCAATCTCCTTAGCTAGAAGTTCGATCTTCTCTGGCGAAGGGAATCGACGCCCAAGCTCGATGTCGGACAAGAAGGCACCAGAGACACCAATCCTCTTTGCAAGTTCGCGGAGGGAGATGTTCTTCGCCTCCCGTAGTTGCCTAAGGTAGGTCCCAAATGCAGGTTCGTTCATGTCGTCAGCTTACATGACTGTTGCCGACATTCCACACTTTCTTGGGGGAGTGGGAGCCAGCGAAGTGCGTGACACTGTTTAGGCCAAGTTTGCGCGATTTCAGGTATCAGAAGGCTCCCGTCTCTTTTTGGGGGTATGCTTAACGTGCTTATGTAGAGGGTATGGAGGCGAATACTGGAATAACGGGTTCGAGCCCCCGCTACTTCCCCTTATGTAAGGCTTTGAGTTCTCTGAGCTGAAGGCGAAACTGCTTCTGGCTTAGTGAAGTCTCCGCTCTAAGAGCGACTGCCTTCAAAACGGCTTCTTCCTGAGTTGGGAACCTCAGTAGGTGAGATGCTGCCCTCTGACAGTCATCGAGCGACAGCCCAGCAACTTTCCTTAAGCGTTCCTTTGTCTCCGTCCCCAACTTTGAGATTGTGGAGTATGGGGAGATTTGCTTGGCAGTGATGCCGAATTGCCTCGCGACCTCTTCCCTTGAGTTATTCTTGCACAAATCAATGACTTCTTCGGCAACCGATACCGGGTTTCGATCATGGTCGAAATTTGGAGCCGGATTGGATGCTTGAAGGGAAGCATGTGGCGTTGTCTGCTCACCAATGCTCTTTCCATGACATTTCTGGTGAACTTGTAATTTCTGGTTTAGAGGCTTGTGACCATCTCTCACATCAATCTGGTGATCTGGTGAAGCTAATACTAACCCGGAAGTGTGTTGGGAAACTTCAGTCTGGTCAGAGAGGGCATCCGGTTCCTGTAAATCTGGTCGGTGCTGGTAGGTTTCTCCTCGGTGGTGGTGGGGGCGATATGCCCGTCGTTCATAGTCCCCAAGTTGGCTGAAGAGTAATTTCCCCCAGAAAACTATGGTATCGAAGAAAAACAGCAGGCAGAAGGTGAGCCAAAATCGCTTGCTTATGTGGGGGTCAGCTACTTTCAGTTGATCTAGCACTCTAATGCGATACATCAACGCTGGATCCGTTCCCTTGATCTCATTGATTTCTTCGGCTTGACGGTCAACTAGGTTATCCCTCTCTCTTTCCAGCTTATCAATGGTTCTCTCGTGACTGTGGATCTGGTTTTGGAGCGATTCTAGGAGTTCAGCGCGGGACTTGTTTGCCGAACGGAGCAGTTCGCCATGAATTTTGAAGCGTTCCTTTTCAGCTTCCTCTCGTTCGACTAGGCGCGCCGGGGCATTCATCATGGAGAGCAACTTCCGGTGCTGGTCTAGGTAATCCTCAAGGTCTCTTGAGAGCTTGCTAATCTTTTCCTGCCTTGTGGAGATCTCATCTTCGTATATCGACCTGGCCTTAGGGCCATTTCCTGGTTGACCCCTCTTTCCGGCAATTTCGTCCTGATGGATGCTGACCCAATTTTGTTGCTCCCTTTCAAGAACACCCATCCGTTCCTTGATGTCAGAAATTGCTTCCTGCAACCCCTGAGCCTTGGTTTCAAGAGTCGAACCGAGACTGGATTCTGGAAAAGGAGATGTTGGAGCTACCGTAGGGAGGGACAAGATCTCACCGTTACTGGAGGCGATAGCTTTGCGATGCTCCAGAATCTGCTCGTCTCTCTCGACAATCTCAGCCCTAAATTTGGCTTCACATTCGGAGACTTGACGGTGCTGCTCTTGGGCAATTGCCGCTTTGATCTCGTCGTCGAAAAGGGCGACCATTATCGGGTTTGTAATCGTCTCTCCCATCAAAAGGGCAATCACCAGCCGAATAATGGACTTGCCAAGCCGCCGCCAGCCAGATTCGAACGGGTTGAATGTTCCAATAAGCCACCGGTCTGCGAGCAAGACGAAGATCGAGAAGCAAAAGCCGCAGGTAAGCGCGAACAGACTGTTCTGGAAGTAGCTGAGAGTTCCGTAACAAACGCCACACATCGCTTGCGTGGGGGGGATCAACATGGCAGCGCCAGTTACGAGATGCTGATACTGCTCACGTTTTGAGCACCCACAAATGATGTCTGGATCAGTGTCCGACAAAAAGTAGAGAACATTCCTAAGCCAGTGAATCTTGCCCGGCATAGCATCTCCGTTCGAGGAGAGAACTTGAAGCTTCAGTTGGTGGTCGCATTCTCCTCAATGAATGCACGGACGCTGGCGACCTGGATGAGGCGCTTGCCGTGACGTTGGTGGGGCAGCTTGAAAGACGCCCCAGTAATCCACCCTCTATTCATCCAGTCATAGAGCGTAGTTCTAGGCACTCCGAATTTCGCGGAGATTCGTGCAGGCGATAGCCATTCTGGGTCATCATCAATTCGCATATGTCAAATCGGGGAAGTGAGACTAAAATACCTAAGAGGGGGCTGGGAGCAAGCGTTTAGTAATTTTAGTCGCAAAAAGTGACGTAAATAACTCTTTTGCTTGACCTTCGTTCAAACTGAAGGTCATGAATACCTATGGCATCTTCTTCCTTAGATCCTCACCCAGCCCGGCAGCTCAGGATGATCTGTGACCTCACTCAAGCTGAGATGGCAAAATTACTCGGCGTTACCCGCGAGACGGTGGACAGAGTAGAAAATGGGCGGCTGAAGATGTCTCGACGTTTGGCCATTAAATACACCCTAGCAACGGGGTGTGACCTTGAGGAAGGGGACGGAAAGAGGCGAAAGGGGCTTTATGGTGCCCATGGAAAGCCTATGGAGGTCAGGGTCGCCTGGCATGGGGAGCCGTACACGAGGGAATTGTTTCTAGACCATCGCAGGTCAGTTGAGAGCGTTCGAAAGCTGGAACCAGCCGATCGAAGAAGGGCCAACGAGGCAGCAATTAGTCTCCTGATGGATGCCGCGCAGGCCACCGATCTCCTCGAAGATGCTAATGAAGCCATTCGAGAGTTTGTCGCAGATCTCTTCGTGGAGTTCGAACTGAACGACCACTTTAAGGGCAGCTTGCAGGCTTTCAAATACGAGCACCTAATGCGAACCAATCCAACTTGGGCGGGGGCCGAAGCGATTCGAACGGGACTCAAAAGTGGCGGTGATAGCCTGGCGGAAGGCGTCGAGTAGTTCGCTAGTCTGGAATTAGATCAATTGCTTCCGCGAGCTTGTCCGCCTTCCAGTGAGTGTAGATGTCATTGATTTCATCACTTGCATGACCCACAATTTGGCGGCGAATTTCTTGGGGGACTCCCGCGTCTGCCATGGCAGAGTTACAAAAGTGGCGGAGGGAGTGAAAGGACTTTTGGGTTACTGTTCGGGCTGCCCCGTCTTCACGTTTCCGAGTTGGAAGTGGATCAATTCCTGCCTTATCCATCAGTTTGGAAAAAGTGCTCGTGAGACCGCCATTCCCACCAGTCTGTTTTCTTGAGAGAGAGGAAAAAACAGGAGCGTTGAGATCGTCGGAAGAAGGGAGTTTGAGTAGTGCATCCTTGAGTGCCCGGTGCATTTTGACCCGCAGAACCAACTTCTTCTTCCTACTACGGCGTTGTTTCATCGGCTCGAATTGAAGTTCGCCATTCTCCAGGTCCACAGACTTCCAGCAAAGGCGGGAAGCGTCGCGCAGACGCATCCCTGCATAGGCTCCAAGAAGGACCATTCCGGTCCATTCTGGATTGGCTACACTGCAGAGGCGTTTCACCTCTTCCAAGGTAAACGGCAAGCGGCTAGTGGAGTCGTCTTCCGGAAGGTCTTGAATTCCGTCTACCGGATTCTGAATGAGGAGGCCTGCTTGCGCCGCAGCCTTGAAGGCATTGAATAAGGACTTCTTGAACTGATTAGCAGTCTTTGCGGTGCGGCCCTTTGTCGGGACCTGTTCCAGAAATCGCAGTATCTCATCCTTGGAAATGCTTTCCAGACGCTCTTGAGACCTGGAGCCAAGCCAAGCGAGAAATTCACGAGCGGCTTGCCGGTAGAGGTA
>JBHIXE010000122.1:6038-13294 GCA_041984905.1 Verrucomicrobiales bacterium | reverse complement strand
CACGAACGTCTCCCCATTCAATACGTTCTCATCGTATGGCAGGGAAAAGAGTTCGCAGATCCGCTGCAAATGATAGCTGGGATTCTCGGAGAAGTCATTGAAGGACAGGAATAGAGTCTTCCCCTCACACTGGTAATCCTCCAGAAAATAGGCGTAGTCCTTGCAGTATTTGTCCACGAAGTAGTCCAGACCTTCCAAGGGGTCGAATCCGTCGATTTCACCAATGGTCTTGCGGTAGTTGGACCACCAGGTCTGGATCGGGTCTTTGAACAAGACAATCGAATCGAATCGAAAGAGCGGATCCACGTGCGCGATTTTCTGCGCATGCTTGTCAGAGGTGATCAGCAGTTCCGCATCATATTGATCGAGGAGCTTTTCTCGCCAACGCGTGGGGTTCCGCACCAGTTTGCTACGGAAGTCCCAATTCAGAACCGGGCAATCAGGCCCACATCGTTCGCAATACAGGATGCCCTTTTCATCGGGTGCATCTGGGTTGATGAGAGAGTGACCGCTGACCTTCCTTTGAGTCAACCAGTAGGATTCCCCGGCGTTGGCGGCATTTGGCAGCCGCCCCAGAGCCATAGCGAGCACAGTGCTGCCACAGTAGGACATCCCAGCAATCATAACCTGACGACCCGGCAAAGGGTTTCCGGAAATTCGCCACTCGCTACGATACCGTTCCAGCGCCTCCATGTGCCGAGTGACGGCAATCGGCACTTTGGGTGCGGGTAGACCAAGGACCAGGGACTGGCGGTAGTACTCCGTCCAGGAATCCAAAGCCTCTTTATGCTTGCCAGTATTCCAAAGCGCCCGCGCCCGGATCTCCAGCATCTCCACCGTTTCTCTCCAGCGTGCCGTCGCGAGGAAGGCCACCTCATCATATTGATGCCCATTGTAGAGCTGCTGTAGCTCTTTGAGGCTGGCTTCCTTGACGGTTCCCTGCACCTCCCCATAGATCCGCTCCAGCCAAGCCACGTTCTTCTCCAGGGAGAAACGTTCATCGACGACTTCCCTGGCCCGCTTGCTGCATTCCAGATAGTGCTCCTGATTCCACATCAGCTTGCGAAGGGCTCGGGCCACATCCGAGGGCGAGTGCTCCCTGACAAGATGCCCCCCTTCTTCATCCTCAAGCACTTCGGGAATGCCTCCATGGTAAGTCGCGACAAAGGGCATGCCCGTCGCCATTGCCTCCAGCACCGCGTTTGGCACCCCTTCCTGATCCCCACTTGGAGGAGTTTCACTGGGATGGAGAAAAATGTGGGACTGCTCGTATCGCTGAAAGAGTTCTTCGTGCTCCAGGCGTCCCACCATTTCGACAGCCCCTCCCAGGTTCTTCTCGGCGATGAACTCCCTCAACTCATCCTCCAGTGGACCCGTACCGCATATCACAAACCGCGCTTTGGGAAATTCCTTTTGGACAAGGGCGAATGCTTCAATCGCGGTCTTGATCCCCTTCTTGGGGAGCAGACGGCAAGCCTGGATCAGGATCCATTCGCCATTCTCTGGAGGCGTTCGCTCAAAGTGAGGGATTTCATCCATCGGAATCGAGGTCCGATTGATCCGAAGTTTCTCTGGGGGACAACCGTGCTCCACCAACTGGCTGATCAACTTTCCGCTACGAGCCGATACCAGAGTCGCGGAATCAAGCATGTCCCGAAACCGCTCCGCATAAGCGGGGTCATCCATCCCCTTGGCAATGTCCGCCCCATGGAAGGAGACCAGCCAGGGAATCCCAATCTCCTTCATCTGGTCGACGTAGTAGGTCGCCTTGTTTCCGAAATACATGTGGATCACGTCCGGCTGGTATTTCTTAGCCGCTGCCACCAAGTCGTACTTCGACTCATACTTCCCGAGCTTCTTCTTTTTCTCTGAAGCATTCTTCCGGTAGTGCGCCGCCAGCTTTTGCTCGTATCGCGTCGCAGCTTTCTCGAAATGCCGATAATCGAACCGAAAGGTGAAGCGCCTCACCCGGTATGCCAGAACCTTGGAGAGATGGCTGGGAGTCATCCACAGAGGAACTTTGTTCGGAGGCCATTTCTTCCGAACCTTCCCATACCAGAAGCGGACGAAGGCGTTTCGTTCCGGCAGCTTGATCTTTCCTGGAGGAGTCGGCCCAACCGGGGGAGCTGGTTTGATTTCCTGGAATCCCTCCAGCGACACGGCGGACTTTCCTCCCGGAGGCAATCGGTCCAAGACGACCACTGGCTCAAACGGAAACCGGTCCAAATTCTCGACGCGCTCTGCCACCACGATATGCTCAAACCCCTTAATATTGGCCACCTGCCGATAGATGGTGTGCATCTCCGGCTTCATGTAAGTACCGATGACACTCATCAATTTGGGCTTGGGCGCCGATGGATCTCCCGACTGCATAACGTCAATCCTCACTCAACAATTCTATGCCTTCAATCTCCCGAATTCAGCGGCGCACTTTTGGAGGGCAGCAACCACGGTATCTACATCCGCTTCCTCCATCCCTGGAAATAGTGGCAGGGTCAGGCAGCTCTGATAGTAGGACTCCGCCAACGGGAACATGCCCCTTTGAAAGCCGTATTGGGCAAAGTCAGGCTGCAGGTGAATGGGAATGTAGTGCACGTTAACGCCAATTCCCAGTTCCCGCATCCGCTCAAAAACCTCCCGCCGCTTCGTGGAAGCCTCGCCACACAGGCGAATCACATACAGGTGCCAGGCACTTGCAACATCCTCGAAGCGATCCAAAGGCAGGCAAAATCCCTTCAACGCCTGCAGCCTCTCGTCGTAGAGACTCGCCAATTCACCTCTCCGAACGATGAACTCCTTCAGTCGCTCCATCTGACTGACTCCCAGGGCGGCCTGGATATCGGTCATCCGGTAATTGTATCCCAGCTCAAGCTGTTGGTAATACCAGGGCCCATCGCTCTCTCCCTGCATTCGATCCGCATCCCTTGTAATTCCATGGGTGCGAAACTCAGCCATCCGCTGGGCCAAGGCTGCATCCGCCGTGGTCACCATTCCCCCTTCCCCAGTGGTGATGATCTTGACAGGGTGAAAGCTGAAAACCGTAGCGTCTGACCAGCGGCAACTCCCGACCGGCTCTTCCTCGCAGCTTGCCCCTAATGCGTGAGCGGCGTCTTCCACCACTCGGAACCCATATTGTTTCGCCAGTTGCGCGATCCGTTCCATCTCGCAGGGCTGACCTCCAAAATGGACGGGAACCACCACCTTTGGAAGCACGCCATCCTGCTCGGCCTGTTTCAGCTTCTGCTCCAGGTGATCGGGACACAGGTTTGCGGTGGCTGGGGAAATGTCCACAAAGTCGACTTTGGCGCCACAATACCGGGCCGCATTGGCCGAAGCCACAAACGAAATTGGCGAAGTCCAGACCCAATCCCCATGCCCGACTCCCAGGCAGCGAAGCGCTACATGCAATCCTGCGGTTCCGCTCGATAGCGCCACCGCGTGAGGATTTCCACAAGATCGGCTCACCGCTTCTTCAAAACGCGGCACCACTGGCCCTTGAGTGACGAAATCCGAGCGCAAGACCTCCACCACGGCCTCAATATCCGCTTCAACGATGGATTGCTTTCCGTAAGGGAGCACGCGGTTGATTCTGGGAGGGTTCGAGATCTGGAGGCCTTGTCAGGGACACTCTGCTAGTTGCCGAGGACTTCAAATGAGGGATCCACATGATCCCGAACCAATTTGCGGATTTCTTCCACACTCAGGAAGTCCGGATTCGTCCCCGAGTTGTAGCAGAATCCTTCCGGGACCAGGGACACCCCTTTCATGCTCTCATACTTCTCCATTAGCCGGCTATTGGCGGAAGGTAGAATGGAAAAGCACTCCCCCAGATCCATGGTGGTCAATGCGTCCGCATGCGAAATCATCTCTTCGTGCACCTTCTCCCCGGGCCGGATCCCCACAATCTTATGCTCGCAGTCCGGGCCGATGGCCTCCGCCAGATCCGTAATCCGGTAAGAAGGAATCTTGGGAACGAAAATCTCTCCGCCAAATCCATCGAACAGCGCCTTCAGCACCAGATCCACCCCTTGATTGAGAGTGATGTTGAATCGCGTCATCCGGGTATCTGTGATTGGCAAAACCCCGGTCTTGCGCTTCTCCAGGTAGAACGGAATCACCGAGCCCCGCGATCCCATCACATTGCCATAACGGACAACCGTGAAGCAGAACTTGGCGGGTCCTGCGTAACTGTTGGCAGAGGCAAAGAGCTTGTCGGAGCACAGCTTGGTCGCCCCATAGAGATTGATGGGCGCGCAGGCTTTGTCAGAAGACAGGGCGACCACCTTTTTCACGCCGGCATCAATGGCTGCCTCGATGACGTTCTCCGCGCCCAGGACGTTGGTCTTCACAAACTCCATGGGATTGTACTCTGCAGCAGGCACCTGCTTGAGAGCAGCAGCATGGATCACCACATCAATCCCCTGAAACGCCCGGCGAAGCCGATCCCGGTCCCTCACATCGCCCAAAAAGTAACGCAGGTTCTCGTGTCCCTGAAACTTTTCCTGCATCTGATATTGCTTCAACTCATCCCGGCTGAAGACCACCAGTCGTGCGGGAGAATACCCGTCCAGAATTCGCTGTACGAGGCAGTGACCTAAGGAGCCAGTCCCTCCGGTGATGAGTATCCTTGCGCCATCAAGCATTGTTCAAAAATCCATTCTGCGTTGATTCCCACGTAATTACCCGTCGTGAGGCCGGGAAAGTCGGCGACAGAACCCTCAGAAGCAACCTGAAACAGCTTTGCTGACTGACGGCGCATGCCTCCACTTCTGCGGTGATTCAGTCTTGTCTTGGATGAATCAGAAAAACGTTAGTCTCTACTTCCGTTACGGCAACATGCTGAAAGCGGCCCAGCAATTTGCCAGCTGTGGAGATAAACTCCTCCACCTCAGCCGCTTCTACCCGATCCCATTTCTCAATGCGTCCCTCTCTGGCGCCGGACTCTGCTTCCTGAGTTTGAGGGGCCTCGGGTGAGTCTGATGTGGGATTGGGCGTCTCGCTCAACTCCTTTCCCCCGTCCAGCAGGTCTTTCCACCAGGACAGCTTGTAGGGCTTTGCCTTGGCGATCTGCCTGGCCCATTTTGCCTGTTTTTTGGCGAGCTTCGCCTCTTCCCGGGCTTTGCGAGCGGCTTCTTTGGCCCGCTTCATGTCCTCTTTGGCCTTTCGAGTCGCGGCTTTGGCCTTCAAGAGTTCTTCTTTGACAGACTTCACATCCCGAAGTGCCCGATAAGCCACTTTCGATTCCGTGATCAGATCCGGATTCCCATCGATGTTGCAGATCTGAAGCACCTGCTCAGCGACTCTATCAAATGCAGGTTTGTCGTCCAGAGTGAGGAGACCATCCAGATCCACCCGAGGCTTGGCGCACTCCAAGTTCGGATCCAGCGAGAGTTTCAGCGCCTCGTCAAAATCCTCCACCTCCCAGGACACTTCAATCGAAAGATGCCCATCATACTGGGGATCCCGGAAGGGCAGGTAGGCGACGGCGGGCACCCCCAGCAGAGCGGACTCCACCCCCGTTGAGCACCCGTGGTGCAGCACCAGGTCCGAAGCAAGAATCCAAGGCGCGATCTCCCCTTCATGAGCCACGGCGACGTTTTCGACTCCAGCGAAGCAATCTCTCCAGCGATGTTCATTCTCGGATGGATGGGGGCGCAGAACCACCTTCCGGGTCTGGGCCAACTCCTTGATCAAATCCACATACTTCAGCCGGCACTTCTCCGTGTGATCCTGCCTTGCGACCAATTTATCAATGTCTTCCTGGGTCTTCATCACTCCCATGCGAATGGCCTGGTTGATGACGAAATCCCTCCCCATTCCGTGGAAGATTCCTGAAAAGTTGGAGGGCACGAGAATGAAGTCCCCGTACTTTTCCTTGATCTTGTCCACCTTGGCCTGGTGCACCTGTCGGAGGGGTTCCCGCCAAAGATCAAACCGGGGATTCCCCGTCTTTACAAATTTGGCCTTGGACTCTTCATAGTGGGGAGTGATGCAGTCGTAGTCGATCGTCCCCCAACAGTAGATCTGCTCGGCCATCTCCACCGTTTCCTTGGAAAAACGGTAAAGCGGAAAATCAGGATACTGATAGGTGGCCAACGACTCCTCATCCATGGAGCAAAAGCGGAAGCCCTTCTCTTTCCATTCGTAATACCAATCCAGCTTGTGCGGGGGAATACTCTTCAGAAACATCAAGCCAGGCCGGCAATAGGGCATGGCTTCCCAGATGGTGACCTGATCCCCCACAATGGACCAGGCGCCCTTCTCCGCCGCTGCCAGTGCAATGAGCAATCGGCCCCAGAATTCCCGAACCTGAAGCTCGGCAGGTAAAAGGAGATACTTCATCAAGCGATGCTGCGAATCAGTTCGAACGCTTCCGCTGCACCTACCCCCACCGTGGCTCCCCACCGCTGGGCCTGCACTCGCAGAGCTTCTGGCGACCGCGGATGAGGAAAAGGCCGACTCTCACTCTCGTAGGCCTGCATCGCCTGCACCTTCACTTCCAACGTGGACGCGATATCGACAAAAGCGTTGGGATGAAACTGGGGACTGAAGCGTTGAAAGGCCCACTCGGAAGAGGAAGCCACTTCATAGGCATAGAGGGCCTTTACAGGAGTGCCCGCCATGGGACGGGTAGCGGTCAGGGTGGCGCGATACAGACAGACATGATCGATGTTCAGGTCGCCGCCATGCTGCGTGTAGACCACAGCGGGTTCCACCTTGTCGATCAGATCCTCGACCACTTTGACGACATCCAGCAGATCGACCGAATCGAGCCGGTTATCGGGGAAGTTGTGCCGATGCAGCTCTTTGGCGCCCATGATCTCCGCGGCTTTCTGACAATTCGACTCCAACTGTTGCAGGAGGGCCTTGTCTGCCGCACTCGGATTCTCATAGCGGGAAGTAATTCCCTCTCCAAGGATCGCAATGTGCACCTCGTGACCTTCTTGTGAAAGCCGCGCGATGGTCCCTCCGCAGCCTAACACTTCATCGTCAGGATGCGCCGCGAGCACTAAGACCTTCTCAGGTTGGGTGGAAGTGAGGTTCATTAACGAGTGGGATTATTCACTGCTTCTTGAACAAATAAACGGTAAAGTCGTGATTCATGTAGTCGTGGCGCAGCGTTACTGAATTGGTTAGGCTGTGACAGAACTCAAGGGTTTGCGCCGGGTCCGCATAGAACTCGTCTGGATTTTGGAAATCAGCCCAGGTGCTCAGGGTGTTGACCGCAACAGCCTCCGTGGCCAGGGAGAACATCA
>JBHIXE010000122.1:0-6028 GCA_041984905.1 Verrucomicrobiales bacterium | reverse complement strand
TGCTTGACTGTTGGAGACAAAATAGGGCAGTTATTTAAAAAGGATTATCTTAAGAGCGCATTTCCTTCATGAAATCCATGGCATTGGGCCCCGCGAGATAGAAGATGCCGTTGGCCGTCACCAGATCGAAAGTCCGCTCCGGGGGCGAAGCCAGGATATCACGACACTCTATCTGGTGCTGAGGGTGTTGTTCCGAGGCGGTCTTGACCATGGAAGGAGTGATATCCACACCGTGATAAGTAAAATCGCTGAAGCGCTCTCCCAGGTAGTTTGCGAAGTCCCCAAAGCCGCATCCTACATCGAGAACCGACTTGCCTGAGTAGTCCGCGACTTCAGCGAGAACACGGAACTTGGTCTGCTGAGATTCCGGCCTCCCGTAATCGCACGACCGGGGATGATGACCATGCTTGGCAATGAGATCCTCGTAATAGGACACGATGTTTTCGTTTCTTTGGGACATCGATCAGGCTTGGAAGAAGTTCAGGATAGTGGTGGCGACGGTACGGGCATCGTCAAGCGAGAGACTGGGATAGAGAGGAATGGACAGGAGTGTTTCGTAGGCTTGGTGAGCGTTGGGAAAATCCTGAGCTGGATCGCTGCTCCACAACTCCACGGGCCGCTCCGCAATGATGTGGTGCAGGGCCAAGTGAGCCCGGAGTTTCTCAAGATCACTGGGTTCCGACAAGGCGATGGGGTACCGGTAAAAGACTTCGTCTTGACCCCGGGCCGGAAGACCAAGAAGCCCCGCTTCGCTCAGGGGCGCCAAGGATTCTTCGTAGAGTTCCGCCAGCTGTCGTCGCCTCGCCAGCAGGTCGTGGAACTTGTCGAGCTGACGATAGGCAATGGCGGCTTCCATCTCGGAAAGGCCCAGGTTATCGCGAAGACTTGAAGGCGGCTTGTCCGTGTAAGACCGATGGTCGAGGACGCTCTCCAAGTGATCTGGATCTCGAGTCATCACCACGCCGCCCTGCCCGCAACCGATCAGCTTCGTCGCGTAGAACGAAGTGATCGCCAGGTCCCCTTGAATGTTCCATTTCTCTCCGCCACTGCGGATCTGGAACCCGTGGGATCCATCCTCAATAAGAGGCACGGAAGTCACCTGTCGAAGGCGCTCGTAAGGGGCAATCTGGCCGAAGGTGTTGACCACAATCACAGCCCTCACCCTGTCATCCACAGCTCGGGCAACCGCTTCAGGAGACAGGTTCCAATCCCCGCCGCCGGAAACGTCTACGGGAATCGGCTCTGCGCCTAGGGAAAGCACTGCATTGGCCACGGCCACGCAGGAATAGGCAGGAACCATAACCTTGTCCCCAGGCTCCAGCTTCAAGCACCCCAAGGCTAGCTTGAGCGCCGCTAATCCCGATGATGTAGCAGACCACGAACCACCGGCCATCTGCCCCAGACGGTTCTCAAGGGCGTCTTGCCAGGGGCCATTCACCCAACGTCCGCTGGCCGTTGCATCCGCCGCCGCGGCACTCTCAGCAAAGTCAAAGGTCAAGCGGTTGTGCGGGATGACTCGGGGCGTCTCCAGCCGATTCAGATGCAGAACCAGGCAATCTTCGCCGGCACCCGTCTGGATGAAGCCTGCCTTCTCAAACGCACGAGCACTCCCCTGGTTGTCCAACAGCACTTCCGCCCGGATGGCCGTTACATTCGACCAGGTCTCGAGGATCCTCATCGAACACTGCCGAATCAGCGGGGTTCCAAACCCACGGCCAATAAAGTCCTTCAGCAAGTAGATCGAAATCGTCGCCACATCATCTTCGCGAACAAAGAAGATTCCGCCAGCAGGCTGATGATCCACCAAGATGACCCCGGTGAAGCGATTGGGATCATTCAAGGCACGCTGGAACCACTCGACATGCTCCGCCTCTTCCACTGTGGACTTGGATTTCCCGTGAGAGACAATCCACGGATCATTGCGCCAATGAAAGAACCTCAGCGTGTCCGACTTGTCCGCCGGACGCACGTGAAGGGTGGAATCCCCCTGAAATTCTACCTGAAACATGAATGGATGGCGGATGAAGGTGGACTCATGATCCAAGAAGAACGGCTCGACTCTCCGGGCCACAATTGAAGAGCAGGTCGATCGCCGCCATGTACGGTTCAAAGCCCTGACGGCGGGCCTGCTCATACTCGGGGTGCTGGTAGTCCTGGAACCTAACGTCAACGCCAGCCTCCTCGAAGATTTCCTCACGGAGGTAGTCCCTGCCCAACGCACCTGAGAGATAGCTCTTTGCACCTGCCTTACGGCAAAGGTCGAGGACTAAATCATCTTTGGCGCCTTCAGGCTGCATTCCAGAACTCTTTTGAAGTGGCGTATCGATATCGAATGCTTTCAGCAGGTAGCTGGTCGCGGCATCACAGAGTTCGCCAAGGCGCGTCCATTCCTGCCCATACAATTCCTCAAAGAATGGGGCATGCTCCTGAAAGTGAGGAGCTTTCCCATAATTCTGCGTGATTGCCCGCCAGTGTTTGCCCCGCCAATTGCTCCGGTTGTCGATTTCAAGCTCGTGAATCCCGAGATCCCCAAACTTCCCTTTGGTGAGAACCGGCACGGTCAACCAGGTCCAGCCTTCCGCGGTCCGGATCTTGTTCCGGTTTGTGAAGCTGTTCTTCTCAAACTGCACGTGATCCAGCACGATGTGCAGATCGGAAACGGCAATTCGTTCGAAGTAACCAAGCCAGGGAAGGTAGGCAGGCTGATTGATGGAGACCACCATGAAGTCTTGCGATTCTAGCTTGTCGGTTTCGGCACTGTGCTTGCTGGGAATTCTTTCCCTTACCTCTCCACAATCATGTGGAATCGATGATCCGCATTCGGATGATTGGACTTCACCGGAATCATGGTGGCCTTGCAGCCCAGTTCAGCCCAGAGCGCAATCAACTCGTCAGGATCATACCAGCTCGCCTTGAGATTGCCCTCGATGATTGCTTCCTTGACTTCCTCGGTGAGGTGCTCGGCTTTCCGGACTCCTTCCAGGTAGTCCTTCAAGAAAGCGTCCCGGTAGTTCAAGTTGGGAATCGACCCGATGGCCACTCTCGCGCCCCCTCGCATCACCCTGACGATTTCCGCACAGGCACCTCGGAACTCCGATGCCGGAATGAGCTGGATAACTTCCGTCAGCAATACCCGATCAAAACTCTCTGCGTCGCAGGGAATGGATCCCGCATGCCCCACTTTCACGGTCGCGTTGGCATACTCGCTGAGATTCGCCGTTGCGATCTTGGCCAGCTCTTCGACCGGCTCTACGGAGACCAACGTGCGGCAGCATCCACTCAACACGATATCAAACAGACCATTGGCACAGCCAATGTTGAGAACGTCATGTTCCCGCTCCACTTCAAGCAGGCCCAGAGCCTCCCGCACCGCATGAAGCACGTCTACCACCTCATACTTTCGGCCTCGACCGGACTGAACCAATTGGCTCTCGTCCTCGGCCTTGTTCCGATACTCCTGGATGAAAAAAGGTTCCGGCATAGTCAGCTCTATTTCACTCGGTTGGCTCAGTCTCGCCCCTAGTCGACACAACGCAAGATGGTGCGGATGATATCATTTTTGGAAAAGTCCCACTCAGTGGCTCCGATCAGTCGCGGCTCCTTGTTGGCAACTTCCTCGATCTGCTCGAGTTCCGTCCAATAGCCAATCTTGGGCATCTTGTAAGTCACCGGAATGGTAAAGGCTTTGGTATCCAACGGTTGATCTCCGGTTACGACCCCATGCCTCTGGAGCTCCTCCCAGGCTTTGCTCGCATAGGCGTCTTTGTTTTCCCATTCCGGAGAACCAATATCCGTTGGAACCTCACAGCACACGTAGGTTTTTCCTTCCGGACACGGACTGTCCTCCACATAGCTGCCGGGGACGGAAGCCCGAAAGACAATGTCCTCCGCGTCAAAGCTATGCAGATAGGTATACGGGCCCTCTGTTCCTCGCTCGATCACGAAGTAGTAGAGAACCATGGGGACGTGCTTGATGTAGTCCCCGATTGCGGACTCCAGCCGCAACATGGAAGTGAGCTTTTCAATTTCTCCCGTCCACAAGACTCGGTCTCCTGTGAGCGTCTCGCCTCCCTCAAATGCCACCTTGCAGTCATCGCCAAACTCCAGACTCTCCACCGGCGATCCACAGCGGACCGTAACACCAGCTTCTGCCAGTTTGCGCTCCGCGTTCTCGCAGAACTTCAACAACCCACGTCCAGTGGGATAATAGTTCCGGAAATCGTGCTTGGTGGCGGTATCCCGGTAAAACTTCAGGGGATCATTCTGGGAGGAAGCCGCAATGCGCTCATCCAGTGGTGGACTTTGCTTCAGTACCAGGGCTGCCTCGTCTTCGATGAACCGGATGCGATGAAAGAATGAGAGCCCAAACCCGCCCGCATCCAATTCCTCAGGGGGAAGCCTGTACATCTTTCGTGCCGCTTCGGTCAGCAACCCTCCCGCGGTTGGTCCAAACCTCTTGTCAAAGACCTCCTGAAGATTCCTGGACTCAGATGGCTGTGCCGCTGCAGCCTCTAGGATCTCCCACAGCACCTGCCGGGATACATCCTCCCCAAAGGAGCAAAAATCGGGAATGGCGAAACCATCCGTCTTCTTTCGATTGATGATGGAGGCATACTTCACGTGAACGGGCTCATATTCCCCGTCCAGAATCTCCATCATGATTTCCGTTATGGTGTCTGCCTCATTGCTGAAAAGGTGGCACCCCTTGTCGAACACAAAGCCGTCCATCTCGACAGATCTCAGAACCCCTCCCAAGGCCCTGCCTCCTTCGATCAGGGTGACCTTTTTGCCTTTCGACGCGAGTAATAGCGAACCAATGATCCCGCGAAATCCACCGCCAATTACCAACCAATGATCAGACATCTTGCACTGAGATTCTAGTTTCTGAAATGCTCGGGTTTCAGGACGTCCCCAGCCTTGACCTTTGTTCCCAAGCAACGACCAAAGAGCAGATAGGCGTGACCGGGAGGTACGCCTGTCCCCGGACGCCGATACACGACGTCGGCCTCGGTTAGCTGATGGCCCTCGCTCAAATCCTTCGCAGCCACGCAGGAGAGCCGAAAGTCCCGGCGCCCGAGCTCTTCACTGGCCGTGGGTCCGAGCCGACTGTTACCCAGGTTTTTCTCGCAAGTGCGGACGGCATCTACCAAAGCTTTCATTTCATCCGGATCGGAGGAAAATCGATGATCGGGGCCCGGCAGACTGCGATCGATGGTGAAGTGCTTTTCGACAAAACAAGCACCGAGAGTCACCGCCGCAACCGAAGCCACAATCCCTTCCGTGTGATCGCTAAAGCCTGCCAGGCAACCAAAGGTCTGAGCGAGCGTCTGGATCTGAAGGAGATTCACATCGTCTGGAGGAGTCGGATAGGAAGAGGTGCAGAGAAGCAAAATCAGCTTTTCGTTCCCCGTCTCGCGAAATGCGCGCACCGCATCGTCAATCTCGGCGACGGTAGCCATCCCGGTCGAAAGCACGGTCGGCAATCCTGTTTCCCCCATCGCTCGAATCAGCGGAAGATTGAGCAGGTAGTCGGATCCGTTCTTGAGAACTCCAGTGCCCAATTTGACCAGCTCATCAATGCCTGACTGACCCGTGGGAGTGCTGTGGAAGACCACCTCACATTCATCGCAAACGGTCTTCAGCTCTCTCAGCATTTCGGGAGTGAGTTCGCAGCGCTTGAACATGTCATACTGCGGCTCCACAACCGTCTTTCCCTCAGAGATGTACTCGTAGGTGAGAGTCCGGTCTGAGATGAAGTCCTCCGTCCGGTAGTTCTGAAACTTCACCGCATCGACGCCTGTCTTTGCTGCCGCTCGAATGCTCTCCTTCGCCAGGTCCAGGTCACCATTGTGGTTGATACCTACCTCAGCAACAATGAAGCAGGGATGTCCCTTGCCCAGTATATGGTTCTCAATCGCGATTGTGTCCATCAGGTCGCCCCTACCATTAAAAACTCTGCGAGCGACTCTGCCGCTCGTTGTGCCCCTCGTCCATCAACAAAGCCCTGAGATTTGAGGCTCATCTCCCT
>JBHIXE010000121.1:414-13296 GCA_041984905.1 Verrucomicrobiales bacterium | reverse complement strand
CTCGGAGATGACCTCCATGAGTTGGCGTTTGACCCGGTGCTGCTCCTCATGACTCACGCGCCACCCCAGCCCGGTGATGAACCCGGCTGGGAGCAGCACGATGATTGCAAAGATGAGCAGGAGACGGGGTTTCAAGGGCTATTTAGAATCCAACTTTCGCGTCCTCAGCCGGTTTGGCAGGCTCGGCCGCCGCGTCAACCTTGGCTCCTGCTTTCTTCTTGGCCTTTTCCTCCGACTTGGCCTCCGGAGCACTGGCGACCGCCGACTTGGTCTGGGGCTCCAGAACGATATTGCCACTGACGTTCAAATTGATGGAATCTGCCGGGATCTTGCCGCCCTCAGACGTCACCTCCATTACCGTGATGTCTCCGTTGGCATTCACAGTAATGTTCCCCTCAAGTCCCCCATGCCCGATCTGGGCAAAGTTGGAGATCTGTTGCTCAGACATCATCTTGCGGGCTCGCCCCCATTCAGCATCGTTACCCACCGCCTCGATTTGGCCTCGATTCTGGACCTCGTATCCAAAGAGCTGCTCCGACTTCAGGCGAAGTCCGTTCTCCGAGAGATAGTCCGCATTGTCAGACAGCACTTTCTTGGCGCGCTCGATCTCTCCCTGGTCCCGCAGTTGCATGGCCAGCTGATTGCGTTCCGTGGCCAGCAGGAGAACGGCATCCGCCATCACGGGCTGATTCAGCTTCTCTTCCACCTCTGCTGGAGAGCTGGTGTACGCCATGCTCACCTGGGTTTGGATATCCACTTCCCTCTGAGTCGCCATATCAGCGTAGCGCACGGTCACATCGGCTGCTGGCTGAGAACCTGACGCAGGCTTTGTCACAAGCGTCTCGATTTCCAGGATGAAATACTTCTCGTGACCGCTGTAGAGCTGATTGAGTGAGGACCGCACTTCCTGGCCTGAGATGTCCGCATCCCGGCCTAACACGCGGACGGGTCGAATCCCATCTGCACAACGTATGGTGATGTCGACCTCCTGAGCCACCACGGAGAGGATATCGCCAAACTCGGCTTGAAACACCGCCGCGAGTTGCTGTTCGTCCTCCACAAAGACGTGATTGCCATCGCTTTTCATGGCGAGCTTCACCATGAGATCCTCATTGTAACCGAGCCCCAGACCGATGGTGGACACGGAGATCCCTTCCTTGAAGAGGGCTTCTCCCAGCTCGCCCAATTCCCCTGGACTCTTGGGGCCGACGTTAGCCTGACCATCGGACAGCAGGATCACGCGGTTGACCCGTTCCTGGGTGAGGAACTTCCGTAGTTCGGCAGCCCCCTTGCTCACGCCCGCAAAGAGAGCCGTGGAGCCCCGGGCTTCCAACTGATCGATCTCCCGCAGGACCCTGGCCTTGTCCGTCAACTTCGTTGCCGGGACCAGCACCTCGACGTTCGAATCGTAGGAAACGATGGATACGATATCGTCCGCTTGCAGTTGCTGCACCGCCATCTTGGCCGCCTCCCGCGCCTGAACGATTTTCTCCCCGCTCATGGAGCTGGACCGGTCAATCACGAGGGACACATTGACCGGCGGACGTTCGGCCAGATCCAACTCCTGCCCGGTCAATCCCACTTTGAGATAGGTCGTGTTCTTTTGACCCGCCAGGAGGTAGGGATTGGCGAGCGCTGCCGACATGGTCACGGTCGACAGCTTTCCATCAGGGCCTGAGGTGGCCCCACCGTGTCCGATAGCAGTCGCGTCTTGCGCCAACGTGCTGCCCGTCCCCAAGCCGAGGCAGGTCATCCAGAGTAACAGGGAATGAAGTGTTCGATTCATGAATCCCACGATGACAGTTTCCGCCAATTTGTGGTCAGATGCCGGTAAGGATGTTGTAAAAGATATGTGAAGGAGACGCCAGTCTCGATAACGCTGGCGTTTTCGACGTGGCTTACTCGCGCCTCCTTCATGATACGGAAACGACTCCTGGCAAAGCGCGATGAATGTGACCCGATTGCCAACGGCAGAATTGCGCCCCTTGATCCAGATTCTCTGGGCTTCGACCCCAGACGAACCTTCGGAGTCAAATGGCCCTGATTTCGAGCGGATGCTGCCAACTGGTTCCACCCACTTGGTCTTTCGCCTCTCTGGGGGGCCCATTCGTATCCTGGACCGGCATCAGGGCCACCACGCCCTCCAGGGACATGCCATGATTGGTGGAGTCCGCGCTCAACCCTACTACAAGCATCTTCGCACCAGTGGAGACACTGTGGGAGTCTTACTGCACCCAGGGGCCTGCAGAGCTCTCCTGGGATCTACCACCTCAGCGTTGGCCGGAGGTCACCATCTGCTGGAAGATCTATGGGGACCGTCTGCCAACCATCTTTGCGAGCAACTCCAGAGTCTCGTTGATCCCCATCAGCGCCTCGATCTGTTGGAACACCATTTGATCGCAAGATTTCGGCGCAGCGCCGCACTCCTTCGTCCAGACGTCGCCCACGCCCTGACAGTGCTTGAGCGCGGCAGATCCATTCGCTCCGTGGCGGAATCGGTCAATCTGAGCCACCGGCATTTCATCTCCCTGTTTCGCGAGGAAGTCGGAATGTCCCCGAAGCTTCATCTTCGGCTTCGGCGATTCCAGGGCGTGTTGGAGAAGCTGTACCAATCCCCATCCGAGTCTCTGGCGGAGATCGCCTTCGATTGCGGCTACAGCGACCAGGCGCACATGACGCGTGAGTTCCGGGAGTTCGCGGAAATGAGCCCGGGAGACTATCGGCGTCGGCCCATTGTCTCCAGTCACCATGTGCCGATGAGTCCAGGCGAAGAGATCTCTCCCTAGAGTCCGGATTAACCTGATCGCCCAGGGCGTCCACCGGGACCTTGGAAGGTCAGCTTTCCGATAGGCTCTTCGGATGACGAAGCCAGAATCGAGGAGGCGTCCGGCTTGGGCGTCATTACAGCATCAAGCCAAGCCATTCCGCTGCCGTTCCGCTCCCCGTTCCTCTAGCCGTTCCGTTAACCGTTTTGGGACCCCAGAATGGTTTGGACACCAAATGGCGCGGAGCGCCGAAACCATGAATAGCCGTGGCGTGAGCGATAGCGAACCCACGGAAGGAACCAAATAAAATATCAGCCGCGTAGCGGCGAGACGAGCGTCCCTTACCTCACACCAATGCGGTCGCCACTCACCTGGAAAGAAATCCGTGGTCCAGATTCTCCGAGGATTCCCTGCGGTCACCCCCCATCCACTTAGGTCCTCAGCGCATGTCTCTGAGCGGCGACGGCCCACTCGAAATACTTTTGGGGTCAATTTCGTTCAAGACCTCAGGTCACCGACCGGCTACAAAGGTAGGAAACAACCCATCCTGACATCCATGTCCGTCCAAGAAGTCTTTGCTTACCTTCACGTCCACAATGCCGCCGAAGCGATCGCCTTCTATGAAAGGGCCTTTGGCGCGAAAGAGAAATTCCGGCTGACGGAACCCAGCGGCCGGATTGGCCACGCCGAGATCGATCTCGACGGCATTTCCATCATGCTCAGCGATGAGTATCCCGAACTCAGTGTCTATGGTCCCAGGAACACCGGGAAGACTTCCGTCTCCATCCATCTGCATGTGGATGACGCTGACGCGATGATTCAAAGCGCGGTCGAAGCAGGCGCCACCCTGGATCGAGCCCCGCAGGATCACTTCTATGGCGAGCGCTCTGGCAGCGTCATCGATCCCTTTGGTCACCGCTGGACCATCGGGCATCACATCGAGGACGTGACCCCAGAGGAAATGCAGCGCCGCTACGACGCGATGATGCAGAGCGGAGAGAGCTTCGCCTAACGGCTCTTCACGTAGTCGAGAATAGAGTCCCGATCCCCATCCGCCGCCCACACCACGCGCAGGAAATCCGCGGGGTGGATATTGTAATTACGGAGAAATCCCCGATCCCCCCCGCAGCAGTACATGGTATCTGGCTCCAGTTCGCCGCGGAGTTTGCTTTGGGCCTTCTGGATGATGCGCGGCAACCAGCGGATGCCTCCGTATTCTTCGCTTTTAGGGGGAAGGTCCGCGTTTGGGAACTCGTAAGCGCTCAGCTTGCCTTCTTGAATGGTGTAGAGGTAATCCCGGCGAACAGCAGCAATCATCACAGCCTGGATCGGGTTTGGATCTCCCCCATCTCCAAAGTCTTCTACGAAATCAAAGAACTCACGGGGCTTGTAGCCAATGGACATCAGGAACGCCTGATCATCTTTGTTGTAGTAGGTGGTGAAATCCTCGTCCCCACTGCGATAGCGATCCAGGCATCGGTGGAAGAGGTCGAGAAACCGGGTTTCCCAGTCGTAGTGAGAGTCGTTTCGCATGTGGCTTGGATGATTCTGAGGAGCCCAGCTTACTCAGATCTCCGAGGACGTCGACTCCGGCTCGCCCAAACATTGTCGGATTGCCTGAAATCCGTAAGGAATCTCCCTAGATTTCATCCAATCGAGTAGATGCCGTTGGAATCACACCTGCGTGCATCGAAATCCGCCGCTGGCTCGTTATTGTTCCAAAACCGGAGACCAAATTATGAGTACCATCACCACCAACCCCGTTCAGGACAGTGCGACAACAGAGATCGCTGCTACCTTGAACCAGATGCTCGCGGAGTCCTATGCCTTGATGGCACAGACCCACCTCGCTCACTGGAATGTGGAAGGCCCCAACTTCTATCAACTCCACGAGGCTTTTGAAGAACAATACAAGGACCTCTTTGAGGCCATTGACGAACTGGCCGAACGCGTACGCGCTCTCGACCACTATTCCGTTGGCGGCCTGAAAACCTTTG
Organism: Verrucomicrobiales bacterium; assembly: GCA_041984905.1. Taxonomy (GTDB): domain Bacteria; phylum Verrucomicrobiota; class Verrucomicrobiia; order Verrucomicrobiales; family DEV007; genus JBHIXE01. The sequence continues at coordinate 8,534 of JBHIXE010000121.1, read as the reverse complement.
CCCAAATGACGAATGTCCCCGAGGGACCGTCCGGTGCTTCCTGCCCTGCCAGAGACTGGATTTCATCGCTCGTGGTGGGTCATGAGAAGGTTTTGGAGCATGCCTTTAAGGCCCGCGAACTCGCAGCCGAACAGGGCGATGCCGAGACCGAAGATTTGATCATTGGCCGGATCGCCACCCACCAGAAATTTCTTTGGATGCTCAAAAGTAATCTGAAGTAGCATTCCCCCCCAAATCCGTCGGGGTACGTTGAATTATGTGCACCTTCTCAGCGGCCCCGGCGGAACTTCCTTCCCAAATTCGCAGCGTAAAAGCTGCGTTTTCTTGGCCACTATCTGAGATTGGGTCTCAGTATCATTAATTGCTTGAAGTCTCTCTTCTTTTCGATTTTCATGGTTCAGGTTGCCAGCCGTTTCACGGCCCGTCCCAATAACTGTCCCTGCCATGTCAGCTGACTTCCAGCCTTTGCGCGCCACGCCACCCGCCAACCAGGGTGTGAAGTGGATCGATCAATCCCTGCACCAGCAGTGCCGCCATTCCTGGTCTCCTCAACTCGACCAGTTGTTGGAGCTGAGACGGGTCCTGCAGAATTTCGGCGCTGCGGAGCCGGAGTCTTTCCTGCGGGAGTTTACCTCTCTCCGAAAGAGTGCGGAAGCGCAGCAGTATCTCATGTTTTACCGGTTACGCAGTTGGCTGCAGCCCCAGCTTAAACTGGTGGTGAGCGATCAACTGAATCGCATTCCCCCGGTGGAAATGCCCTTGCGGCTGGAATTCCGAAGTGTCGATTCCCTTCTGAGGGCCGCTCGACAGGAAGCCTTCGAGCACACGACCGACCCGATTCGATTCGAGGATTTGGAAGCGCGAATCGAATATCAGCAAACGAGTTGAAAGAGGGCGAAGAAAAAGATGGTGAATAGGTTGAACGCCGATACTGAGACTCAGTCTCATAAAATTGGTTGCAACATTCCACCTTCTGCATCATCTACTGATTAGATCTTCCACCAGGTCCGAAACGTGTCCCATTCCTCTCCCCAGTCCCAGCCCCTGTTCAAGGGCGAAGCGAACAGCCTGATTTGCGCCTGCAACAGCGTGAGCGAATTGGAAGTCCGCACGGCCATTGAAATCAACGGTGCGTCGACGGTGTCTGAGGTGAGCGCACAAACCAAGGCGGGCACCTGCTGCGGCGCTTGCCAATGCCGGATTCGGCGCGTGTTGAACGGTCTGCCCGCCGCCTGCGGTGGAGCCTGCTCCCGCTGTGATGGGTGTGGCTTTATCGCCAAGCTCTGCACCTGCGAGGCTGCCTGATCGGGAGTCTCAAAGGGCGAAGAATCTTTCCAGGTTGAAGGGAGATCCATATCAGCCGTTAGTCTGGGAAGGCTATGGCCACGTTGATCCCCGAGAGCATTCCGAACGCCACCAAGTCGGAGAAGCGGGTCGCCAGGATTCTTCAGAAGCTCCCTGAGGATTGGCTCATTTACTACGAGCCCCTGATCTACAACCGGCACCCGGACTTTATCATCATCGCGCCAGACCTGGGCGTCATCGTAATCGAGGTGAAAGGCTGGTATGCGGGGTCCGGGGAAACCCGGGCCAGGATTGTGAGTGCCACCCCCACCACCGTGACCATACGGGAAGGCGACCGGAAGGAGACCGTGGATCACCCCATCGAACAGGCGCGGCAATACATGTGGTCACTCCACGACTTTTGCAGGAAGAGCCCATACTCCAAGCCGCTTCTCCAGGAAGCTGGCCGCTATGAAGGTAAATTCCGTTTTCCGTTCAGTTGCATGGGGATTCTCTCCAACGTGACTGAGCAGACGCTTCAGAGGCACGCAAACGACAACGTGCGGCTGGCGTTTCCAACTAATCGCGTGGCGCTCAAGGACGATCTGGACCGCTGGGAGACCCTCGACTGCGATCAGCTGCGCACCCTCATGAAAGGGTTTTTCGATCCCTTCTGGGAAATCGAGCCCATGACGGAAAAACAGGTCAACGTCCTGCGTTACCTCATCCATCCGGAGGTCTTGTTCGAAGGGCAACCCTCGGAATTCGAGCCTTCAGCGCACGATCCTCTCCCCGATCTGAAGGTGCTGGATCTCAAGCAGGAAGAGCACTCCCTTTCTCTCGGGTCCGGTCATCGCATCATCTCCGGGGTGGCTGGGTCCGGCAAGACCCTGATCCTCATTGCCCGCGCCAAGCATCTTTCCCGCCGGCACCCGGATTGGAAGATCCTGCTGCTCTGCTACAACAAAACGCTGGCGTCCTTTCTGCAGTCCGCGCTCAGGGGCCACGTGAATGTCACGGTGCTTCACTTTCACTCGCTGGCCTATCACAGTGGAGTCCGGTTCAAGAAAAACGATGCCGAGGACTCCAGGGAGTCCGATGCGGACTTTGGGGAGCGGCTCCTCAAGCATCTGCAGGAAGGCCGGACCTCCGAAGCTCGCAAGTATGACGCTGTGCTGGTCGACGAAGCCCAGGACTTTGAAGCGTCCTGGTTTCGCTGCGTGCTCCAGTGGATCAAGGATCCCGACGAAGGGGATCTGATCGTGGTCTGTGACGGCCATCAGAGCCTGTATCGCCGCAGCCGCATTCGCTGGAAAGATGTCGGGATCCATGCGGTTGGCCGGACGATCGGTTCCCGCTTCCATCTGCAGAAGAACTACCGGAACACGGCGGAGATCCTGGTGCTGGCGGAGGGCTTCACCACGGATCCATCAGAACCGGAAACGGAAGATGGGATTGGAGCGCTTGAAGTGCGGAGCAAGAATGCAATTCGCGCCGGCGGTCCCCACCCCGTCCTGATCCGGGCTGGTTCCAAAGCGGAAGAGGTCGTTCACGTGGTCGACATCATTGGCGGATTGCTGCAAGGAACCTGGAAAGGCCACCCGGTGGAAGCCTTGCGTCCTGCAGACATCGGGATCGTCTACCGGGCAGGCACCAAGACGAATGTTCCCGTCATCATGTCCCTCATCTCGAGACTGAGAGATCTGCCAACTCAGCCTGAGGTCACCTGGCTCAATGATCCGAGCCATGACCGGCATGGCCAGATATCGGCCCAAAGCGTCAAAGTGGGCACCATCCACTCGTCCAAAGGGCTGCAGTATCGCGCCGTCTTTGTCCTGTTTGCCGACGAATGCCCTGCAACCTATGCGGACACCTCCCCTGAAGCCGAGCGGCGTCTCTTCTATGTGGCCCTGACCCGTGCCGAGGAATTCCTGGTGATCTCACAAAGTCGGAACGGCCCCTTCACGGATGAGATCCTCAAGCGGCTCAACCTGCTGTAGTGGGCCAGAAGAGCAGCTCAGTAGGTCCACTTCCCACCGGGCGACAGCTGAGGTAGCGATCCCCCGTTCTTGTAGATGTACTTGTAGTCGGTCTTTCCAATGGCGCCATACATCCGTATGCCCGTGGCATTGCGGAAAGCTTGAGACATCGCCTCCCCGGTGTGGCATCCCCAACTGCGGGCCTTGGCGGTCCGTGCGAAGGCACTCTTCTTCAGCCGGGACAAGTCATCCTGGTGAAGGAACACCTTGGAAGCTCCCAAGACGTTTCCGCTGTAATCGAAGGTGAAGCAGTACTTATTGGAGTGCCCGAAATACTCAAAGCCCAGGATCTTGTAGTCATCCCGGCTCTTGCCGCTCGGGCCATTGTTCAGGTAGTTGATGAGTTGGTCCGTGGTATCAAACCAGACCAGCTTGCACTTCACATCTTCCCGGTCCCGCACAGAGATGATGTTGGAGATATGATCCTCGCCGTCCTCTTTGCTGCGCAGCTCATAACCCTTGCGATACACCATCCAGGTAATGTCCAGATCCGGCCCACCCGCTTTCCTCACTTCGACAAGGCGCACCCGGGCAGTGCGGATGAAATTGCCCCACCACTTGTCATGCTGCATGGGCTCGCTGCGGAACCCCTCCCATTCCCGTAAGGCGGGGCCGCCACTGAGAATGATGTATTCCCCGTCCTGCGGGCCGCCAAAGAGCTTGAGGGCCATGCTGGAGGAGGGAACCACCATCCCAAACAGGGTCAGGGCCAATAGTGCAGGGAGAAAGGTAATCCGGATAGTATTCATGGGGAGCGGACTTCTAAGCTAAGATGCCTGAGTGTGGCGGCGGACTCAAGCCGGGATTCGTTTGGAACTCAGACGGGAATTTCTTCTCCAGCTATCAAATCATCGTAGGTCTGGCGTTTGCGAATGACCTTGGCCTTAGAACCATCAATGAGGATCTCCGCCGGGAAAGGCCGGGAATTGTAGTTGGAAGCCATGACAAATCCGTAGGCGCCGGAACTCATCAGAGCGATGAGATCGCCCTCCGCCAAGGGTGGCAGTTCGCGATCCTGAGCAAAGAAATCCCCGCTCTCGCACACTGGGCCCACCACGTCGACCTTCTCCAGTTCCTTGGTTTGGGGCTCGGCCACGGGCACGATATCGTGATGGCCTTGATACAGAGCGGGCCGGATCAGGTCGTTCATCCCGGCATCCACGATCTTGAAGGTCTTGGCGGAACCGCGCTTTTCGTAGACCACCTGGGTGATCATCACACCGGCATTGCCCACGACAAAGCGGCCTGGTTCCAGCACCACCTTGAGCCCGACGTCCTTGAGTAGTGGCAACAACGTGGAAGCGTATTCCTCAACGGTGAGCGGCTTCTCTGTCTGCTTGCTCCACCAGTTCAGTTCCCCACTGGCGAGCGAGTTCTGGTAAATGATCCCCATCCCGCCGCCGAGGCTCCAGAACTCGATGCCGTGCTTCTCCTTCAGTTCCAGAGCGAGCGGCTTCACTTTCTCGACCGCCTCCACGAAGGGCTGGATACTGGTGAGCTGGGAGCCGATGTGCATCTGGAGTCCCTTGAGCTGCACATTCGGCAGTTCGCTGGCTCGCTGATACGCATCGCGAATGATCGCGAAATCGATCCCGAACTTGTTCTCGCTCTTGCCGGTAGAGATGTATTTGTGGGTCTTGGCATCCACGTTCGGGTTCACCCGAAGCGCCACGGGCGCGACCTTGCCCATCTCCCCTGCCACATCATTGATGAAGCGGACCTCCGCCTCGGATTCCGCATTGAAGCAGAAGATCCCCTGACTCAGGGCATACTCGATCTCTTTTCGGGTCTTGCCGACCCCGGCAAAGGTGCACTTGGAAGGATCGCCACCCGCCTTGATCACGCGGAACAGCTCGCCGCCTGACACGATATCAAATCCAGAGCCGAGCCCAGCCAAGAGATTGAGCACTCCCAGGTTGGAATTCGCTTTGGTGGCATAACAGACCAGCAGATCCAACTCGCTCAGAGCGGACTGGAGCCGGGTGAAGTGATCGCGGATGGTGCCTGCGCTATAGACATAAAGCGGAGTGCCATGTTCCGCTGCGAGGGCTTGGAGATCCACCTCTTCGCAATGAAGGTGGCCGTTGTGGTAACGAAAGGAGTGCATTTCTAGGAGGAGCGGAATTTCAGGGAGTTCCCCTCAAGCGTCAAGCTCGCATAATGGTAGGGGGAAAGTCAGGACTGGTCCAGCTTGCCGCGGGCAATCGCCGAAACGACTTCGCCCGCCGCCGCAAATCCGAAGGTTCCCGTCACAAACGTGGCCGTTCCCAAGCCCGCATCGCAGTTGAGGCGAAGTTCGGACCCGGGTTCCGGCGTGGCGCAGACCTGACCATCGGCCCAGGGATAAACGGCGTTCTCAGTTGAGAAGACTGCCCGAACGCCAAAGGGCTCTTTCTCATCCCGGGAAAAACCATGTTCCTGGCGCAGGCGTTTGCGGACCATCTTCAAAAGCCGGTCGTTGGTGGCGAAGCCGAGGTCATCCACCTGCACTGCGGCGGCGCTCCGTTTTCCCCCGGCTCCCCCGCAGGTGACGATCGGAAGGCCGCGCTGACGGCACTCGGCAATCAAGAGGGCTTTATGCGCGACCGCATCGATGGCATCGACCACGTAGTTATAATCGCCGCCGAGGATCGATTCGGCCGACTGAGGCGTGAAGAACTCATTCCGAGTCTGGATCTCGCAATCAGGGTGAATGAGCCTTACCCGCTCCGCCATGGCATCCACTTTGAATTTGCCGATCTGACCATCCAGGGCGTGGAGCTGGCGATTGATATTGGTCACGCAAATGTCGTCCAGATCCACTAAGGTGAGACGCCCCACCCCAGAACGAGCCAGGGCCTCGACCGTCCAAGAGCCGACACCGCCGATGCCAATGACGCAGACGTGAGCCTGGCGCAGGCGATCAAGGGAGTCGCCTCCATAGAGACGCCCCAAGCCACCAAAGCGGTCGTGATAGTCGGTTTCTTGCACAGTAGATTCGGTCTTAACCTTCGGTCTCCCGGACTTCTGCAAGGAAGTCGGCAGGACTTAACGTTCGAAGCTGGCAATCTCGAAATCCACGAAGATCCCGGGTGACAATGACGTCCGCGCCCGCTTCCAAGGCGGATTGACACTGCAGAGCGTCCTCCAAATCACCGGTGTCGCCCACAAGAGCTGCATCGAACTGACGTTGACTGGCTGGAGCCAATACTACCCAACCCAATAACTTCCGAAGGGCGGACCGAGCGACCTGATTACCAAGTTGCCCCCGCAGCACATAGTAGGTGTTTGTAAGCGTGTGAAAGGCAACATATGTCTCCTCCGCATGACGGATACACCACTCAATCACTGAACGAGCATCTTGGTCAAAATCAGGCCGAGACAGCGCCTCATCGAGGATGATATTTGTGTCCAGGAACACCTTCATTCCTCAATATCATCGAAGAGAATCGCACGAGTTCTGGCATCCGCTTCATCCCGAAACCGCTCCCAGTCAATCGGTTGGTTTTCCTCCCTTATCTGCTTGGTGAAGGACAAGTAATCCAGCCCTGCTTGGACGGGATCTCTACCGACGTCTTTCTGCACAATGGTCACGATGACATTATCGCCTTTGACCTCAGCGCTCTCGACTCGCTCATTGGGAGCAAGATGCAGATCAGAGAAAGGGATAGTTTCAACGCGATCAGCCATAGTAGCAAAAATAAGTCAGTTCTCCGAGAAGTCCCATCGGAAATTGCGCGGGAGACGGGATTCTTCCATCACCGTTTGACAGATCCCCGCATTGGTATGGGATTGGCATACACACCACCCTGCCATATCGCCCAATGCCCTACACCATCACTGTGGCCGAAACGGAAGCCGAAGCCCGGCAGCTCGATCCAGATTTGAGCATCGAATACCAGATCCATCAGCGCATCTTCAATCCGGACATCCCGCTCTACGATCTGCAGCTGTTCTACAACCTGTCAGACTTCTATCAGAACGCCGCCTTTCTGGAAGCCTCGGTCATCGGTCTCCGTGGAGAGGTGGAGGAGGCGCGGCAACGGATCGAGGATCCGCGCACTACCGAGACCCTCAGTCTCCTCAGCAAGATCTGCGAGCGCGCCCGCAAAAAGGGGCTCAACATCTTTGCCTTCGGCGAATGATCCCCGGCCTCCAGATTATCGACCTTAGCGTGCCACTTCAGCACAAAGCGGTCAGCGAACCTTTGCCGCCCAAGATTCGCTACACGGGTCACGGAATGGGCGCTCTACAGATGCGTTTTCTGTTGGGAGCCAAGTCCAAGGATCTGGTGTATTCCGATGGTCAGGGTTGGGCCCTGGAAAAAGTGAGTGCGATCACCCACACCGGAACGCACGTCGATGCGCCCTACCATTACGGGGCCACTTCGGAAGGGAAACCGGCCAAGCGCATCGATGAGGTGCCGTTGGAGTGGTGCTTTGCTCCGGGTGTCCGGCTTGATTTTCGCCACAAGAGCGATGGCGAAATCATTTCCATCTGCGATTTGGAGAGCGCCTTGGAAGCGATCGACTACCAGCTTCAGCCCGGGGACATTGTGCTGCTCCAAACTGGTGCGGATGCGCGGTTAGACTCCAAGGAATACTTCGAACAACCGGGGCTCGATCGCGAAAGCACACTCTGGTTGGTGGAGCAGGGCGTCAAAGTCATCGGGATCGATGCCTACACGCTGGACCGCCCCTTCAAGGCCATGAAATCCGAGTACCAACGCACCGGGGATGGTCGCCACATCTGGCCGGCTCATTTTGCGGGGATCGAAAAGGAATATTGTCAGATCGAGAAACTGGCGAACCTGGATCA
>JBHIXE010000121.1:0-404 GCA_041984905.1 Verrucomicrobiales bacterium | reverse complement strand
CGGGTTCTGGGTGTCTTGCCTGCCCGTGAAGATCGAAGGTGCAAGCGCTGCATGGTGCCGGGCAGTTTCTCTCGTTCCCGGCAAGGGTTAATAAGGATAGGTCAGGATCCGGTTGCTCACCCCAGGGGTAGCCCAGCTCTGGCATCCACCAAAAGCCCCAACCTCATTGAACCGTGGAATCCACCAATAGCTGCATTCGCCCGATTTATCAGCAGGAGGACCTCATCGTCCCCACCCTGGGCAAGTGCAACGTCCCTACCCCCTTGTCTCGTGAACCCAGCCAGGGCGGACACTTCGTCTAAGACACCGAGAGGATCCGCTGCCGGATCCGCATTGGGGACGACACGGCGGAGAAGGATGATTGCACCTTTGAGACCGCCGGTCCCCGCAAGAAGCTCTTCTTT
>JBHIXE010000120.1:3666-13299 GCA_041984905.1 Verrucomicrobiales bacterium | reverse complement strand
TGCAGTATGGGCACTTTCTGCTTCTGACGTTCGCTCATGCCGCCGAGATGCATCAGGCAGCCCATATCCCCGGAAACGAGATACTCTGGACTTCCCTCCAGGATCTGATTCAGCTTCCGCTCTCCGATCGTGGCGCTCAGGTGCGGGAAGGTCACCGAGAATGTTCCCCCAAATCCGCAGCACTGCTCCCCTTCGCCAAAGCTCACCAGTTCCAATCCCTTGATCGAGCCTAACAGTTGTTCCACCGCGGCTCCACTCCCAGTGCCCCTGGAGTGGCAGGACCGGTGAAAGGCGACCCGGTGAGGAAACTCCCCGGGCCATTCCCTGACCCCCAGACAATTGACGATGTAATCCGCCAACTCCCAGGTCCGTTTCCCAACTGCCTGGACTTCTTCCAGGTCTGGCTCCTTCTCAAATTCCAGGGGCGCGCCGTGAAACATCATCGCGGCACAGGAGCCAGAGGGTACGATGATCGGTTTCTGGCCCTCAAAGGTCTTCAGGGTATGCCGCACCACCTTTCGCGAAGCGGGCCAGTCGCCGGCATTGAAGGCGGGTTGACCGCAACAGGTCTGGGCTTCGGGAAACTCAACCCCACATCCCAGATGCTCCAGAACCTCTACCGTAGCCTTGGCGACGTCATCGAAGAACATGTCACAGAGACAGGTGATCATCACCTGCACATCGCGAGCATCAGTCTTGGTGCGGGCAAGCATCGTGTCCCTGGGGTCTATTTCTTCTTGGTTTTGGAGGCGCTGGGATGCTTGGGCCCGCCGCCCAGGTAAGGCACCGGATCGAAAGTCTCATCCCCTTTACCGAGCGCTCGCGGATCCTCGCTCTCGATCAACTCGGCCGTCATCTGCTCGTTGAGCTTCTTCAGTACCTCCGCGTACTCCGGGTCGGCCGCCACGTTGTGCATCTGACCAGGATCCTTGCTCAAGTCGTAGAGCTCGAACTCCGGCCGTTTTCCAAAGGACAACTCGTACTTCCTGCGGTGCTCTTCATCCTTATCCTTATTCTCGACCATATAGGTCTTCGCGGGCCCATTGTCGCAATCCGCCAGCCAGGCGCCTGCCAGGGCCGCTTTCTCGTAATTCGGAGTCCCCGCAGGCCAGCGTTCCGGGTGATAATTGCGAATCATCAGAAAGTCATCGGTCCGGATCGCGCGCATCGGTGTGCCGCCCATATCCGGCGCTTCCTGGCCGGGCACATGCCGCTCTTTTCCGGTCAAGACGTGTTCCCGCTTGGGGTCGATTTGCCCGGAACCCTCTGCCTGGAACAGGCTCAGGAGGCTTCGCCCCGTCATCTCTTCCAACGGAGAGAGGCCCGCCGCTTCCAGGAATGTAGGCGCCAGATCCGTGGTGCTGACAAAGTCCTCAATCACCCGGCCGGGTTTGATCACCTTGGGCCAACGTGCCGCCAGAGGCACCCGAGCCCCCGAGTCGTAGAGGTTGGATTTGCAACGCGGGAAGGGCATCCCGTGATCTCCGGTAATCATCACCAGCGTGTTCTCGGTCAGGCCCATTTCCTCGAGCGTATCCAGAAACTCGCCTAACTCGCGATCGAAACGCTCCACCTCATAGTAGTAGTCCGCCACATCACTGCGAATCACCTCACTATCCGGGTAGTGCTCGAAGAGTTCGATCTTGCTGAGGTCCATCCCACTCTCTACGCCTGTGCCCGCCTTGTAGGGACGGTGCGGATCACTGGCGCCGAACCAGAAGCAAAACGGCTTGTCCTTCGACCAGGACTCCAGGAAGTCTGTGGGATTCTTGTAGACCGTTCCCGCGGGAGGCCGATCCCAGTTGCTCTGGTCTCCAGGTCCCCAGGACTTGCGCCAACTGCCCACGAAGTAGCCCTGGTCTTCCAGGAGATGGGGGTAGGTCTGGTGCCTGGTGTCCAGGGTGCTCCAGAGATTGCCGCCGGATCCCAGCCGCCAGTGATATTGACCGGTCAGGATCGCGTTGCGAGATGGCGTGCAGGAGGGGGAAGAAATGTAGGCATGCTCAAAAAGGATCCCCTCTTTCGCTACCCGGTCGAAAGTGGGCGTTTTCACCACGGGATCGCCATAAGCGCTGGCGTGAGGCCAGCCCCAATCATCCGCGATGGCGAACACGATGTTAGGGCGGGTCGCGTCCTGCGCTGACGCGATTCCACAGAAAATCAGAGCGAAAAGACAGAAGAGGGTTTGGGGGCGCTTCATTGGAAAGACAGCTAGCATGGCCCTCCCCGTAGGAAAACTCAAATTCCCGTTCGCTTCTATCCTGGAGTCGAGAAAAAACTGGGGCACTTTGTCCACATCCACTGGTTCGCCTCGTTGTAACCTCCGACCACCACTATGACCGCCGACGCTGTTGCTCGCACCCTGCTTGAAGATCGCCTTCGATTCACCGGATTCATCCGGGCGCTGGTGATCGACAATCATGCGGCGGAAGACATCTTCCAGGACACCTGCGTCAAGGCGATTGCACGAGCGGAAACCTTCGAAACGGAAAAGGACGTGCTGACCTGGTCACGAACCGTCGCTCGCAATCAATCGATCGACCTGATCCGCACTCGCCAGCGGAAGGACCATTTCCTTTCCGAGGAAACCCTCGCTCTGTTGGCGGAACAGGAACCCCAGGAAGCTCCCCGCGGTTCGGTGGACCAGCTACGGGCGCTGGAAGCCTGCTTGAAGCAGTTGACCCCCAAGACCCGCGAAGTCATCCGCTTGCGCTACGGGCAGAACCTTCCCGGTGCTGAAGTCGCACTCCGGCTGCAGCGCAAGGCGGCGACGGTCTACAAGACGCTGGCCCGCGCCTACTCCCAGCTTCGAATCTGCATGGAGCATCGCCTCAATTCGGGCCTATGAATCTGGATCCCATTCCCAATCAGGACGACATTCTTCTGGAACTCTTTGCCCGGTATCTGGACAAGAGTCTGGCTCCAGATGAGATGGACGCCTTGAACTGGGCGCTCCAGCAAAGTCCGCACACGCGGGCTCTCTTCGTCGATTTCTGCACGCAGGCGACCATGGTCAAAGAGACGCTGGCCTCAGACCAACCGGAACCTGCAGCCGCACCGGAGCCCGTCATCGTTCCCCGGCCGGGTCTGGTCTCATGGTTGATCCCGGCCAGCCTGATTGGCTGTCTCCTCCTCATCTGGACGCTCACTCCCACTCCGGAAACCATCCCTCAACTGGTCGAATCTCCTCCCCCGGCAGAGCAGGTCGAAATTGAGCCGGTCTATACCTACTCGATCTGGGACCATTACGAGGGAAAGGAACTTGCCCACCTGTCCCCGCAGACCACTTCCCTGTTGCTCATCCCCGCGATTCCCCAACCCGGAATGTTCCCGGATCCGGAACAGCTCTTGCGAAGCGCGCTCATGGAGGCAACTCTCTCCGCCCCGTCCCCACGCTTCGTCATTGCTTCCGAGTATTTCTGGTCGGTACCCTCTGATGAGATTGACTGGATGCAGCTATCGTTTCTCAATTCCCAACCTGAATACCAATACTATCCACCATCCCTATGACTAGAACCCCGCTTCGAATCCTTATCGCCACACTCTGCCTTGCGGCAGGCCCCCTCTCGGCCGTCGCCCAGGAGATTCCCCGCATTGCTTTTGTCGACTACACCCGCATTCAGCGCATGTACTATCGCACCTACGAGGAACGCCAAGCCTTTGAGGAGCATCGACTTGAGGAAATGAAAAAGGTCGAAGAACCCCGCAAGCGTCTTGAATCCCTGCTCAAGGAACAGGAAAAGCTGGTCGACGAACTGAAGGACCCAGGCTTTAGCGAGGATCGCAAGAAATCCCTGATGACCACTGGTGAACAACGCCGGGGCCAAATTCTCAGCCTGCAACGCGAAACCCTTGAATTGGAGCGCAAGATTGAGGCAGGCCTCTCCCAACGTGCCGAGGAAACCCAACGCTCCCTGACTGAGGAGATCTACAATAAGATCGGTGAAATCGCCAAAGCCAAGGACCTCGACCTGGTCCTCAATCGCACTTTTGGAATGATGGGAGTTCCCACAGTGGCCTACAGCTCCACGGACCGCCTCAATGATCTAACCGACGAAGTGGTCAAAGCCCTGAACGCCAATGCTCCCGATGGGTGGGTTCCTCCTCAGGATGGCGAGGCGCTGCAGCCCTGATCCGTCCGTCTTGACTCCTTCCGCCATTCAGAATTGCCCCGGCCAACTCAAGGTTGGGGCGATTCTGAATGCATGACGGTCTCATCCCCGAGTTCCTCCAGCTGAACCATCTTCTGCCCCATATACTCTTTCACCGTGGGATCCTGGTAGGCCAGATACACCAGCGCCGCGGTGATCCCGTAGGTCATCACATTCGGCCAGGCTCGCCCGGACCAGAACTTCAGAGCCGTGCCAAAGGAGTTTTTCATCCGGAAGCGTTTCAGATCAATGCTGTAGATCTCATCCATCAAGAGGTGAGACAGGAAGCCGAGCACGATCGCCGAAGCCTTGAAGAGACGATGCTCTACCTCAGGGCCGCTACAGAGAATAAAGGCGATGAGCCCCACATTGATCGCCGCTGGTATGCTGTGCCACATCCCTCGGTGTCGCGTCCATGACTTGAAGACGGCGGCCACCACAAAGCGGATCAAGAGATACATGGAGGCGACCGCGATCGCCATCATCTCCCGATCCAGGCCCAACACCTGGAAATACCCAATGCAGAGGGCCGGCACACCGACCGCCACGACGTCAATCGTCTCGCGCACGGGAACCCCCGTATCTCCATCCAGATCCGGGATCATGCCGCCAACGCTGCACAGCCCTGCCGCCACTGCGCAGGTGGGGAGAGGCATGCCGTTGAGATAACCTACCGTGCCGTAGGTGAGACCGAGCGCAGTGCTCACGCTGATGTGGGTTTCAAATCCAGCCATAATGTTGAGGTGTTAGGGTATATTTAAATTACCCTAACTTCTTACACTCACAAGATAAATTGGTGGTCTGCCCTCATAGGTTTCCGCAATGAACCCCATTGGCTCTTTCTATTTCTGTTTCTACCTGGAAATGAGATGATAGCGCTGATTTTTAGAGCGCTATTGCTCAGGCTCGAAAGCTGTCCCCGAGAGTCCAGGTGCCCCGCAGAGCCCTGCTCACGCCGGAAGAAGAGTTCCCTCCCATACCCATGGAAAAAGCGGACGTGTTGCGGTTTCGCGACACGTCCGCATGATGGATCGGTCCATCTCCCTCAGGGGAGGTCTTGGGGAACAGCAGCGGCTATGGCGACTCTTTTTCTTGCCCCAATCACGATCGCGTCCTTTTCTGACAGCGAATGAACAAGGGCTGCGCTTCCATTGCGGGAATCCTCGTGCTGCTGGTGCTTCTGGCAGGCGCCGGAGCGGTTCTCTTCATGCGAGCCCATGCTCCTGCCATTCTCCTCAGTGGCCTGGAGAGAGCCATTGCGGACTATCGTGAAGAACACCCTGACGCTTCCATACCTCCAGAGAACGAAGCCTGGGTGAGAGCCCTGAGCAGTCCCGACAGCCACGGCTACTCCCAAGAGAAACTGGCCCAGATTGCGCCCCACGGCATTTTCCTGGATATCCACGGGAATCCGATTCGCTTCCGGGAGAACCCGGATGGCTCCATCTCCGCCCACTCCACCGGAAAAGACAGTGCGTTCGATACTTCGGATGACGTCTCGACCGAGAACCTGCCTGGTTTTCTTAAGTAGCGGAAAATGGTAGCCCTCAAGGCCTGCTCTCGCTCACAGCTTTCGTCGCACCACCCGCCAACCAGCCCCTGCGATCGCCCGGCCGATGCGAAGCGATTGCCCGATGCTCACGCCGCTGATCTTCTGTTCGCCCGCCACGCGTTCCCGTTCCCGCACGGGGATCTCGACGATCTTCGCTCCCAATCTCGGCGCGAGAATCTGCGGCTCGATCGTCCAGCCCCAGGTGAACTCCCGCATCTCCATCTGCTCGAACAATTTCCGGTCGATAATGCGGTAGGGTCCCAGGTCAGAGTAGGGTTGCATCGCAAGCAGCGACGCCCACCATCCCAGCGCCACATTCGAGATACTCCGCACCCAGGGCCGGCGCCAATTCCCCATTCGCATCGTCCGGCTCCCCATCACGAAATCCGCCCCCGCCCGGTACCGGTCAATCAGCCGGATCAGATCGCGAGGATCGTTCGCACCATCTCCGGAGTAGAACACATAGGCATCGGTAACGCGCCTAGCGGCTCGCACCGCCTCAATCGCCGCCACGCAACCGTGCCCATATCCCCGCTCCTCTGCCACTCCCACCAAGGCCCCCTTCGCCTTGGCGATCGCCCCGGAATCGTCCGTCGTTCCGTTCAATCCTACCGCCACGACCAACTCCAGATTCTCCTCGGTTCGCAAACGAGACAACGCGCCATTCAGCTCCTCTAAAACGTCACCGAGACAGGCCTCCTCGTTGCAGACAGGGAGGATGATGGCGAAGCGATTTCGCGCTGATTTCTCGGTATTCAAGGGGTAAAGGGCAACAGGACCGGGGTTGGACGTCCGGAGTCAATAGGGCTAACGCCGGAGTGACGGGCTTTTACCCGAGCTCAGAGGCAGAAATCTAGCAAAGAAAAGTTGCACCCAACGCGAACGCCCCTATTACTTACCCTCCCCGCTTCTACAGCAATGCTCGGGTGGCGGAATCGGTAGACGCGCAAGATTAAGGATCTTGTGGGGAGACCCGTGCGGGTTCGAGTCCCGCCTCGAGCACTCTTTTCTCAAATTGAGGGGTATCGTGCTAATGCCCCCCTTAGCAAAGCTGGCGAATCAACGCATCCAGCCTTCGATTTTCCAGTTCGACTCCAGGAGCTTCCGCTCTGATTTTCCGGATTCAGGGACAAACCAAACCTCAAAGCGGGCACCGTAGTATTGTCCCCAATCCCCTTCGTAGATCGTAAAGTGGACCTCGCTCAGAAACTGCTCTGTGGGGTCGTTAGACCAGCCGATCCATTCGCTGGCACGTTCCTTGAGGCTGTCTGATGAGAGCCGGGTCCCCTTGGTGATCTCAAAGGCTTTCAGGTAGATCATGCCTGGTTCTCCAGGATTGCAGCGGATTTCCGCATTGTAGATTCCTCCCTGAAAAGCGTTCCACAAAGTCATCGATGGCGGACCTGTGACCACGAATCCCTCCGGCAGGATGGCCTCTGCCGTTTCCCAGGTCGGCTTGGCGGCCAGAGGCGCGAGCTCCTTCTCCAGTTGGGCCAGGGTCGCTTTAGTCATGCGCCGTTCGGGGAATTCGGACTGCTCGAAGAGTTCGACAAGCACGCCTCCTTCGTCGAAGGCAATACGGCTCTCCACCCATTGAGCGGTATCCAAAGACGGCGCTACTGTCTTGTTTGAAGGGAGCATCTCCGTTCTTCCTCTGGCCCAAGGTTTCCCTGTGAAACCAAGGGTGGTCTTGGTCTGAAAGACTGGACTTCCCGGCGCGCCACCAAAATCTGAGTAGTAGCCGTGGCCAGAAATCTGCCACTTGCCTTCTATCATCCACCTGCGAGTCGCAAACCGATTTCTTCCTTCCGCAAAGACTCGCCATCCGGGATGGGAGCTGAAGTAACGCTGCAGAAGGTCCGGGTGATTCTCTTGCAGGACCCCGAGTGAGGGAATGGAGGTCGTGATTCTTGGATCACCTCCTCCAGAACCAACGATGGAAGCAAGAAGGGCCGTCTGGAACGAATCCATTGGTCCCTCGCGGCCCTGGGAAAGGTCACCTGGTTCCTGTAGAATGACATTGGAGGGTAGCTTCAGATCATCGGCAAAATCATCCGAGGCAGGCCCCGTGAGGCTTTGCACCAAGTAGCTGGCGGAGATGGGTACACTGCTGAACAGGACGATGAAGAAACAAATGAGCGAGAGGAACCCGGCCGCTTTTCGCTTCCTGACAAACCACACAATCATCCCCACAAAGAAGTAGAGCAGCCCAACCAGGAAGCCCCCCGCAAGGATAATCTCCAACCATATTGGGAGCCGCCCCAAGAACGCCAGCCCCAGAGAGAGGATGGAAACGGCGAGAGGGAGAAAGAAGAAATAGAGAGGATTGAGCCTTGCCGTATTTCCCGCTGACTCGGCTTGAGATGCATTCATTTTGCGAGCATTAGGCCCTTCTCAGAAATCGATGTGAAGGCCGTATGAAAATCTCATGAATATCACGATGAGATACACATGATGAAGGATCTTGGGGGAGACCCGTGCGGGTTCGAGTCCCGCCTCGAGCACTCTTTCTCATTCGAGGGCATCACCGGAAGGCAAGCTCCCTTCAATTCTCCTCCTCTCTCCACGAAAAATCAGGCGCTATTCCCAGCGCAACGAGAGCTGCCCTCTTGGCGATTTGGGTTTTCGCATTGTGCGCTCGCTCTGAGCCCATTGGAAGCTCCTAGAATCTTTAGGGAATTCACTGAGGAACTCTTCTTCAAGAGTTTCCTTGGAAAACGCCGATAATAGTTATAACTTTCATAATGGCAAAGGTATCCGTCGCCGCTCCCACGGCCATTCCCGGTGAGACCATCCTCCTGGCGGAAGATGAGCACATCATCCAGCAGATGCTGTGCCGCTATCTCGACCAACTGGGTTACACGGTGGTTTGTGCTTCGGACGGCCAGGAAGCGGAGGAACTCTATTCCCAAGCCCCTTCGTCCTACGATCTGATCCTCAGCGATGTGGTCATGCCCCGGCGCTCTGGACCCGAGTTCGTCTCCCAAATCCGCTCGCTGACTCCTCAGCAGCCCGTCCTCTACATTTCCGGTTACACTTCGACATGCACTTCGGGGTGCGCCTTTGCGGCCTTTCCCCAAGAGCAGGATGTTCCGCTGCTGCCCAAACCCTTTGGCTTACAGCGTCTGGCAGAACGCGTTCGTGAGACGCTGGAGCGCGCCAGGGCCTGTTGATGCCTTCTTTGCTTAGCCCTGGCTCCCTTTGTCGCTGTGGATCATGGCGTCGTACATCTTTAGCAAGGTAGCGTCATCTCCCTTCACGAAGCTGCCCTCTCGCACTCTGGTCACCACCATCTCGGCCTGCTTCAGGACCGCTCGCCTTTCGGCTGGGGTGTCTGCGACTTCCAGAATTGCCCCCAGCGTCCGCATCAACGTTTCCAGCACTTCCAGATCATTGCTGGCATGACGCCGGATCTGGTCGACCGCATCTTCGAGAACATCCTCGAACTTCACTTCCGGTAACTTGAGCCGAGGGATGCCATCCCCGTCAGCAAACAGGCAGGGAGGCATGGACCGTTTCGCGACTTTGCAGAGAGCGGCGCCGAGGTAATCGATGCAGGCCATCGCCGTGAAGGGATCGTTGACTCCAGGTGACAACGCCCGGATTGCGACCTCTTCCAACTGACGCACGCAATAGGCAAAATCCTGACCTGGGGAACGCTGGGGGGCAATGAAGAATGCTTTGCAGAGGCGTTCTTCCCAATCGCCCTTCTCCTGCTGCAGCTCGTTCTTGTGCCTGCAGGTGACAAGGATCCCTTCCGCTCGCACGAAGTCTCCCGGTCTCAAGGGCACTTCCAGTTGGAGATTCCTCTCCCTGGCGATCTTGATGAGGCAATCCAGGTCAACCGCCTGCACATAACCGTCTTTTTCAGAGGTAATGAGCTTCTCCTCGCTGTCCCAGGGCTGCCAGCGCAGGGATGGTCGATAGTTC